>JAPSJX010000026.1 GCA_031178105.1 Agrococcus sp. | reverse complement strand
GCTGCGCGGCCATCGAGGCCTCGGCCGCGGGCCGCACCGAGGGGTCGATGTCGGCGTAGACGACGTCGGTGACCGCGGCGACGGAGGCTTCCCCCGCCGTCGCGCCGAGCGCCGCGAGCGCCGCCCGCACCTGCTCGAGCCGCTCCAGCCGGTGCTCGCGGTACTGGCGCGCCACCGCGGCGACGGACGGCAGCGGATCGCCGTGGCCCGGCAGCGCCTCGAGGTCGCCGAGCGCCTCCAGCCGGTCGAGCGTCGCCAGGTAGGGCGCCACCGCGCCGTCCGGGTGCATGATGACGGTCGTGCCCCGGCCGAGGATCGTGTCGCCGGTGAGCACGGCCCTGCCCGGCACCACGATGCACACCGAGTCCGCGGTGTGGCCGGGGGTCGCGACGATCTGCAGCTCGACGTCGTCGACCGGGATCCACTCGCCGTCCACGAGCGGCTCGCCGCCGAGGCACTCGTCCGGATCGAGGCCGCGCAGCACGGCTCCGGTCGATCGCGCGAGCTCCGCCGCTCCCTCCGTGTGGTCGAGGTGCCGGTGGGTCACGAGGATCAGCCGGGGCCGCAGCTCGACGAGCCGCTCGATGTGCCGCGCGTCAGCCGGGCCCGGATCGACGACCACCTGGCCGCCCAGCACGTAGGTGTTCGTGCCGTCCAGCGTCATGGGGCCGGGGTTGGGTGCCACGATGCGCTCGATCTCGACCATGCACCGACCCTACGACGCAGCCCGTCCCTCCGCAGGGCCTCCATCCGCTGGCGCGTCAACGACGCGTTGTCACCGGCCTCTGGTCCCATGGACGCATGGAGCCGCTCGTGATCATCGCCGCATCCGCCGCCGTGCTGCTCGCCGGCGCGCTCGGGGCCGTGCTCGGCGCGCGGGTCGGTCGCTCCGCAGCCGCCGCCGACAGCGCCACCGCCACCGGTGACCTGCTGGCCACGCGAGGCCGGCTGGAGGCGCTCGAGGCCGAGCGCGTGCGGGAGCGCGACATCGCCGAGCGCCGCCATGCCGCCCAGCTCGAGGAGGTGCGGGACGAGGCGCAGCGCCGCGTCGCGGAGGAGCGCCAGCGCGGCAGGGAGGCGCTCGCCGAGCTGCAGCAGGACACCCAGCGTCGGGC
Organism: Agrococcus sp.; assembly: GCA_031178105.1. Lineage (GTDB taxonomy): Bacteria > Actinomycetota > Actinomycetes > Actinomycetales > Microbacteriaceae > Agrococcus. Next base: position 26,495 of record JAPSJX010000026.1, on the reverse strand, counting down.
GGACGAGTTCGCGGCGCTCAGCAGCGCCGCGCTCGAGCGCAACGCCGCGGTCTTCCTCGAGCAGGCGGAGGAGCGGCTGCGACGGTCGCAGACCGAGGGCGCGGCCGAGCTCGCGAAGCGCGAGGCCGCGGTGCAGCAGCTCGTCGAGCCGCTGACGAGGTCGCTCGAGTCGGTGCGCGGCGAGGTGACGGCGGCCGAGCAGGCGCGGGCGCAGGCGAACGCCGCCCTCGCCGAGCAGCTGCACGCGATGCGGGCCTCCTCCGAGCAGCTGACCGTCGAGACGCGGCAGCTCGTGACCGCGCTGCGGGCACCGCAGGTGCGCGGGCGCTGGGGCGAGCTGCAGCTGCGCCGCGTCGTCGAGTCGGCAGGCATGCTCGAGCACGTCGACTTCACCGAGCAGGCGCACCACGTCACCGACGACGGCGCGCTGCGACCCGACATGCTCGTGCACCTGCCCGGCGACAAGCAGGTGATCGTCGACGCGAAGGTCGCCTTCAGCGGCTACCTCGAGGCGATGGAGGCCCGCGACGACGCGACGCGCGACAAGCGGCTCGACGCGCACGCGCGCCACATGCGCGACCACATCGACCAGCTCGGCTCGAAGGCCTACTGGGAGGCCGTGCCCGGCACGCCCGAGTTCGTCGTGATGTTCGTGCCGGCGGAGCCGTTCCTCAACGCGGCGCTCGAGCGCGACCCGACGCTGTTCGAGCGGGCGTTCGCGCGCAACGTCATCCTGGCCACCCCCGCGACGCTCGTGGCGCTGCTGCGCACGGTCGGCTACACCTGGCGGCAGGAGCAGCTCGCGGGCGAGGCGATGCAGGTGCTCGAGGTGGGGCGCGAGCTGCACAAGCGGCTCGGCACGATGGGGTCGCACCTCGCGACGCTCGGCAAGCGCCTCAACAGCACGGTCGAGGCGTACAACGCGTTCAACGCATCCCTCGACCGCAACGTGGTCACGCAGGCACGGCGCTTCTCCAGCCTGCAGGGACTCGATCCGTCGCTGGATCGCACGCCGCCGCTCGAGGTGCTGGCCGTGCCGGCGCAGAAGCCGGACCTCCACGCCGTGTCGGTGACGCAGATCCGCGAGCATCCCGGCATTGCAGACGCGGATGAGGGCGCCTCAGCGATAGCGTGAGCGCGTGACCGTCATCCCGACCGCCGCCACGCTCGTGCTCATCCGCGACGGCGCCGGTGCGATCGAGGTGCTGCTGCTGCAGCGCCCCGACCGCGGTTCGTTCGCCGGCGGCTGGGTCTTCCCCGGCGGCAGGGTCGAGCCGGTCGATCGCGTCGACGACGAGGAGTCGAGCGCGAGGAACGCCGCGGTGCGCGAGACCGCCGAGGAGTCGGGGCTCATCGTGTCGCCCGACGCGCTCGTGCCGCTGTCGCACTGGTCGCCGCCCGAGCAGCTCGCGACGAAGTTCATCACCTGGTTCTTCGTCGCCGAGGCGCCTGACGGCGACGTCGTGCTGCAGCACACCGAGGCGGTCGCCTCGCGGTGGATCCGTCCGGCGGATGCGCTCAAGCAGCACGGCGCCGGCACCCTGCGGCTGTTCCCGCCCACGTGGGTCACGCTCGACACCCTCATGGCCTATCCGACCGTCGACGCGGCGATCGCCGGCATCTCGAAGCACGAGCTCCGGCGCTACGCGACGAAGCAGGACCCCGAGCGCGGGCTCGCGATCTGGGCGGGCGACGAGGCCTACGACGGCCTGCCCGACACCGAGGAGGGGCCGCGCCACCGGCTGCACGTCGGCTCGCTCCCCTGGCGGTTCGAGCACCGCTGAGCGGACTACTCGCCCGCTGACTCCGGAGGCGTCGCCCCAGCGACGATGTCCGTGACGCGCTCCCAGTCCGCGATGCCGCCCGGCTCGACGATGAAGAGCGGATGCGGCGCCGACTGCACGGCGAGCGGCAGCCGATCGGGGCTCCTCGCCGCGAGCTTCGCGCGCAGGTGCTGCAGCTCGTGCTCGAGCTGGCCGTCGGTCACCGCCATGCGCGGCGCGGGACCCGGCCTGTCGATGCGGGTGCGGTCGTAGTTGTAGCCGCGCGCGTCCGCCTCGTCGGCCACGAACGCGAGGTACGCGCCGATGCTCGCGAGCGGATCGATCTCGGCGCGGAAGCGCTCGAGCTGCGGGTGCCGAAGGTAGCCCTTCGTGCGTCCGGCGAGCACCGCCTGCGCGAGCAGCCCCTCGCGCCAGCAGGCTGTGAGCCCCTGGCGGTCGAGCAGCGCGGGGTGCAGCGACCAGATCCTCATCCCCTCGATGCTATCGGCGGGACTCCCGCTCGGACGCCGCGGCGACGGCGACGAGGCGGCTCGCCATCGCCTCGAAGATGACGTGGTGGGCCGGCACGAGGGCCCACCAGTAGAGCCGGCCGGTGAGCCCGCTCGGCAGGAAGATCGCACGCTGCCGGTAGTGCGCGCCGTCGCCCTCCGGCGTCACCTCGAACTCGATCCACGCGCGCCCCGGCACCTTCATCTCGGCGCGCAGCCGCAGCAGCCGCCCGCGCTCGATGCGCTCCACGCGCCACCAGTCGACCGTGTCGCCCTCGCGCAGCCGGTCGGGGTCTCGCCTGCCCCGTCGGAGGCCCACGCCACCCACGAGCCTGTCCGCGAGACCGCGCAGGCTCCACAGCAGCGGCACGGAGTACCAGCCCCGAGCGCCGCCGATCGCCTCGACGACCGTCCAGACGGCGGCCGGGGATGCCGAGGCGGAGCGCTCGCGCGCATCCTCGAACACCGTCGAGCCGGACCAGCGCGGGTCGGTCGGCAGCGGATCCGACGGCGCTCCCGCCGCCGACGCGGAGCGCCAGCTGGATTCGATGTCGCCGGAGCGCTCCCGCGCGAGCGCCAGGCGCACGGCCCGTCGGTAGCCGGTCAGGCCGCCCTCCGGCGGGGGGATGACGGCGTCGATGCGTCGCTCCTCGACGACGCAGTCGTGCAGGAGCGACCCGATGAGCGGCATCGCGATCGCGCGCGGCACGGGGGTGACGAGGTTGACCCACTGGGAGGCCAGCCAGGGCGTGAGCACCGGGAGCGGCGCGATCGGCCGCTGCGGGAGCCCCGCCTCGACGGCGTAGCCGTTCATGACCTGCCCGTAGCGCAGCACGTCCGGGCCGCCGATGTCGAAGGTGCCGTGCACGTCGCCCGGCACCGACGCGGCCTCCACGAGGTAGTGCAGGACGTCCCGCACGGCGATGGGCTGCACGAAGTTGCGCACCCAGCGGGGCGCCGGCATGTAGGGCAGCACGTCGGTGAGGTGCCGGACCATCTCGAAGGATGCGGAGCCCGAGCCGATGACGATCCCCGCCTCGAGCACGATCGTCGGCACCCCGGAGGCGAGCAGCGCGTCGCCGACCGCGACGCGCGACGCGAGGTGCTTCGACAGCCGCTCCCCCTCGGGATGCAGCCCCGAGAGGTAGATGATGCGCTGCACGCCCGCCTCCTTCGCCGCCGCGGCCACATGCTGCGCCTGAACGAGCTCGGCCTTCGCGAAGTCGCCGCCCGCGCTCATCGCGTGGACGAGGTGGTACACGACGTCGACGCCCTCCACCGCGCGCCGCACATCCGCCGGTCGCTCGAGGTCGCCGCGGACGATCTCGACCGCGTCCGCCCACGCCGCATCGCGGAGCCGCCCGGGATCGCGGGCGAGCGCGCGCACCGCGTGCCCCGCCTCGACCAGGCGCGGGGCGAGGCGGCCGCCGACGTAGCCGGTGGCGCCGGTGACGAGCACACGACGGCCGCTCATCGGACACCCATCGCCCATGCGATGCAGACCATGGTGACCACGAAGCCGCACACGTAGTTGACCCAGAGGAAGCGACGCCAGCCGCGGTTCGCCGCAGCGCTGCCCGCATCGGTGACGCTCCAGAACGGCGCCGCGAGCACGATGTACGGCAGTGCGACCGCGGCGGCGAGCCACGCGGGCCACGGCGCCAGCAGCATGAGGAGGCCCGCCGCCGCCCAGAGCGCGACGGCGATCCGCACGGTCGCGCGAGCGCCGAGCGCGGTCGCGATCGAGCCGATGCCGGCCTCGCGGTCGGGCACGACGTCCTGCACGGCGCCGAACGCGTGGCTCGCCATCCCCCAGCAGAAGAAGGCGACGAGCACCGCGACGAGCTGCGGCGTCCACTCCGCGCCGGCGAGCACGAGCCCGTAGACCGCGGGACTGACGAAGTGCGTGCTCGAGGTGACGGAGTCGAGCACCGGCACCTCCTTGAACCGGAGCCCCTTGGCCGAGTACGCGACGACCGCGAAGAGGCTCACCGCGAGCACCGCCCACGATCCCGGCCCGCCGAGCAGCAGCAGCACGACCACGAACGGCGCGGCGAGCCCCGCGGACCACAGCAGCGTCGCCCGATGCGTCGACGGCGGCAGCAGCGCGCCCTCGACCCCGCCCTTCCGCGGATTGCTGGCGTCGGACTCGTAGTCGAAGACGTCGTTGATCCCGTACATCGCGAGGTTGTAGGGCACGAGGAAGAAGAGCGTGCCGATCACGAGCCGCACGTCCAACTCACCGGTCGTGAGCAGCATCGCCGCCGCGAACGGGAAGGCGGTGTTGATCCAGCTCACCGGGCGGGAGGCGAGCAGCAGTCGCCGGCCGAGGCCGGTCGCGCGGGCGACCTCAGGCATCCGGCGGCTCGCTCCAGCTCGCGCGCGCGTCGCGGGACGACCGGATGCGCGTCGGCAGCAGCCGCCAGAGCGCGACCACGAGGAGCAGCGCGATGATGGCGTACGCGAGGTCCTCGACGGGCGCGAGCCCCACGCGGGGGCCGAGCAGCAGCGCCTCGTCGTAGCGGAACAGGTCGACCGCGATCATCACCGAGTCGAACACGATCGTGAGGGCGACGAGGATCGCGGCGGCGATCGCGAGCGACGCCCAGCTGCGGCGTCGGCGGCGCAGCGCGACGACCGCCGCGATGAGCGCTGCGATGAGCAGCGGCGCGAGCAGGAGCGCGTACCTCACGACGTCTCCCTGGGCCGGCGCGAGACCAGCACGCGCTCGACCCCCGTGAACGCGACGAGCGAGACGTACGCGAGGAAGAGCAGGAACGCGAGCTCCTCGATCGGCAGGTGCGGCAGCACCTCGAGACCGGTCATCCACGGCGAGGCGCCCAGCCGGAAGTTGCCGGTCGCGATGGCGGCGAGGTCGAACCCGACCATGACGAGCGCGGTGAGCGCGACGGCGAGCAGCGTCCGCCGGGCGTCGCGGAAGAGCGCCAGGCGGTAGCGGGCGTCGAGCGCGCCCGTGCCGAGCGCCGCGACCGCGATCGCCCCGAGGTACGCGAGGCTCATCGCGCGTGCCCCGCCGAGCCGGCGAGCGGCTGCAGCGGGCCCGTCGATCGGTCGCCGCGCACGTGCTTCACGACCAGCTCGGCCGAGATGAGGCACATGGGCACCCCGATCCCGGGCACGGTCGTCGAGCCCGCGAGCAGCAGGTCGCGCACGCGCGGGTGCTTCGTCGAGCCGCGCAGGAAGGCGCTCTGGCGCAGGGTGTGGGCGGGTCCGAGCGCTGTGCCGCGCCAGGCGTCGAAGTCGGCGGCGAAGTCTGCGGGGCCCACCGTGCGGCGCGCGACGACGCGCGCCGCGAGGTCGTCGATGCCCGCCCACGCCCCGATCTGCGCGATCGCGCGGTCGGCGATCGCCTCGACCGCCGCATCCCCCGCGCCGTCGACGCCGCCGGCGCCCAGTCGCACGTCGGCGGGCACGGGCACGAGCACGAAGAGCGCCTCGTGTCCGGCCGGGGCGACCGACGGGTCGGTCGCCGAGGTGCGGCTGACGTAGAGCGACGCGGGATCGGTGACGCCGTCGGCGGGGTCGGCTGCGGGCGGCCCGAAGATGCGGCCGAAGCCCTCCTCCCAGTCGCGCGTGAAGAGCAGCGTGTGGTGCTCGAGCTCGGGCAGCGCGCCCTCGACCCCGAGCATGACGAGCACGGCCGAGGGTCCGGGCACGCGGCGCGCCCATCGGCGACGCCCGCGCTCGGCGACGCCCGGCACGTGGGCGAGCAGCTTCGTGTCGGTCGCGTGGCCGTCGGCCGCGGACACGACGAGGTCGGCGCCGATGCGCTCGCCGCTCGCGAGCACGACGCCGCGCGCCGCGCCGTCCTCGACGAGGATGCGCTCGACGCGCGCGGCGGTCCGCAGCGCGGCGCCCGCCTCGGTCGCGAGCCGAGCGAGCGCGTCCACGATGCGCGTGAAGCCGCCCTGGGGGTACCAGACGCCCTCGACGAGGTCGAAGTGGCTCATCAGGTGGTACATCGAGGGCGCCGACCTCGGCTCGGTGCCGAGGAAGACGGCCGGGTAGCCGAGCACCTGGCGCAGCCGCCGGTCGTGGAACGAGCGCGCGATCCGCGACTCGAGCGATTCGACGAGCAGCCGAGCGAGCGTGGGGAACCGGCGCCCGAGTCCCATGCCCGCGAACGCGCTCGGGGAGTCGAAGCGATTCGACAGGAGCCCGCCGGTGGCGAGCGCCGCGGTCCCGGTCGCCGAGTCGAGGTAGCGGCGGAGGCCCGCGCCGGCGCCCGGCTCGATCGCCTCGACCCTCTCGATCGTGGTCGCGAGGTCGCCCGAGATCTCGAGCGGCTCCGGTTCTCCCTCGAACAGCACGGTGTAGGCGGGGTCGAGCCGCACCACGTCGGCCTCGGCGTCGAGGCTCGACCCGAGCATCCGGAACGCGTGCTCGTAGGGCTCGCGCATGAGCATCCACGACGGCCCGGTGTCGAACGTGAACCCGCGTGAGCGCCACACGCCCGCACGGCCGCCGAGCGCGGGCGACTGCTCGACGAGCGTGACCTCATGGCCGTCGCGCGCGAGCAGGCCCGCGCTCGCGAGGCCCGCGATGCCGCCGCCGATGACGACGATGCGGCTCATTGCGCCGGCTCCGGCCGAGGCGAGCGGTCCGACGTCGCGGACGCGCGCGCGAGCCCGGCGCCCAGCGCGGCACGGGCGATGATCGCCGCCTTCTCGGCCCTCGGCACGCTGATGCGCCGGGCGCGCAGCTCGCTCGCGGGGGTCGCGCGGATGCGGCGCGCGAGCGCGGCGAAGAGGTCGTGCGCCGCCGTCACGGCCGGCCGGGCCTCGCGCGGGAGGCTCGCGATCGTGGCGCGCGCGATCCGCAGCTCGCCCTCGAGCCGGTCGAGCACGCGACCCACCGCCTCGTCGGTCGGATGCGCAGCGTCCAGACCGGGCAGGTACCTGCGGCCCAGCCCATCGGCGTCGGCGCCGAGATCGCGCAGGAAGTTGACGACCTGGAAGGCGCTGCCGAGCGCCCGCGCACCGCGCGCCACGCGCCGCGCCTCCGCGTCCGGCAGGCTGCGGCCGGCGGTGAAGCAGCGCACGCACATGATGCCCACCACCTCCGCCGAGCCGTAGACGTACTGCCGCAGCTCGCGGTCGTCGGCGAACGCGACGGGGTCGAGATCGCGGCGCATGGCGGCGAAGAACGGCGCGGTCTGGCCGCGGTCGATGCCGACCCGGCGCGCGGTCTCGGCGAACGCGTGCACGACCAGGTCGGCGCTGAAGCCGGTCGCCATCGCGCGGTCGACCTCTCGCTCGAGCCCGTCGAGCACCCGGCGGCACGCGGCGGCATCGAGGCCGGACTCCGCGCCGGGGCCGTCGACGATCTCGTCGGCGACCCGGACGAGCGCGTAGACCGTCTGGATGTCGCCGCGCATCGCCGGGGGCAGCAGCCGGCTCGCCATGCCGAAGGACGTCGAATAGGCGCCGATGACCGCGGAGCTCGCCCGCCGTGCGGTCGCGGTGTACAGCTCGAGGCCGGTCATCGTCCACGCTCCGCGCAGCGCTCGACGATGGTGCCCAGCTCTGCCCGCAGCCGCTCCTCCACCGGCGCCGCGGCGAGCATCTGCTTGACGGTCGCGCACTCGGCCTCGATCCGTCGCTCGACCTCGGCGAGCGCGCCGCTGCCGCGCATCACGGCTCGGATCCGGGCGGCCGCACCCTCGTCGGCCGTCGGGTCGCCGTAGTGGTGGGCCGTGCGATGCCACGCCGGGTCGCGGCTCGCGAGCACGGAGAGCAGCGTCGGCGCTCCCGCGCGGATGTCGCTGAGCACGCTCTTGCCGGTGACCGCCTGGTCGCCGAAGACGCCCAGCACGTCGTCGCGCAGCTGGTACAGCACGCCCATCCGCAGCCCGATCGCGCCCAGCGCCGCGATCGCGGCCTCGTCGCGGCCGCCGAGCACGGCGCCCAGCTCGAGCGGGGCGCGGAACGAGTAGTCGGCCGTCTTGCCCTCGAGGATGCGGCCGATGGCCGCCTCGTCGGGCACCGCGCCGGCGAAGAGGACGTCGTCGTGCTCACCCTCGGCGGCGCGCACCATGGCGCGCTCGATGACGTCGGCGAGTCGGACGCGGACGGCCGTCGGCACGTCGAGCCGCACGAGCGCCGCGATCGCCCGCACGAGCAGGGCATCGCCCGCCACGATCGCGGTGGTCATGCCGATGCGGGCGGCGGCCGGAGTCGGGATGCCGGTGGCCGTCGCCTCGTCGGCGGCCGCGCGCGACAGGGAGGGCTCGCCGCGCCGCTCGTCGTCGGCGTCGATCACGTCGTCGTGGACGAGGAGCGCGGCGTGCAGGAGCTCGACGACCGCCGCGGCGGTGATCACGGCGTCCCGGTCGGCTCTCCCACCCGCTGCGGCGAGCACCAGGCGCGGGCGCAGCAGCTTGCCGCCCGAGACGGCGTGCTGCGCGGCGAGCTGCACCGGGTGCTGACCGGTGGGGGCCGCGAGCACCGCGATCCGCTGCTCGACCTCGGCCAGCAGCGTCGGCGCGTCGACCGTGGTCACGGCGCGCCCACGAGCGCGGGCAGCTGCTCCGCCTGCAGCACGAGCCACGGGCTGAACGCCCAGGGCGTCGCACGGATGCCCGCCAGCAGCCGGTCGGGCTCGACCCACTGCCACTCGGCGACCTCGGACGCGGCGGGGTCCAGCGCACCGACCAGGCGACCCGTGAACACCGGGCAGACCTCGTTCTCGACGACGCCGCTCGCATCGACCGCGCGGTACGCGAAGTCGGGCAGGGCGAGCTCGAGCGCGCCGACCTCGGCGCCGAGCTCGTGCCGCAGGCGCCGGCGCACGGCCGCCTCGAGCGGCTCACCGGGCGCGGGATGACCGCAGCAGGCGTTCGTCCACACGCCGGGCCACGCGACCTTCGAGAGCGCTCGCCGGGTCACGAGCATCCGCCCGTCCTCGTGCAGCACGTGGCACGAGAAGGCCAGGTGCAGCTCGGTCGAGGCCGTGTGCACAGTGGCCTTGGGTGCAGAGCCGATCGGCCGACGGCGCTCGTCGAGGAGCACGACGAGCTCCTGCTCGAGCGGCTCGAAGATCGTCATGGCCACACCGTAGCAAATAGTGAGCCTACGCAACTATGAGTTGTTCGTCCTATCATGGAGCCATGATGCGCCCCGAGGATGGCTCCGCCGAGCAGCGAGCCATGCTCGACCCCCGGCGCTACGACGCATCGGTCGAGCTCGTCCACGAGCTCGGGCTCAGCGACGCGGACATCGAGGAGGTGATCGACCTCTTCCACGCGCTGCGTCGCTGGCACCGGGCCTCGGAGGCGCACAGCGAGGCAAGCCGACGCTTCATGAAGCTCGGCGAGAACGACATGCGGGCCATCCGCTTCCTGATGGTCGCCCGGCGCGAGAGCCGCATCGTGACCTCGACGATGCTCGCCGAGCACCTCGGCATCACCGGTCCGTCCGTGACGAAGCTGCTCGACCGGCTCGAGCACGCGGGGCACATCCGTCGCGAGGCGCATCCCACCGACCGCCGCGCGCTCTCCATCGTGGTGACGGAGGCGACGCGTGCGACGGCGACCGCGTCGCTCGGCCGGGACCATTCGCGTCGCTTCGCCGTGGCTGCGGCGATGACGAGCGAGGAGCGGCTCGCGGCGACCCGGTTCCTGCGGGAGCTCGCTGCGCTGCCGGTGCTCGACCACAGCGCTCCCCCGGCCGGCTGACCCGCTAGAACGGCGGCGGGGCGTCGGAGGCGAAGCCCGCGTCGACGCGATCGCGACGGTCCTCCTCCGCCGCCGTCTCGGCCGGCGAGGCGGCCGGCGCGGTCGTCTCGCGGCGGAGGTCCGCGCGAGCCGCGCGGGCGGCGTCGCGCTCGCGCACCTCGTGGATGAAGCGGCGCACGCGCTGGTCGACGATGATGTCCGCCGGCCGCAGCGGGCGCGTGAGGTAGAGGCCGTCGAGCGAGGTGAGCCGCGACAGCGCCACGTAGGTCTGGCCGGGCGCGAAGGCGCGCGTGCCGAGGTCGACCACCGCGCGGTCGAAGGTCTTGCCCTGCGACTTGTGGATCGTCACCGCCCAGGCGAGGCGCAGCGGGAACTGGGTGAACTCCGCGACCACGCTGCGCTTGATCTCCTTGGTCGTCGGCGAGTAGGAGTAGCGGTACTGCTCCCACACGGCCGGCTCGACCTCGTGCTGCTCGCCGTCGACCTCGACCCACACGGTGCCGCCGATGTCGACCACCTTGCCGAGCGAGCCGTTCACCCACCGACCCTCCGCGTCGTTGCGCAGGAACATCACCTGCGCGCCGAGCTTGATCTGCAGCTCGGCGTCGGCCGGGTACTGGCGGCCGGCGAAGTCGCCCGTGATCTCGGCCATCGCCGTCTTGTGCCTGCCGGGGAGCCGCGCGAGCTCGCGCGCGTTGATGCGGTTCACGGTGTCGTTGCGCGTCGCGAGCGTCAGCACGTCGTCGCCCGGCGGGGTGCGCGCGCCCGCGTCGTTCAGCAGCTGCGCGATGTCGGCGGTGACGGTGCCGTGCCGCACCGCGTTGAGCGCCTGCTTGAACTCGAGGTCGCTCTGGCGGTGGATGTGCACGAGCTCGACGACCGCGAGGTCGCACTCCTCGCGCCACACGCGCGCGTCGAAGAACCACATCGACTCGTAGTGGTCGGCGAAGTAGGCGCGCTCCTCGGCGTCGCCCGGCACGGGCGCGAGCTGGTACGGGTCGCCGAACATCACGACCTGCACGCCGCCGAACGGCACCGATCGCACGCCGCGCGCCTGCCGGAGGGACCGGTCGATGGCATCCATGAGGTCGGCGTTCACCATCGAGATCTCGTCGATGACGAGCAGGTCCAGCTTGCCGAGCATGCGCTTGAGCTCCGCGCTCTGCCGCAGCGGCGCATCGGCGATGACCCCGAGCGGCAGCTTCAGCAGCGAGTGGATCGTCTGCCCGCCGACGTTGAGCGCGGCGACGCCCGTCGGCGCGCACACGATGATCTGCTTCTCCGAGTGCTCGGTGAGGTGCCGCAGCAGCGTCGACTTGCCCGTGCCGGCCCGGCCGGTGATGAACAGGTGGCCGTCGCCGTCCTCGATGGATGCGAAGATCGCCAGCTGCTCCGGGGTGAGCTCGACGGTCATCCCACCATCCTCCCGCATCCGGCGCCGAGCACCGGGAGCGCCGCCGCGCCGCTGTGGGCGGGTGCTGCAACGGCCTCTGTGACCGACTGTGACGACGCATCCGGCATCGGCGCGCCGGATGCGCGATGATGGAGGCAACGGAGAGGGGCAAGACCATGTGCAGACTGCTGGCGCACGTCTCCCCCACGCCTGCCACGACGAAGGACGTGATCGGCTCGCGCGCCGCCGAGGAATGGCAGCGGCTCGGCCGGCTGCACACCGACGGCTGGGGCACCGCGTGGCTCGATGGCGAGGCCGTCCGCCGCTACCGCGACCCCGTGCGCGGCCTCGACAACCCCGACCTCACCGGCGCGCTCGGCGACACCCCGTCGCGGGCCCGCCTGACGCACCTGCGGCTGGCGACCGAGGGCTTCGCGAGCCGCGTGCAGAACACCCACCCGTTCCGCGTCGACGAGATCGTGCTCGCGCACAACGGCTCGGTGACGCCCTTCGAGCGGCTGCGCGCGAAGGTGACGGATGCGGAGCTCGCCCGCGTCGGCGGCGAGACCGACACCGCGGTGGTCTTCGCGCTCATCCTGCGTCGCCACGACGCCGGCGAGCCGCTCTTCGATGCCGTCACCGCGACGGTCTCGGAGCTGCGCCGCGAGTTCCCGACGTCGGCGCTCAACCTGCTGGTGCTCTCACCGCACGAGCTCATCGCGGTGCACGCGAACGAGGGCGCGCCGATCCCCCACGAGCTGTTCGAGGAGTCGGGGCTCGGCGACGACCTGCCGGCCGATCACGTCGACCACTACTACCAGCTCTCGTGGCGGCGCTCGGAGGACGGCTCGATCGCCGTCACCTCGAGCGGCCTGACCGGCGACGGCTGGCACCGCATGGCGCCCGAGACGGCGGTGCGCGTCGACCTCGCCGAGCTCACCGTCGACCGGCGCGAGCTGCGGCCGGTGGAGGCCGCCGCCTGAGGCGGTCCGACGCGCGCTGTCGCTACTTCTTGCCGAAGAGCGCGAGCGCGATGCTGCCCACGATGAGCACCGCGACGCCCGCGGCGCCGGCGATCCAGGGCGTCGGGTCCTCGTTGTAGGAGTCTTGCGCCTTGCCCACGAAGCGGTCGGCGACCTTCTTCGGGTTGACGCGGTCCTCGATCTCGTTGAGGTGCTGGCGCAGCTCCTCGCGCTTGCGCTCGATGTCGCGCTGATCGGTCATCGCGGGTCTCCGTTCGGGCTCGCGACCGTCGCACCGGTGGACGGCGCGGGCAGGTCGTCGAGCGGGTTCGTGCCGTCGGCCGCGTGGCCCAGCCCGCGCACCATGTTGACGTCGTCCTTGATGCTGTCGACGGCCTCGAGGTCGTCGAAGTCCTTGTTCTTCTTGATGGAGCCGAGCCCGAGGACCACGAGGATCGCGACCACGATGAGCAGCACCAGCGAGACGATGAGGGCCGAGAGCCAGGGCGCGAAGACCACGTTCAGCCCCTCGAAGCCGGCGTAGATCAGCCACGAGAAGAGGAAGATCGCGAAGAAGCCGGCGGCGGCGAGCAGCGCGACGCCGACGCCGAGGCCCTTCGCCTTCTCGGCGACCTCGCCCTTGAGGTGCGCGATCTCGGCCTTGACGAGATCGACGATGAGCTGCGGCGTCTCCGCGAGGAGATCGCCGAGGGACTTGCGCTGCAGCATCAGACGTCCTCGGGGCGCGCGATCTCAGTGCCGTGGTCGCCGCGGCGCGAGCGCCGCGTGACCTTGCCGAGCGCGCCGCCGGCCGCGTCGGTCGCGGTCTCGACGAGCTTGGGAGCCTTGGTCTCGACGAAGTGCTGCACCTCGTCGCGCTGCTTCTGGACGCTCGGCGAGTTCCACACCTTGTCGGCCGCGCTCGCGATCTGCTCGTACCGCTGACGTCCGGCCTTCGCTCCGAGCACGTAGCCCGCGCCGAGGCCGATCACGAAGAGGATCCTGCCGCGCATGTTCGCTCCTGACGTTCGGGGGCCAGCTGCGCTGGACCTGGTCGGCACAACGATACCCACGGGAGACCGCCGCGCGCTCACAGGTTGGCTGGTCGCGGGCGGCATGCGCGGCGGGCGGAACGCCCGCCCCGCACGGGCGTCACCAGATCGTGACGCGCGCCTCCGGGTCGAGCCAGAGGCCGTCGCCCGGTCGCACGTCGAACGCCTCGACGAACGCGTCGAGGTTCTTGACGACCTGGTTCGTGCGGTGCTCGTTGGGCGAGTGCGGGTCGAGGGAGGCGAGGCGGATTGCCTCCTCGGTGCGGATCTTCAGCTGCCAGGCATAGGCCCACGACAGGAAGAAGCGCTGCGCACCCGTGAGGCCGTCGATGACCGGCGCCTCCTCGCCGCTGAGCGACTCGACGTACGCCTTCCACGCGATGCCGAGCCCGCCGAGGTCGCCGATGTTCTCGCCGACCGTCAGTGCGCCGTTGACGGTCGTGCCGGGCGCCGCCGCCGGCTCGAGCGCGTCGTACTGCGCGATGAGCGAGCCGGTGCGCTCCTCGAAGGCCGCGCGGTCCTCATCCGTCCACCAGTCGTGCAGGCGGCCCTCGCCGTCGTACTTCGACCCCTGGTCGTCGAACCCGTGGCCGATCTCGTGACCGATCACGGCACCGATCGCGCCGAAGTTCGACGCTGCGTCACGGCCGGCGTCGAAGAACGGCGGCTGCAGGATCGCTGCCGGGAAGACGATCTCGTTGAAGCCGGGGTTGTAGTACGCGTTCACCGTCTGCGGGTTCATGAACCACTCGTCGCGGTCGATCGGCCGGCCGATCTTCGCGAGCTCGCGGTCGTGCTCGAAGCGCGTCGCCGCCTGCACGTTCGCGACGAGGTCGTCGCCGATCTCGAGCGAGGCGTAGTCGCGCCACCGCGACGGGTAGCCGATCTTCGGCGTGAACTGCGCGAGCTTCTCGAGCGCGCGACCCCGGGTCTCCTCGCTCATCCAGTCGAGCGTGGCGATGGACTCGCGGTAGGCGCCCACCAGGTGCTCGATGAGCACGTCCATCGCGGCCTTCGCGTGCGGCGGGAAGTGGCGCTCGACGTAGATCTTCCCCACCGCGTCGCCGAGGAGGCCCTCGACGAGCGAGATCCCGCGCTTCCAGCGCTCGCGCTGCACGCTCGCCCCGGTCAGCACCGTGCCGTAGAACGCGAACTGATCGCGCGAGATCTGCGTCGTCAGGTAGGAGGCGAAGGCATGCATGATGCTCATGCGCAGCCACGCCTTCCACTCGTCGAGCCGCTCGTCGACGAGCATCGTCGCGAGCCCCTCGAAGTAGCTCGGCTGCCGCACGACCACCTCGTCGAACACGCCCTCGGGGGCGCGGAACGCGCGCAGCCAGGACTGGAGCCGCGGGTGCGCCTCTGCCGGCCGCTGCACGTTGTAGGTCTTCTCGTCGTCGCGGGTCGCGACGCGGTCCCAGTGGTGGGCGGCGAGCTCGGTCTCGAGGGCGAAGACCGTGGCCGCCTCAGCGCCCGGGCGCTCGGAGCCGAGGTGCTCGAACATCCGCTCCAGGTGCGCCAGGTAGGCCTCGCGCACCTCTGCGAAGCCCTCCTCGCGGTAGTACGACTCGTCGGGCATGCCGAGGCCGCCCTGGTTCATCTGCACGATGTAGCGCGTGGGGTCGCCCGGGTCGGTGTCGACCCACTGGCCGGCGATGCTCGGGCCGCCGATGGCCTCGAGGTCGCCGATGAGCGCGAGCAGCCCGTCGATGTCGGTCACCTGCTCGACGCGCTCGAGCAGCGGCCGGATCGGCTCGATGCCCTCCGCGTCTGCGGCGGCCTCGTCGAGGAACGACGCGTACAGGTCGCCGACCTTGCGCGCGTCGGTGCCCGGCTCCGCCTCCTGCATCTCGATCACGATCTCGCGCACGGCGCGCTCGGCCTCCTCGGCGAGCACCGCGAACGAGCCCCAGCGCGCCTTGTCGTCGGGGATCTCGGTGCGCTCGAGCCACCGCTCGTGCACGTGCATGAAGAGGTCGTCCTGCGGCCGGATGCGGTCGCTGAAGTCGTCGACGGGAAGGCCGGAGGACAGGGTCGTCATGTCGCCAGCCTAGGCCGAGCACGCCGGTAGCGTTGGCGGGTGCGGAGGCGGGCGGATGCGCTGGATCGGGAGATCCTCGCGCTCGCCGCGCCCGCCCTCGGTGCCCTGGTCGCCGAGCCCGCGTTCCTGCTCGTCGACACCGCCCTCGTCGGGCACCTGGGCGCGGAGGAGCTGGCGGGCGTGGGCATCGGCGTGGCCGTGCTCTCCACGGTCGTCGGGCTGCTGGTATTCCTCGCCTACGGCACCACCCCGACGGTCGCGCGGCTGCTCGGGGCGGGCGACCGGCCGGGTGCGATCCGCGCCGGCATCGACGGCATCTGGCTCGCGATCGTCGCCGGCGTCGCGCTGCTGGCGACCGCCCCACTGGCGGGCCCGGTCGTCGCGCTCTTCGGCGCCGCATCCGCCGTCACCCAGCACGCGGCGGTCTACCTGGGCATCTCGATCGTGGGGCTGCCGGCGATGCTCATCGTGCTGGCCGCGACGGGGCTGCTGCGCGGCCTGCAGGACACCCGCACGCCGCTCGTCGTCGCCGCGGTCGGCTTCGCCGCGA
The DNA here is from genome assembly GCA_031178105.1 of Agrococcus sp. GTDB lineage: Bacteria > Actinomycetota > Actinomycetes > Actinomycetales > Microbacteriaceae > Agrococcus. Next base: position 10,529 of record JAPSJX010000026.1, on the reverse strand, counting down.
ACGCCGCGCTGAACGTCGCGCTCATCTACGGCGCCGGGCTCGGGGTCGCGGGCAGCGCGCTGGGCACGGTGATCGCGCAGTGGGGCATGGCCGGGTTCTTCGTCGCGTTCGCGGTGCGCGCGGCACGGCGGGCGGGAGTGCCGCTCGGCATCCGCTGGGCCGACCTCGGCCGCACCGCCTCGACCGGCGGCTGGCTGTTCGTCCGCACGCTGTCTCTGCGGGTCGCGCTGCTCGCCACGACCGCCGTCGCGACGCAGGCGGGCACCACCGCACTCGCCGCGACGCAGATCGCCTTCACGCTCTTCTCGACGCTCGCGTTCGCGCTCGACGCGCTCGCGATCGCCGGGCAGGCGATGGTGGGCAAGTCGCTCGGCGCGGACGACGTGGCGCAGGCTCGCGCGGTGTCGCGGCGCCTGCAGCGCTGGGGCGTCGGCCTCGGATGCGTCGTCGGCGCACTGCTGCTGTCGGTCGCGTGGGTGCTCGGCGGCGTCTTCACCACCGACGCGGGCGTGCTCGCCGCGCTGCCGGCAGCGCTCGTGCTGCTCGCGCTCGCCCAGCCGATCGCCGGCTTCGTGTTCGTGCTCGACGGCGTGCTGATCGGCGCGGGCGACGCCCGCTACCTCGCGTGGACGGGCGTGGTGAACCTCGCGGTCTTCCTGCCGCTGCTGCTCCTCGCGCTCCTGCCGGGCTGGCCCGCGCTGACGGTCATCTGGGCCGCGTTCTCGTTCGGCTACCTCGGCGCCCGCGCGGTGACGCTGGGCCTCCGAGCCCGCTCCGACGCCTGGGTGCGCACCGGCGCGGCCCGCTGACCGCAGACGCCCGTCGCCCCCGCATCCGTCATCGCAGGCTCAGGGCCGAGGCGACGGGATAGTCGCGTCCGCCGGCCGCACAGCCTGCAATGGTGGAGCGCGGGGACCGGGTGCTGGGGCTCAGACGAGGGCATCGCGGTGCCGGAAGCGCAGCACGGCGGCGGCGAGCAGCCCGGCGGCGATGGCGACGAGCCACCAGCTGCCGGTCCAGTCGGGGTCGTCGGCGAGCGGGTTCGCGACCCAGTGGAAGGGGCTGGCCCGCTCGATCCACGCCCACGCGTCGCCGAGGAGCGGCGCGAACTCGCCGACGAGCATGAGCCCGATCAGCAGCACCCAGCCGAGCCACGTGACGGTCGACGGCAGGAACGCGACGAGGGCCGCCGCGACCGCGAGGTAGATCGCGACGAGCGGCAGGTGGGTGCCCGCGATGGCGACGACCTGCCCCCAGCGCGCAGCGTCGCTCGCGGCGAGGGATGCACCGGTCGCGACGGTGAAGGCGGCGAGCGTCCCGACCCCGATCAGCGCGCCGAGCAGCAGGTGGCTGCCGAGCCAGCCTGACCGCTGCACGGGTGTGGCGAGCACGAGCTCGCCGTGCGCCTGCTCCTCGTGCCGCAGCCGCAGCACGGCCTGCATCGCCCCGGCGCACGCGATGACGCCCAGCATGCCGGCGAGCGCCGTGATGAAGGTCGCCTCGGTGTCACCGCCGCCCTCCGCGCCGAGCTGCTCGATGAAGGCGCGCAGCGCCGGGTTGTCGTCGAGGCCCGTCGCGATGAGCGGCACCACGCGCCCCGCCATGACGCCCAGCACGATGCCGACCAGCGCCCACGCGATGCCCGCGCCCAGCAGCAGCCTGCCGGTCAGCCCGACGGGCCATCCAGCCGGGCGCCAGCCCAGCAGGGCGCTGCCGCTGGCACGGCCGGGGCGCTCCGGCACCAGCGAGCGTCCCAGCTCGCGCCGTGCCTCGAGCGCGACGACGATGGCGCCCAGCACGACGGCGGCCGCGACGAACAGCAGCAGCGGCGTGCCGTCGGGAGACCAGGGCTCGTCGGCGAAGGGATGCGCGAGCGTGCCCCAGCCGATGGGCGACGCCCAGCTCGGCCACGCGGACACCACCCGCGTGAGGTCCGCGCTCGGCTCGCCCAGCGCGTCCCCGATGCCGCGCACGAAGAACCAGGCGCCGACCACCACCGATGCGGCGCCGTTCGCCGCACGGGAGGTGGGGAAGACCTGCCCGGCGATCAGGCCCACGAGCATCGCGGTGACGCCGACGCCCGCGAGCGCGGCCGCCAGCAGCAGCGAACCCGCGGCGGGCAGCCCTAGCGCGACCGAGGCCGCGAACGTGGCGCCGCTCACCACGAGCAGCTCGATCGCACCGGCGAGCAGGGTCGACACGAGCGGAGCCCAGCGGCCGACGGCGGTGCCTCGCACGAGCTCGGCGCGACCGGCGTCCTCATCGCCGCGAGCGTGGCGGACGGCGAAGAACGTCATCATGAACGCGGTCATCATCGCGAGGAAGGCGAAGGTCGACACGAACACCACGGCGCCGAGACCGACGCCGGCGGGCGCGCCGCGCACCAGCAGCAGCGCAGGCTGCGCCGCCAGCAGCGCCACGAGACCACGCCGCGCCGACTCGTCGAGCGCCGCGCCCACGCCCCCGACGCCCGCCGCCCAGAGCCCGGCGATGGCGAGCACCCACAGCACGACGGTGAGCCGGTCGCGGCGCAGCGCCGCCGCGAGCAGCAGTCCGGTGCCGGTCACGCTCACCTCGAGCGGCGGCCGCGCGTGCGCCGCTCGCCGATCGCGCGCTCGGCGCGCGCCCGGTCGACGCGCGTCGCGTCGCCGTAGTGGCGCAGGAACAGCTCCTCGAGGCTGGGCTGCGTGAGCGTGACGCCGCGCGCATCGTGCTCGCCGAGCCAGCGCAGCACCGCTGGCACGTCCTCCGCGGCGACCGAGCCCAGCACGCGGTCGCCGTCGACGACGAGGTCGGCGATTGGCACGCCCACGGGTGCGACGCCTCGGTAGGCGATCACCGTGTGCTGCAGGTGGCGCAGCTCGTCGAGCGTGCCCGCCTCGACGACGGCGCCGTCGCGGATGATCGACACCCTCGAGCAGAGCCGCTCCACCTCGCTGAGGATGTGGCTCGAGAGCAGCACGGTCGCCCCGCGGTCGGCGACGCGACGCACCTCCGCCTGGAAGACGCTCTCCATGAGCGGGTCGAGCCCGCTCGTGGGCTCGTCGAGGATGTACAGGTCGGCCTCGCTCGCGAACGCCGCGATGAGCGCGACCTTCTGGCGGTTGCCCTTCGAGTACGTCTTCGACCTGCGGCGCGGGTCAAGGTCGAACGCGCGGATGAGCCTCGCGCGGTCGGCGGCGGGCGCTCGGTGGCCGCGCAGCCGCGTGATCGTGTCGATCGCCTCGCCGCCCGTGAGGCCGGGCCACAGCGTCACGTCGCCGGGCACGTACGCGACGCGTCGGTGGATCGCGACCGCGTCGCGCCACGGATCCATGCCCAGCACGCGCGCCTCGCCGCCGGTGGCTCGCAGCATGCCGAGCAGCACGCGGATCGCGGTCGACTTGCCCGCCCCGTTCGGCCCCAGGAAGCCGTGCACGTCGCCCTGCTCGACGACGAGGTCGAGCCCGGCGAGCGCCCGCACGCGTCCGAACCGCTTGTCGAGGCCCGTCGTCCGGATGACGGGGGTCTCGACCACCGTGTCTGCCACGTCCCAGACGCTACTCCCGCCGGCGCAGCGGCGCGGTGCCGTGTGCGGCTCAGCGGCGCGCACGGCAGAATGTCGGAGTGCCCCCTCTGACCGCCTGGCGGAATGCCGTCTTCGCCGCCTTCTTCACCATGGGCTTCGGCTTCGCGAGCTGGATGGCCCGCATGCCGCACGTGCGCGACGTGCTCGATGTCTCGACGGGCGAGATGGGCCTGCTGCTGCTCGGCATCTCGATCGGCTCGATCACCGGTCTGCTCGTGGCGAGCCACGTCATCCACGCCATCGGCACGCGCGTCGTCGCGTCGTTCGACATGATCGCGGTCTCGGGCGGCCTCGCCGTCGCGGGCTGGGCGGCGGAGGCATCGCTGCCCTGGCTGGTCATCGCCGGGTTCATCCTCGGCGGCAGCCTCACCGGCATCACAGACGTCGCGATGAACATCTCCGGCGCCGCGAACGAGCGGGCGATCGGCAAGCCGATCATGCCGATCTTCCACGCCTTCTTCTCGATCGGCACGGTCGCCGGCGCGGGCCTCGGCGGCCTGTGCGAGCTGCTCGGCGTGGCGCTCGGCTGGCAGGCGACGATCGTGGCCGCGCTCACCGTCGGGCTCGGGGTCGTCGTGCACCGGCACCTCCCGGAGGACGCCGTCGAGGAGCACGAGGAGCCGGTGACGCTCCGCGAGCGCCTGGCCGTCTGGAAGGACCCGCGCACGCTGCTGCTCGGCCTGCTCGTGCTCGGCATGGCCCTCACCGAGGGCAGCGCCAACGACTGGCTCGCCCTCGTGATGGTCGACGGGCACGGCTTCAGCTTCGAGGGCGGTGCCTTCATGCTCGCGCTGTTCCTCTCCGCCATGACGGCCGGTCGCCTGCTCGGCGTCTGGCTGCTCGCACGCTTCGGTCGGGTGCCGGTGCTGCGCGGCACCGCCGCGCTCGCCGCGATCGGCCTGCTGCTCGTGATCGTGGCCGACCAGCCCGCCCTCGTCGTCACGGGCGTCGTGCTGTGGGGGCTCGGCGCGAGCCTCGGCTTCCCGGTCGGCATGAGCGCCGCCGCGGACGAGCCGCGGCTCGCCGCCGCACGCGTCGGCACCGTCTCGGCGATCGGCTACGTCGCGTTCCTCGCGGGCCCGCCGCTCCTCGGCCTGCTCGGCGACCTCGTGGGCCTCCGCACCGCGATGCTCGCGGTGCTCGCCTTCGTGCTGCTCTCGCTGCTCACCAGCCACGTCGCGCGCGAGCGCGACCGCGTCCAGGAGGTGCGGTCATGAGGATCGTCGTCGCCCACTGCTCCGTCGACTACGCCGGTCGCCTCTCCGCGCACCTGCCGCTCGCGCCGCGCGTGCTCATGCTCAAGGCCGACGGCTCGATCCTCGTGCACTCCGACGGCGGCTCCTACAAGCCGCTCAACTGGATGAGCCCGCCCGCCGTCTTCAGCGCGTCCGAGCCCGACGACGATCAGCGGGATGCGGGCATCACCGAGATCTGGACCGTCACGCACCGGAAGACGGGCGACTCCCTCATCGTCTCGGTGCACGAGGTGCTGTCGGACTCGAGCCACGAGCTGGGCGTCGACCCCGGGCTCGTCAAGGACGGCGTCGAGGCGCACCTGCAGGTGCTGCTCGCCGAGCAGATCGAGCGCCTCGGCGACGGGTTCGAGCTCTGGCGGCGCGAGTACATGACGCCCATCGGGCCGGTCGACATCCTGGCGAAGGACGAGTCGGGCGTGACCGTCGCGGTCGAGATCAAGCGCCGGGGCGAGATCGACGGCGTGGAGCAGCTCACCCGCTACCTCGAGCTGCTGAACCGCGACCCGCGCATCGCGCCCGTGACCGGCGTGTTCGCCGCGCAGGAGATCAAGCCGCAGGCGCGCACGCTCGCCGAGGACCGCGGCATCCGTTGCGTCGTGCTCGACTACGACGAGATGCGCGGCATCGACTCGGGGCGCGCGCGGCTGTTCTGATCGCGGCCGACGCTAGTCGTCGCGACTGCCGGGCGGCCAGCCCTCCTCCTCGGCGTCGGTGACGTCGCCCGTGAAGCTCCAGCGCGCGTCGAGCTGCTCGCCGAGGCGGGTGGGCGACGCGTCGACGACAGCATCGAGCACAGGGTCCGGCAGCTCCTCACCCGTAGCCGCTGCAGCCCGCGGTTCCGCGAGCGACGCAGCCGCCTCCGCGGGTCCCGCCGCGGCGTAGGGCTCGACTCGCTCGCGCCAGGCGCCGGTCACCTGCGGCAGCTGATCGTCGCGCGATGCGTAGGGATCGACGTGATCGCGGCTCGGCGCGGAGGCCGGCGGGAGGTCGTGCTCGCGGGACGCGTACGGCTCGACGCGCTCGGGCGCCGCTCGGCCGCCGACCGGCAGCGCGTCGTCCCGCGACGCGTACGGCTCGACGTGGTCGGGCACGGGCACCGACGGCGGCGGCAGCGCGCTGTCGCGGGACGAGTAGGGCTCGACGCGGTCGCGCCAGCGGTCGCCTGCCGCGGCACCGTCGAAGTCCTCGTCCATGAACGGCGACGCATCCGTGCCGTCGGGCGGCGCGTGCGACGACTGCGCGTCGGGTCGTGCCTCGTTCGAATCTGTCATGGTGACCTCCCATCGTGCACCGGGCGGGCTGCTGAAGCTCACGGCGAAGGGATGCTCGGTGGTCGCAGGCGCCTGTGGAGCGTCGAGCGCGGCGCCCTGGGCGTCCGCGCGGGTGCCGCACACCGGGCACTGGAGCGCGGCGACGCGACCGTCGTCGTCGACGTCGATCACGCATCCGCCGATCACGACGTCGCCGGCGTCCTCGACGTCCGCGATCGTGCCGTACCCCCACACGATCTCGCGCATGGGGGTGCCGCAGCTCGGGCACCTCGGCGTCGCCATGCCGCCACGCTAGTCCGCGAGCGGTCGTTGGACCAGGGGCGGGTCAGTGCGCGTTCGCCGCGGCGGCCGCGCGCGCCGCGGTGGGCAGCGCGTCGACGATGCGCCCGAGCGCCGCCTCGTCGTGCGCGGCGGTCACGAACCACGCCTCGAACAGGCTCGGCGGCAGGCTCACGCCGGCGTCGAGCATGGCGTGGAAGAAGGGCGGGTAGCGGAACGCGTCCTGGGCTCGGACGTCGTCGAAGTCGCGCGGCGCGCCCTCCCGGAACGCCACCGAGAACAGGCTGCCGACCCGCGAGATCGCGTGCGCGACGCCCTCCGCCTGCAGCGCCGCCGCGAGCGCCTCGGTGATGACGTCGGCCGCGTGGTCGAGCCGGCGGTAGACGTCGTCGGTCGCGAGGCGCAGCGTCGTGAGCCCCGCCGCGACCGCGACCGGGTTCCCCGACAGCGTGCCCGCCTGGTAGACGGGTCCGAGCGGGGCCAGCAGCTCCATGAGCTCGCGGCGCCCGCCGAGCGCGGCGAGCGGCATGCCGCCGCCGATGACCTTGCCGAAGGTCAGGAGGTCGGGCGCGTCGTCGCCGGTCCACTGCTCGATGCCCCACATGCCCGACCGGTGCACGCGGAACCCGGTGAGCACCTCGTCGCTGATGAGCAGCGCCCCGTGCGCGTGCGCCGTGCGGGCGAGGAAGGCGTTGAAGTCGCCGTCGGGCGGGGCGATGCCCATGTTGGCCGCAGCGGCCTCGACGATGATCGCGGCGATCTCGTCGCCGCGCTCGGCGAAGAGCTGCTCAATCGCGCCGCGGTCGTTGTACGGCACGACGACCGTCGTGGCCGCGACGGCGGCCGGGATGCCCGCCGACCCGGGCATCGCGAGCGTCGCGAGGCCCGAGCCCGCGGCGACGAGGAGGCCGTCGGAGTGCCCGTGGTAGTGCCCGTCGAACTTCACGAGCAGGTCGCGGCCGGTCGCGCCGCGCGCGAGCCGGATGGCCGTCATCGTCGCCTCGGTGCCGGTGGAGACGAGCCGCAGCCGCTCGACCGGTCCGACGCGCCGCTCCACCTCCTCGGCGAGCAGGGCCTCCGCGGGCGTCGAGGCGCCGAACGAGAGGCCGTGCGCCGCCGCGTCCTGCACGGCCTCGACGACCTCGGGATGCGCGTGGCCGAGGATCGCCGGACCCCAGCTCGCGACCAGGTCGACGTAGTCGCGGCCCTCGGCGTCCGTGACGTGGGCGCCCTTGGCCCGCACGAGGAAGGCGGGCGTGCCGCCGACGGACCCGAAGGCGCGTACGGGGCTGTTGACGCCGCCCGGGATGGCGAGCTTGGCTCGCTCGAACAGCTCGGCGTTCGTGCTCATCGTGCCGCTCCCATCGCGCCGAGGCCCTGCGTGCCGAGCAGCTGCGCCTGCTCGATCGCCCAGTAGGTCAGCACCACGTCGGCGCCCGCGCGGACGATGCTCGTCAGGCTCTCGGCGATCATCCGATCGCGGTCGATCCAGCCGTTGGCGGCGGCCGCCTCGACCATCGCGTACTCGCCCGACACCTGATAGGCCCACACCGGCACGTCGGAGGCGGCGGCGACGTCGGCGAGCACGTCCAGGTAGAGGCTCGCGGGCTTCACCATCACGATGTCGGCGCCCTCGGCGATGTCGAGCAGCGCCTCGCGCAGGCCCTCGCGGCGGTTGCCCGGATCCTGCTGGTACGTCTTGCGGTCGCCCGTCAGGCTCGAGTCGACGGCCTCGCGGAACGGGCCGTAGAGCGCGGTCGCGTACTTCGCGGAGTAGGCGAGGATGGCGGTGTCGACGTGCCCCGACGCGTCGAGCGCGGTGCGCACGTGCTCGACCTGGCCGTCCATCATGCCGCTGAGGCCGAGGATCCGCGAGCCGGCCTCCGCCTGCGCGATCGCCATCGCCGCGTAGCGCTCGAGCGTCGCGTCGTTGTCGACCGCGCCCCGCTCGTCGAGCACGCCGCAGTGGCCGTGGTCGGTGAACTCGTCGAGGCACAGGTCGGTCTGCACGACCGTCGCGTCGCCGAAGCGCTCGGCGAGGAAGCGCGTCGCCACGTTGAGGATGCCGTCCGGATCGGTCGCGCCGGAGCCCACCGCATCCTTCGCCGTCGGCACGCCGAAGAGCATGATGCCGCCGACGCCCGCTGCGATCGCCCGCTCGACCTCGCGCGCGGCGGAGTCGAGCGTGTGCTGCACTTGGCCGGGCATCGAGCGGATCGCGCGGGGCTCGGCGATGCCCTCCGCGACGAACATCGGGAGCACGAGCTGCGCCGGGTGGATGCGGGTCTCGGCCACGAGGCGGCGCATGGGAGCGCTCTGCCGCAGCCTGCGGGGGCGGAGGGTGGGAGGCATCCCCTCAAGGGTACTCCTCACGCCTCCGGCCCGTCCGGCTCGGGGCGGAGACCGGGGGTGGTCACGACACGCCGTCCCCACCCCGTCGCGTGCGGCGCGTCGTGACCACCCGGGCCGACGGCCGCGGCGTGTCGTGACCACCCTGGGGCAGCGGGGGCGCGGGCGTGGACTGCTGGGCCGGCGCGGAGTAGCGTTCCCCCACGTCGCAGGGGAAGGACCGGTCGTGCCAGCGTCGGAGCTCGTCGAACGCGAGCAGCTCGTCGACGAGCTGAGCCGCACCCTGCAGCTCGCGGCCCGCGACGGCGGGCGGATGGTGCTGCTGTCGGGGTCGGCCGGGGTCGGGAAGACCTCGGTCGTGCGAGCCCTCGGCGACCGCGCGCCGACCGGCGTGCGCCGCCTGAGCGGCAGCTGCGATGCGCTCGGCACCCCGCAGCCGCTCGCTCCCCTGCTCGACATGCTCGAGCAGTCGCCGCGGCTCGCGAGGGTGGCCGGTGCCCCGCGGCACGAGCTCTTCGCGGCGCTCATGCGCGAGCTCGGCGCGGCGCAGTCCCTCGCGGTGATCGAGGACGTCCACTGGGCCGACGCCGCCACCGCCGACCTGCTCGTGCACGTCGCCCGGCGCGTCACGGCCTCCCGGTCGCTCGTCGTCGTCACCTACCGCGACGACGAGCTCGACCTCGGCCACCCGGTGCGCGCGGCGATCGACGGCATGGCGACGCAGCGCGGCATCCTGCGCCGCTCGCTCGAGCCGTTGAGCGTCGCCGGCGTCTCGGCGCTCGTGGGGGACCGTCGCATCGACGTGGAGCAGCTGCACCGACGAACGGGCGGCAACCCGTTCTTCGTCACCGAGGTGCTCGCGGCGCCCGGCTGGGCCGTGCCGCCCACGGTCGCCGATGCGGTGCGGGCTCGAGCGCGACGGCTGCCGCCCGGCGCGCGAGCAGTGCTCGACACGCTCGCGGTCGAGACCGGTCCTGTGCGCGTCGACCAGCTGCTCGACCTCGGCCACCCGCCGTCCGACGTGGATGCCGCGGTCGCGAGCGGCATGCTCGTGCACGCGGACGGACGCATCGCCTTCCGCCACGAGCTCGCGCGGCTCGGGGTGCTCGCCGACGTCGCGCCCGCGGCTCGGCTGCAGCTGCACCGCGCATGGCTGCGGCTCCTGGCGCCGAGCGCTCGAGGCGACGAGGACGCGGCGCGCGTCGCCGCCCATGCCGTCGGCGCGGGCGACGCGGAGGACGTGCTGGCCTGGTCGCGCAGGGCCGCCTCCTTCGCGAGCGCGAGCGGCACCCATCGCGAGGCCGTCGCGCACCTGGAGGCGGCGATCGCGAGCGGTGCCGTCCCGATCGCGGAGCGACCGGCCCTGCTGTCCGACCTCGCCCACGAGCTCTCGCTCGTCGATCGGCGCACGGATGCGGTGCGCGCCCTCGACGAATCGCTCACCCTGCTCCGGGCGGCGGGCGACCGCACGGGCGCGGTGGTCGCGCTCGCCGATCTCGCCAGGGCGACCTGGGGCCTCGGCGACGGCGCGACCGCCCGAGCGCTCATGTCCCCGGCCGTCGAGGACGCGGACCGGCTCGCGGCGGAGGACTCGAGCACGGCCTCCGCGAGAGCCGTCGCCTTCGTCACCGCGTGGGCGGGCTACCTCGCGATGCTCGGCCGCGACGGCGGCGCGGCGCGCGACCTGGCGGAGCGGGCCATCCGCATCGCCCGCGCGCACGGCTTCGACGACCTCCTCGTCGTCGCGCTCAACGCCCTGGGCTCGAGCATGATCGTCGACGCCCGCGACCTCGGGGGCGCCACGAC
>JAPSJX010000025.1 GCA_031178105.1 Agrococcus sp. | reverse complement strand
GGGCGCGCTCATCGACGCCGTGCGCCGGGGACTCGCGAGCGCCGCTGTGCTGCTGCCGCTCCTCGAGGCCGTGGGCGGGGAGGAGTGGTCGGTGATCGCGACCGACAGGTGGCTCCTGCCGCAGCGTGCGGCTGGCGCGCTGGTGGGCACGGTCGGGGGCGTCACCGTCGCGCTGCTGCGGCCCTACGATCTCGAGCGGACGCTCGCGGAGGCGGGCGGAGCCGCGGGCTGGAGCAACCCCGCCGACGTGCGCGGCCTGGGCGGCGCGATCCGCGAAGCGATCGTCGCGCACCGCGTCGGGCTGCGCACCGGCGCGGTGACGGGCCCGCGGCAGCTCGCGTCGTGGGAGGGGCTGCTGCAGCGCCTCACCGATGAGCAGCTCGCACCCTTCCGCTCGCACGTGCTCGCACCGCTCGTCGCCTACGACCAGCGCCATCGTGCGCAGCTGGTCGAGACGGTGGAGGCCTTCGTCGCCCATGGCGCCTCGGTGCAGGAGACGGCGGCCGTGCTGTTCGTGCACGCGAACACGGTGCGCAAGCGCCTCGCGCGGGTGCACGCGGTCGTCGGTCTCGACGCGCTCGTCGAGACCGATCGGATGGCGCTCGCCGTCGCGCTGGCGTCCAGGCGGTAGCCGGCGCTAGGGCACTCGGTGCAACCACTCCGTCGTGGCGAACTTCGTGCGGATGCGCTCGTCGGCCTCGGCGAGCTCAGCGTCGGTCAGCGCGCCCTCGGTGCCGCCGTAGAGCCGGCGGAAGGTCGCCTTCAGCGCGTCCTGCACGGCCGCCTTCTCCATGCCGGTCTGCGAGCGCAGCGGGTCGACGCGCTTCTTCGCGCTGGTCGTGCCCTTGTCGGAGAGCTTCTCCTTGCCGATGCGCAGCACCTCGGTCATCTTGTCGGCATCGATGTCGTAGGACATCGTCGCGTGGTGCAGCACGGCACCACCGGCGAGCCGCTTCTGCGCCGCGCCGCCGATCTTGCCCTTCGCCGACGTGATGTCGTTGAGCGGCGCGTAGAACGCGTCGATGCCGAGCCCCTTGAGCGCCTCGATGACCCAGGCGTCGAGGAACGCGTAGGAGTCCTGGAAGCTCATCCCCTGCACGAGATCGCCGGGCACGTAGAGCGAGTAGGTGATGGCGTTGTCGGGCTCCGAGAACATCGCTCCCCCGCCGGTGATGCGGCGGAGCACCGGGATGCCGTGCCGCTCGGCCGCCGAGGGCTCGACCTCGTTGCGGTACGACTGGAAGGAGCCCAGGTAGACGGCCGGGCCGGAGAGGTTCCAGAAGCGCAGGGTGGGACCGCGCGTGCCCTTCGCGACGGCCTCGGTGAGGACCTCGTCGAGCGCGACGTGCACGATGGGCAGCCGCGGCTCGTCGTCGACGATGGTCCACTCGTAGTCGTGGAAGGAGCTCGCGTGCTGCAGCGCGCGGCGGATCGCGACACCCACCGACTCGGGCGTGAAGCCGAGCAGCACCGCGTCGGCCGGCAGGCCCGCCTTGATCGCCTCGCCGATCTCCGCGGCGGTCGCGGTCGTGGGCAAGCCGTCCACGGCCGCGTCGATCGCGCCGAGCGCTTCGTCGGGCTCGAGGAAGAAGTCGCCCGCGAGGCGGAAGCCGGCGATCCGGCCGTCCCGCTCCTCCAGGTCGACCACCACGAGCTTGCCGCCGGGGACCTTGTACTCGCCGTGCATGCCACCACCCTAGGCCGGGGCGGCGTCGCCGGACGCGCTACGCCGGGCGGGCGTCGGGGGCGAGCCGCGCGTCCAGCCACGCGACGAGGTCGTCGAGCACCTTGCCCTTGTTGATCTCGTTGAAGATCTCGTGCCGCGCGCCGGGGTAGACGGTGACCGTGACGTCGGAGAGCCCGCGCCGGCGGTAGGCCTCGCCGAGCCGCCGCAGCGACCTCGGCCCGCCCATCGCGTCGTCGGAGCCGCCCGCGATGAGCATCGGGATGGGCGGGTCGATGCGCTTCGGCACGCCGAACAGGCGCAGGCCGTCGGCGAGGCCGAAGAGCGGCAGCACCTTGGCCGGGAAGGTGAGCGGGTCCTCGGCGAAGGCGTCGACGACGGCGGGGTCGCGCGAGAGCCACTCGTAGCCGGTCTCGCCCAGGTGGGCGTGGCGGGCGTTGAGGTCGCCGGCGTTCATGGATCCGGGCATCCGGTACGCCGAGCCGCTCAGCACGGCCGCGTCGACGAGCTCGCTGCGCTCGTTGAGCAGCAGCTGCGTCGACAGCGAGCCCCACGAGTGCCCGACGATCGCGACCGGCAGTCCCGGGTGGTCCGCGCGGATGCGCTTCAGCACGTTCACGAGGTCGCCGACGACCGCGCGCATGCCGCCCGGGCCGAGCCGGCCCAGCCGCGTGATGTCGCCGCCGTGCTGCTCGATGCCCGTGGCCCCGTGGCCGCGCTGGTCGAGCGCCCACACCGCGTAGCCGGCCTGCACGAGGCGCTGCGCGACGTGCTCGTAGCGGAGCGCGTGCTCGCCGAGCCCGTGGACGAGGAGCACGACGCCGACGGGCTTGCCGGGCTTCCAGCGGTACGTGTGGATCGTCACGCCCTGGAGGTCGACGAACGTCGACTCCTCGCGCAGGGCAGTGAACTGGGGCACGCCGGGAGTCTACGTGGAGGCGTGGGACCGGCAGCCGAGACGCCCGTCAGCATCCGCTGAGGTCAGCCAAGCGCGCCGCGCACCGCGACGGCGATCGCCGGGCGCGGATCGGATGCGTCGTGGCGCGCGATGCGGTGCAGGATCAGCCCCTCGCAGAGCGCCATGAGCGCCTCGGCGGCCTCCGCCGGCTCGGCCGCGCCGAGCTCGCCGAGCGCCTCGCGCATGACGGTGACGTAGCCCTCGCGCGCGGCCGCGAGCCGCGCCCGCAGCCGCCCGTCGTGCGCCGCCTCGAGGAAGAGCACGTGGCGCGCGGTGGTCGTCACCCGCTCGGGACCGGTGACGAGCTCGACGAGGCCGGCGAGCGCGTCGACGAGCTGGGCCAGGCCCTGCGGGCGCATGACATCCCGGACCTCCGACAGCTCCGCCGCGGTGATGCCGTCGACCGCGCCCTCGAGCAGCGCGGCCCGTGTGCGGAAGTGGTTCGAGGTCGAGCCCTCGGGGAGCCCCGCGGCTCGATCGACCCGGCGGTGCGTCAGCGCGCGGGCGCCCTCGGTGCCGAGGAGCGCGATCGCCGCCTGCACGATGCGCTCGCGGGTGCTGCTCACGTGCGCCACCCTACGGCGGGCGCCGTCCCACGATCTCGCATCTCGCCATATCACTACGCTCGTAGTACGGTGCCGCCATGCAGACATCGATCCCCTCGCCCATGCCGGATGTGGCAGGCGTCACCCATCGCCGGATCCGCGTCGGCGACCTCGACGTGCACGTCGCGGAGGCGGGCGAGGGCCCGCCCGTCGTGCTGCTGCACGGCTCCCCGCAGCACTGGTTCGAGTGGCGCCGGGTGCTGCCACTGCTCGCCGCCGACCACCACGTCATCGCGCCGGACCTCCGCGGGTGCGGGTGGACCTCCGCGCCCGCCTCCGGCTACGACCTCGAGACGCAGACGCGCGACGTGCTCGGGATCCTCGACGCGCTCGGGCTCGAGCGCGTGACGCTCGTGACCCACGACTACAGCGCCTTCATGGGGTGGCGGATCGCGTTCGACCACCCCGACCGCCTGGACGCCCTCGTGGCGCTCGGTGCGCCGCATCCGTGGTTCCGCCCGAGCGCCGCGATGGCCGCGCAGCTGTGGCGGGTGTGGTTCCAGCCGGTGCTCGCCATGCCGGGCCTCGGTCCGCTCGTCGCGCGCGGCGGGCGGCAGGGGGTCGTGCGGTACATGCTCGACTGGGGCCGACCCACCTTCGACGAGGCGGAGCGGCAGACGTTCCTCGCCGCCTGGCGATCGCGGGAGCACGCGCGAGGGCTCTCCTCCATCTACCGGCGGCTGATCCTCCCCGGCATGGCCGCCCTCGCGCGCGGGCCGTACGACGGTCGGCACCTGGCCGTGCCGACGAGGATCGTGCTCGCCGGCGACGACCCCGTCATCCGCGAGGCGAGCGCGGGGCCTTGGCGGGGCACGGCCGACGACCTGCAGACGTCGACGGCGGAGCGCGCCGGCCACTACATCGCGAACGATCGTCCCGATGCCGTGGCGGCTGCGGTCCGCGAGCTCACGGGCCGCTGACGCAGGTCACGCCTCGGCGAGGCGCTTCGCGAGGTGGCGGCCCGTGAGCGACTCGCCCGGGCTTGCCGCGAGCACAGCGGGCGTGCCCTCGAAGACGATCGTGCCGCCCTGCGCGCCGGCGCCGGGCCCGAGGTCGATCAGCCAGTCGGCGCGGGAGACGACATCGAGGTTGTGCTCGATGACGATCACCGTTCGGCCCGCGTCGACGATGCGGTCGAGCAGCCCGATGAGGTTGTCGACGTCGGCCATGTGCAGTCCGGTCGTCGGCTCGTCGAGCACGATGACCGCCGCGCTCGTGCCCATCTCGATCGCGAGCTTCAGGCGCTGGCGCTCCCCGCCCGAGAGCGTCGTGAGCGTCTGGCCGAGCCGGATGTAGCCGAGGCCGACGTCGACGAGGCGCCCGAGCATCGGCTGCACCTGCTTCTCGGTGAAGAACTGCTGCGCCTCCTCCACCGACATGTCGAGCACGTCGCCGATCGACCTGCCGCGCAGCTCGTACTCGAGCACCTGCGCCGTGAAGCGGCGGCCACCGCACAGCTCGCACGGCGTCGTGACGCCCGCCATGAAGGCGAGGTCGGAGTAGACGACGCCGAGCCCCTTGCACTCGGGGCACGCGCCCTCGGAGTTGGCGCTGAAGAGCGCCGGCTTCACGCCGTTCGCGGTCGCGAAGGCCTTGCGGATGGGCTCGAGGATCCCCGTGTACGTCGCCGGGTTCGATCGCCGCGATCCCTTGATCACGGTCTGGTCGACGAAGGTGACGCCGTCGCGCGGCAGCGCGCCGTGGATGAGCGACGACTTGCCCGAGCCCGCGACCCCCGTGACCGCGACGAGCACGCCCGTGGGCACATCCACGTCGACGCCGCGCAGGTTGTGCTCGCGCGCGTCGCGGATCTGGATGCGGCCGGACGGCGTGCGCACCGACTCCTTCAGCTGCTGACGGTGCTCGAGGTGCTGCCCCGTGCGGGTGCCGGAGGCGCGCAGCTCGTCGAAGGTGCCCTCGAAGACGACGGTGCCGCCGTGCACCCCGGCGCCCGGCCCCATGTCGACGACGCGGTCGGCGATCGCCATGACCTCGGGCTTGTGCTCGACGACGAGCACGGTGTTGCCCTTGTCGCGCAGGCGCGACAGCAGCCCGTTCATCCGCTCCACGTCGTGCGGATGCAGCCCCGCGGTCGGCTCGTCGAAGACGTAGGTGACGTCGGTGAGCGCGGAGCCCATGTGGCGCACCATCTTCGTCCGCTGCGCCTCGCCGCCCGACAGCGAGCCGGCGGGTCGGTCGAGCGAGAGGTAGCCGAGGCCGATCGCGTCGAAGGTCGCGAGCAGGTCGACGAGCCTCGCCCGCAGCGGCGCGGTCGCGGCGCCGCCCGCCTCCGGCGGGACCGCGGCGATGAACGGGGCGAGGTCGGTGAGCTGCATCGCGGTGGCCTCGGCGATCGTGACGCCCTGCACCGTCACCTCGCGCGCGGCGGCGTTGAGCCGAGACCCCCCGCACTCTGGGCAGTCCTCGAACGTCGCCGCGCGCTCGACGACGGCGCGGAGCGTCGGCTTCATCGAGTCGACGTCCTTCACGAACACCGACTTCCGCAGCTTCGGGATGAGGCCCTCGTACGTCATGTTGAAGCCCGCGAAGCTGACCTTCTGCTCCGCGCCGTGCAGGAAGGTGTGCAGCTCGTCGGGCGAGTAGTCGGCGATCCGCTTGCCGGGATCGAGCAGCCCGGACTCGGCGTAGATCTTCCAGTACCAGGTGCCGACGGCGTAGTTCGGGAAGTCGATCGCGCCCTCGTTCAGGCTCTTCGACCGGTCGACGATGACATCGACGTCGATGGTCGACACCCGGCCGAGCCCCTCGCACGCCATGCACATGCCCCGCGGGTCGTTGAACGAGAACATCACCGACGACTCGAGCCGCGGCTCGCCGACGCGGGACCAGAGGACGCGGAGCATCGTGTACGCGTCGGTCGCCGTGCCGACCGTGGAGCGCGAGTTCGCGCCCATCTGGTCCTGCCCGACGAGGATCGCGGCCGTGAGCCCCTCGAGGCTGTCGACCTCCGGCTGCGGCGCGGGCGGCATGAAGCCCTGCACGAAGGCGTCGTACGTCTCGTCGATGAGGCGCCGCGACTCGGCGGCGATCGTGCCGAACACGAGGCTCGACTTGCCGGAGCCCGAGACGCCCGTGAAGACGCTCAGCTGCCGCTTGGGGATGTCCACGTCGACGCCCCGGAGGTTGTGCTCGCGCGCACCACGCACGCGGATGTGCTCTGCCACGGGATGACGGTAGCGCGGGGCGCCCACGGCCGCTCGGTGCGCGAGGCGGCTCAGCGCAGCGCGCCGGCGCCCTCGCTCGACGCAGCTCGGCGGGCCAGCAGCAGGGCCGCGGCCGCGAGCACGGCGCCGAGCGCCGCACCCACCGCGTTCGCGATCGCGTCGTCGATCGCGCACGAGCGGCCGAGCTCCGGGGCGAGCGCCTGCACGAGCTCGATCGTGACCGTGAGCACCGCGCCCGCGACGGCGCCGAGCGCGGGTCTCCGGCTCGCGACGCCGACGAGCAGCCCGATCGGCACGAAGAGCGCCACGTTCGCGAGCGGCTCGGGACCGGCGAGGGTGCCGTCGCGCCCGAGCACGCACACGAGCTCGGCCTCCCCGCCGGTCGGGTACAGCGTCGTGACGAGCGCCGCGACGATCGCGCCCAGGGCGAGCGCCAGGGCCGCGCGCGGCCTGGGCGCCAACCACCAGCCGAGCGGCGGGCCGACGACGACGACGACGGCGAGCAGCGCGATCGCGAGCCACGGGTGCGTCGCGAGCACGGTGGAGAGCACGTCGTGACGCTACGCGCCTGCGCCGCCCTCCGCATCCGTCGCGGGGATGAGGCGGGCGCCGAGGCCGGGCGCGCGCGGCTGGTGCCCGAGCGGCGAGTACGATCCGTGAGGCGGCCGGCCGCCGTCTGGAGAAGGATCGACCGAGGAGCCGCATGTTCACCTGGAGCCGCCGCGACGCCGCACGACTGCGCGCATCCGACCTCGTCCTGCCGGAGGAGCGGCTCAGCTGGGCCCGCACGATCGGGCTCGGCATGCAGCACGTCGTGGCGATGTTCGGCGCCACGTTCCTCGTGCCGATCATCACGGGCTTCCCCCCGTCGACGACGCTGCTCTTCTCCGGCATCGGGACGATCCTGTTCCTGCTCGCGACCGGCAACCGGCTGCCGAGCTACCTCGGCTCGTCGTTCGCGTTCCTCGCACCCCTCGGCGCCGCGACGACCATCGGCGGTCAGGGCTTCGCGCTCGCCGGCATCGTGCTCGTGGGCGCGCTGCTCGCGCTGGTCGGCCTCATCGTGCACCTCGCCGGCACCCGGTGGATCGCCGCGCTCATGCCGCCCGTCGTCTCGGGCGCGATCGTCGCGCTCATCGGGTTCAACCTGGCGCCGGCCGCCCGCAACAACTTCCTCGAGGACCCGCTGCTCTCGATCATCACCCTCGGCGCGATCATCCTGACCGCCGTGCTCTTCCGCGGGCTGGTCGGGCGCCTCGCGATCCTCGTCGGCGTCGTCGTCGGCTACGCGGTCGCCGCGGTCAGCGGCGACGTCGACTGGTCGAAGGTCGAGCAGGCGGCCTGGATCGGCCTCCCGCAGTTCCAGACGCCCACGCTCGACCCCGCGCTCATCCCCTCGCTGCTGCTCTTCGTGCCCGTCGTGCTGCCGCTCATCGCCGAGAACCTCGGGCATGTGAAGGGCGTCGGCCAGCTCCTCGACCGCGACCTCGATCCGCTCGCCGGGCGCGCGCTGATGGCCGACGGCGGCGCGACGGTGCTCGCAGGCTTCTTCGGCGGCTCGGCGACCACGACCTACGGCGAGAACATCGGCGTGATGAGCGCGACCCGCGTGTTCTCGACCGCCGCCTACTGGATCGCGGCGATCACCGCGATCGTGCTGGGCCTGTCGCCCAAGGTCGGCGAGATCATCTTCGCCGTGCCCGCCGGCGTCCTGGGTGGCGTGACGACCGCGCTCTACGGCCTCATCGGCATCATCGGCGTGCGCATCTGGATCGAGAACCGCGTCGACTTCTCGATCCCCCGCAACCAGTTCGCCGCGGGCGTCGGCCTCATCGTCGCCATCGCGAACTACACGCTCACCGCCGGGCAGCTCGTCTTCGAGGGCATCGTGCTCGGCACGGTCGCCACGCTCGTGATCTACCACCTGATGGACGCGCTCGAGCGGCTGCGCGGTCCTCGCGCGGACGCGCGCGACGACCACGCGCCGCCCGCGGCGACGACGACCACCGGCTGAGGAACGAGGGGGTTGCGTCAGGGGTCGAGCAGCGGCGGCCCGCGTGCCACGATGGCGGCATGGACGCTCGCGGCGGTCGATGATGGGCGCGCTCCCCTCGCCCCGCCGCGTGCAGGGCACGTACTACGTGCTCACGCTGGGCAACACGCTCGCGGCGTCGTTCATCTGGGGCATCAACACGCTCTTCCTGCTCGACGCGGGGCTCACGAACCTCGAGGCGTTCGCGGCCAACGCGTTCTACACGGTGGGCGTGCTGGTGTTCGAGATCCCCACGGGTGTCGTCGCCGACACGCTGGGTCGCCGGGCGTCCTACCTCCTCGGCACGCTGACGCTCGCCGTCACGACGGTGCTCTACTGGCTGCTCTGGGTGTGGGAGTCGCCGTTCTGGGCGTGGGCGCTCGTCTCGGTGCTGCTGGGGCTCGGCTTCACCTTCTTCACCGGCGCCGTCGACGCGTGGCTCGTCGACGCCCTCCAGGCGACCGGCTTCCAGGGGAGCCTCGAGACCGTCTTCGGCCGCTCGCTCATCGTGAGCGGCGCGGCCATGCTGTCGGGGTCGGTGCTCGGCGGTGCTGTCGCGCAGCTGACGGACCTCGGCGTGCCGTTCCTCATCCGTGCGGGCGTGCTCGCGGCGATGATCGTCATCGCCGGGCTCCTCATGCGCGACCTCGGCTTCCAGCCCGACCGCAGCGAGGGGCCGATCCGCGCGACGCGCACCGTGCTGCGCGCGTCGTGGCGACACGGGCTCGGCAACGCGCCGGTGCGCTGGCTGCTGCTCGCGAGCCCCTTCACGGCGGGGGTCGGCTTCTACGTCTTCTACGCCCTGCAGCCGCACCTGCTGCAGCTCTGGGGCGACCCGGACGCCTACACGGTCGCCGGTCTCGCCGCCGCGCTGCTGTCGGGCGCATCGATGCTCGGCGGGGCGATCGCGCCGCTCGTGCGCCGGCTCTTCCGCCGCCGCACCTCGACCATCCTGATGGCGACCGTGACGAGCGTCGCTGTGCTCGTCGCGCTCGGGCTCGTGCAGGACTTCTGGATCGCGGTCGCCCTCGTCGCGCTCTGGGGCGTCATGTCGGCCATCGACGACCCGGTGCATCGCGCCTACCTCAACGACCTCATCCCCTCGAAGCAGCGCGCGACGGTGCTCTCGTTCGACTCGCTGCTGGGCTCTGCGGGCAGCACCGCCTTCCAGCCGGCGCTCGGGCGCAGCGCCGACATCGGCGGCTACGGCTTCTCGCTGCTGCTGAGCGGCGCCGTCTCGGCGCTCGCGGTGCCGTTCGTGCTGCTGAGCGGTGCGCAGCACGCGCCCGCGGACACCCGTCGCGACACCGACGCCGAGGCGCCGGCCGCGACCGACCAGCCGCCCACCACCGGCAAGGCCGTCTCGACGGACTAGCCGGTCGCGCGAGGGGCATCCGCCCTCGCGCCGCCAACCGCTCCGTCCGGATCGAAGCGGCGGGGGTCGAGGAAGCGGATGTCCGTGAACGGCTGCTCGTCGACCGCGAGCTGCGCGGCGAGCTCGCCGAGCGCGGACGCGTGCTTGAACGCGTGCCCGGAGCAGCCTCCGGCCACGACGATGCGCCCGGACGCGTCCGTCGGCCCCACGACGAACTGCCCGTCGGGCGTGTGCGCCATGATGCAGGTCGTCAGGTCGGCCGGCTGGGGCTCGAGGTCCGGGAAGGCGGCGTCGACGAGCTCGCTGATGCGTGCGGTGTCCTCCGGGTGGATCTCGCGATCGATCGCATCGGGGTCGTCATCGTCGAACGGCCCGTCGAACTCCGGCCCGACCTTCGCGAGGTCGCCGGGCAGGGCGCCGTGACCCCAGATCCACTCGGCCGTGCCCGGCACGCTGCGGATGAACACCGGGATGCGGTCGATCGACGCGTCGTGCCCCGGGCGCGCGCCGAACCAGCTCATGACGACGCGGTGCGGTCGCACGGGGAGCGATGGCACCAGCTGCGCGAGCCACGGTCCGGCGGCGACGACCGCTCGTCGCGCGCGCACGTCGCCGCCGTCCAGCCGCACGCGCACGCCGCCGTCGTCGGCCTCGATCCCGAGCACGCGCTCCCCGGTGCGGATGCGGGCGCCGACCGCGCGGGCCGCGTCGACGGCTGCGACGATCGCCGCCTCCGGCCGCAGCACGCCGGCCTCCGGATCCCAGACGCCGACGTCCCCGGGGTCGAGCCGCGCGAGCGCGGGCAGGCGCTCCGCGATCGCCTCGGCATCGAGCCGCTCGACGGGCAGGTCGTGCTCGCGCGCCGCGGCGAGCGTGCCCGCGATGATGCGCGAGCCGGGCTGCCCGATCATGATGCCGCCGGTCTCGACGAGCAGCTCCTCGCCGCAGAGCGCCTCGAGCTCGCGCCACAGCTCGCGCGCCCGGCGAGCGATCGGGGTGAGGCCCGGATGCTCGAGGCACGCGACCCGGAAGAGCCGCGAGCGGCCGTGCGAGCCGCCCCACGGGTGGCCCGGGTCGTGCTGGTCGATGCCGATCACGTCGAGCCCTCGCGCGGCGAGCCGCCACGCGGCGCTCGAGCCGACCGCGCCGAGGCCGACCACGACGACGTCCGCGTCGAAGCCGTCCGCCGCATCCGCCCGTGCATCGCTCATCCCCCGAATCTACGACCATGCGGGAATAGGGTGGCTCGCGTCACGGTTGCAGATATTGTTCAACTTTGAAATACTCGCCAGTGACGGAAGGAAGCGCCATGAGCAGCATGCAGTTCGGCATCTTCTCGGTGAGCGACATCACCCAGGACCCCACGACGGGCCGCACGCCCACCGAGCACGAGCGCATCAAGGGCTGGATCGCGATGGCCGAGAAGGCCGAGGAGGTCGGCCTCGACGTCTTCGCCGCGGGCGAGCACCACAACCCGCCGTTCTTCTCGTCCTCGCCGACCACGATCCTCGGCTACATCGCCGCGCGCACCGAGCGGCTCATCCTCTCGACCGCGACGACGCTCATCACCACGAACGACCCGCTGAAGATCGCCGAGGACTTCGCGATGCTGCAGCACCTGAGCGACGGCCGCGTCGACCTCACGCTCGGGCGCGGCAACACCGGCCCGGTCTACCCCTGGTTCGGCAAGGACATCCGAGACGGCATCGAGCTCGCGATCGAGCACTACGCGCTGCTGCGGAAGCTCTGGACCGAGCCGGTGGTCAACTGGTCGGGCAAGCACCGCACGCCGCTGACCGGCTACACCTCGACGCCCGCCCCGCTCGACGGCGTCGCGCCGTTCGTCTGGCACGGCTCGATCCGTTCCCCGCAGATCGCCGAGCAGGCCGCGTACTACGGCGACGGCTTCTTCCACAACAACATCTTCTGGAACAAGGAGCACACCGAGCGGATGGTGCGCCTCTACCGCTCCCGCTTCGCGCACTACGGCCACGGCGAGCCCGAGCAGGCCTTCGTCGGCCTCGGCGGTCAGATCTTCATGAAGTCGACCGAGCGCGAGGCGAAGGAGCGGTTCCGCCCGTTCTTCGACGTCGCCCCGGTCTACGGCCACGGCCCGTCGCTCGAGGAGTTCACCGAGGCGACGCCGCTCACCGTCGGGACCCCCGAGCAGGTCATCGAGAAGACGCTGCGGTTCCGCGACTACGTCGGCGACTACCAGCGCCAGCTGTTCCTCGTCGACCACGCCGGCCTGCCGCTCCAGGAGGTGCTCGAGCAGATCGAGGTGCTCGGCACCGAGGTGGTGCCGGTGCTGCGCCGCGAGTTCGACTCGGTGCGTCAGGCGGGCGTGCCGGATGCCCCCACGCACGCCGCGCGCGTCGTGGCCGCGAGGGCGGCGGGCACGCAGCTCGGCGAGCAGGGCGGCGCGTGGAGCGAGCAGGGCGCGCGCAGCGACCTCGACACCGGCGCGGCCATCGCCCGCCAGGGGGGCGATGCAGCGTGACCTCCCCTCGGATCGCGGTCGTCTCGGCCGGGCTCGGCGAGCCGTCGAGCACGAAGCTGCTGGCCGACCGGCTGCGCGACGCCACGCTGCGCGCGCTCGCCGCCCACGGCCAGCACACCGAGGCCGTCGACGTCGTGCTGCGGCCGCTCGCGCAGGACATCGCGTCGCACATGGTCACGCACAACCCCTCGGAGGCGCTCGCCGCCGCCATCCGCGAGGTCGTCGACGCGGAGGCGATCATCGCCGTCACGCCGACGTTCAACATGTCGTACTCGGGGCTCTTCAAGTCGTTCTTCGACGTGATCGAGGAGGGGCAGCTCGCCTCCATCCCCACCGCGCTCGGTGCGACCGGCGGCTCGGCCAGGCACTCGATGGTGATGGACACGGCGATGCGCCCGATGTTCTCGTACCTCAAGGCGCAGGTCGTCCCGACGGGCGTCTTCGCGGCGAGCGAGGACTGGGGCTCCGACTCCAGCCTCGAGCGACGCATCGAGCGCGAGGGCAAGGAGCTCGCCGACCTGATGGTGGCGCTGCCCCGCCGGCGCGAGGCCGACCCGTTCGACGAGTCGGGCGAGGCCTTCGTGTCGTTCGAGCAGATGCTCGGTCACGCGTGACGAGCGACCGCCTCGCTCCGCGCGCCTGGCGCGCGTACTTCGAGGGGTCGCGGCTGCTCGAGAACGAGCTCGAGCGCCGGCTGAAGGCGACGAGCGGCATGGACCTCGGCGACTTCAACGTGCTGCTCGTGCTGTCCGAGGCCGAGGGCGGGCGGATGCGCATGGGCGACCTGGCGCGCGCCCTCGCGTTCGCCCCGGGCCGGCTGACCTACCGCATCGGCGCGCTCGAGCGCGAGGAGCTCGTGCTGCGCCGGCCGAGCCCCGACGACCGCCGCGGCACCGATGCCGTGCTGACGGATGCCGGCCGGCGCCGCCTGCGGAAAGCCCGTCCGCAGCACGCGCGGCACGTCGACGAGCTCTTCCTCGGCAGCCTGGACGACGACGCGCTCGAGGTGCTCGACCGCGTCTTCGGGCCGCTGCGCGCCCGCATGCTGGGCCGCGCCGACTCGTCGGACTGACCGCCCCGGCACGACGGCAAGCCTGCCGAGCGTGCTCGATCTGCCCCCTCGGCAGGCGCGGGTCACCGACCTACCATGGTCCCATGGTGGCCCTCGCCGTTGCCGGACTCCTGGTGGTGACGCCCAGGCGCGTGCACGCGGACGCCATGGCGAGGACGCTCGAGGCCGGCTTCGGGGTCCGGCGCGCGGTCGCGGCGACCGGCCACCCCGACGCCATCTCGCGGGTGATCGCGCAGCGGCCGCACGCGGTGCTCGTCGACTTCGAGATCGAGGATCTCGTGGCCTGCCTGCGGGCGGTGCGCCGCGCCGCACCGTCGGTGCCGATCGTCGTCTACGGGGTGGGGTGCGTCGAGGGCGCGGGCGAGCGACTGATCCACGCCGCGCAGGCGGGCGTGAGCAGCTTCGTCGACGACGAGCAGCAGCTCGAGGGTCTCGTGCCCGTGCTCGAGCTCGCCCTGCAGGGGCAGCCGTACTGCAGCCCGCGCGTCGCCGGCGTCCTGCTCCACGCGCTGCAGCTCATCCGCGACCTGCCGCTGCCGCAGGACGTCGACGCCGGGCGAGCGGGGGCCGTGCTGTCGCAGCGCGAGCGCATCGTCGCGGAGCTCGTCGTCTCGGGCCTCACGAACCGGCAGATCGCCAACCGCCTCGTCGTGTCGGAGGCGACGGTCAAGTCGCACGTGCACGCGATCCTGCACAAGCTCGGCATCCACCGGCGCGAGGAGGTGCGCATGTGGTTCGGGCCGGGGCGGGCACCCGCGCCGGCGCCCGTGCCGCAGCTGCCGCTGAGGCTGGCGGACGCGGCTCCACCCCTGATGGGTGGAGCCCTCCACCCCTCCGATCGATCCCCCTCGATCCTTCCTGCACCGTCCTGGCCGTAGCGGCACCGGCACGGCGGCGACGACCCTCGACATAGCCGCGCAGCGCGGCGGGGCGGGTCGACAGGCCCTGCGGCGCGATGCGGTGCACGAACGCACCACTCTCGGGGATCGGGGTTCACAGATGGACGTCAAGCAGCTCATGGGTGCGGTCGTCGACGCGCTGTACGACGGGCTCACGGGAGGCAGCGCCGAGCTGCCGCTGCCCGACAACGTGATGATCAACTGGGTGCTGCCCGGCATCCCCTTCTCGCCGGATGCGTTCGACTTCGCCATCGCCGGCCCGTACTCCGGGCCGACCCCGCTGACCCTGCCGTACTTCCGGGAGCTCGTCGAGACGCTCATGGGACCGCAGGACGACACCGGCGCGACGCCCATGCCGCGCGAGCAGGCGATCGAGACCGCTCGCCTCATGTACCAGCAGCAGCTGCTTGGCTCGTGGGAGCAGTGGTCGCGACTGGTGGACTTCATCCCGCTGCCGGTGCCGACCGAGGCGTCCGCGCGCTGGACGGCGACCGGCAACCAGGGCAAGTACAAGCACGTGTCCGTGGTCTACGGGCAGTCGGGCCACCGCTTGAGCGACATGTACGAGGACACGCTGCGGCGATGCGAGGTGGCCGCCGAGGAGCTCACCGCCGAGGAGCAGGCGCTCGTCGAGCGTATGCGCTCCCTGCTGACCGAGACGGTCGAGGTCGAGGACTTCCTCACCGGTGAGAAGAAGCAGGAGCAGCGCGACAGCCGCGTGATGGTCGCCTACAAGGCGAAGCGGAGCGAGTACGAGAACGCCGTGACCGACTACGCCGGCCGGCTCGCGCGCGCGAACACCGGTTCTGCGCAGGATCTCATCGAGTGGCAGCGCTCCGGCGGCATCTACCGCCGCCGTGCCACCGAGGCGCTGCGGGAGTGGGAGTCGGCCGGCTACAAGCTCGACGTCGAACGCGCGCAGGCGACCCTCAACCACATCCTCGGCTCGTCGATGGTGGTGTGGAAGACGAACCTGCTCGCGGCGATCGACGACATCAACAACAACACGACGGGCCAGTTCGGCTACCCGTTCTTCCCCGCCACCGTGCTGCCCGGCTCCTTCGCGCGCTCGGACGGCTGGTCGACCTTCAACGAGCGATCGCTGTCGCAGCGCGCGACCTCGTCGAGCCGATCGCGCAGCGGCAGCGCCGGCCTCGGCTTCAGCCTCGGCATCTTCTCGGTCGGTGCGAGCGGCAGCATGAGCAGCAGCACGGCCGAGTCCGACTTCAGGTCCGACGACTTCGGGATGAGCTTCGAGTACACCACGGCGGAGATCTCGCGCCCGGCGTTCAACCCCGCGTTCTTCTCCTCTCGGGGCTGGCGGCCGACGACGGAGTTCGTCGCCGACAACGGCCCGGAGCACTCGGACGGCAAGCGGCCGCCGAGCGGCGCGATGATCGGGTTCCCGACGAAGGCGCTGTTCATCCGCGACCTGACGATCTACTCGGCGCAGCTGGCGACGTACATGCGCACGCAGGAGTCGCACATCAAGGGCGGCGGCGCGGTCGCGATCGGCCCGTTCTGCATCGGCGGCAGCTACCAGCAGACGAACCGGTCGAGCGAGTCGAACCTCCAGATCGACACCGCCTCCATCACCGTGAAGGGCCTCCAGCTCGTCGGCTTCATGTCGGCGATGCTCGACAAGGCCGCGAACCCGAACCCCGACGTCACGAAGTGGATCTGACGAGGCGCCGATGGACGCCGGCCTGCACATCGGCATCGCCGCCTGGATCCATGCCCAGGGCGACGCGCGCGGCTTCGCCGCCTGGCTCCCGCTCCCCGTCCGCATGACGCTCGTCGATCTCGACGTCGCGACCAGCATGAGCGACGTGGTGCGTGCGTGGGAGTTCGCCCAGCTCGCGAACGGCGCGGTGCGCGAGGGGATGCCGGTGGACAGCTCGGCTGCACCGCTGTGGGCACGCCATCATGCAGTGCTGACAGCGATGGACCACGCGTCCCGCGCCTGGGACGCCGCCGAGCAGGCCGAGCTCGAGCGGGCGCTCGCGGTGCTCTTCGAACCGGGACCGTTCCCCGTGCAGACGCCCGCGTACCTCCTCTACGAGGAGTACGCGACGGCGCATCGGGACCTCGAGCAGTCGCAGGCGAGCGCCGCGGACATCGCCGCGGTCCTGGCCCTCTGGGTCGTCGCGGGCAGGAAGACCGAGATCGAGGCTGCCCAGGCGACGATCAGCCGGCTCATGCAGCGGTCGTCGCGACCGGTCGCCGAGACGGAGCGGATCATGCTGCATCCGGACCTCCTGCTCAGCACCCCGTCCGGCAACTATGCGCCGACCACCATGACGCCGCTCTCCGCCACCGACGAGACCACGTGGCTGCACGGCGAGGCGACCGTCGACGAGCTCGACCGCTGCGTCGGCGACTCGCCGGCGCGGGCGCAGTGGGAGGCGTGGCGCGCCAACCGGCACGGGTCGATCCGCTTCCGGTTCGTCGCGCTCACGCTGCACCGATCCTGGTTCACGCCCTCGCTCTACGAGCGCCGCGACTGGCGGCTCGCGGACGGCGAGGTCGCGGCCGCCGGCGACGGGATCGGCGGACCGGTGCCGGCGTTCGCCGACAGGATGTACCTCGCGGCCGTCGAGGGCACGCAGCTGCGGGGCGACGACCCGGTTCCGCGTCCGCAGGAGCCCCCCGACGGGCGCCCGGTCGGGACGGTCGTGCTGCACGACGCGGTGCTGCGGCCCGCCGCGCACCTGTCCCGACCCGTCCGCGGCGGCATGAAGGGGCTGAACCTCGCCAGGGTCGCGCCGCTGCGCCCGGCGGCGCTGCCCGCACCCGCCGCGGTGACCGCGCTGCGCCCCGAGCTCGCGGTCGCGACGGCTCGTCCGCCGGTCGTGCCGGGACCGATCGTGCTGACGGAGCCGGCGATGCGCCCAGCCGTCCTGGGCCGGCTGGAGCTCGTCCCGCTCGCGCGGCTGCACGCGCGCTTCGCGCTCGCGGAGCGCCTCATCGTCCATGCGCCCGAGGCGCCCGCCCCGGTCGCGGCCGCGCCCGCCTTCGTCGTCGGCCTCGGCTGCAGGGCGCTGCCGGCGGCACCGAACCCCGACGACCGCTACCAGTGGGCCGCCTAGACCATCCGAAGGAGCACATCATGTTTCAGTCCCGACGCTTCACCACCGTGGCGACCCGCAGCACCCAGGACCGGCTCCTGAGCGCGCAGAGCAACGCCCGGCCCATCGTGCAGGGCGAGTCCCACCGCGGAGCGGTGGTGGCGATCCAGGAGGCGCTCTGCGCGCTGAACTCCGGCTACATCCCGCCGAACGGGATCGACGGGTACTTCGGCCCACGCACGTTCGCGGCGGTCGACGCGTTCCAGCGCGAGTACGGACTCATCGCCGACGGCATCGTCGGCATGCAGACGCTCACCCAGCTCGACGCGCTCTTCTCCGGCGACGTGGTCCGCACCCCCGTGGGCGTGGGCGTGCACGTGGGGGTCGATCGCGTCGACCCCGCGCACTACGGGTCCCCGATGACCCTGCCGTCGTGCGGCAACGACGCTCGCGCGATGGCGGAGCTCGCGGGCCGGCTCGGCTACGACACGGCGGTGCTCCTCGACGAGGAGGCGACGACCTCGGCGTTCTACGCGCTGCTGAACAACGCGGCCGTCAACCTCATGCCGGGCGACGCGCTGCTGGTCTCCTTCTCGGGCCACGGCAGCCAGCTGCCGAACGACTCCGCCGACCTCGAGGACGACGGGCTCGACGAGACGACGTGCTTCTACGACCGGATGCTGCTGGACGACGAGCTCAACGAGCTGCTGCGCTGCCTGCGCGAGGGCGTCCGGGTGCACCTGGTGTTCGACAGCTGCCACTCGGGCACCGCGTTCAAGTCGGTCCTGGACGCCGCCGACGCGAAGGACATCTCGGCGGACCACGCGAAGGAGGTCAAGGGGACGCTCGCGGCGGCGAGCCCGCAGGACCTCCAGACGAGCGGCAGCGTGAGCCGCAACGACGTGATCCCGATCACGAAGGGATCGCTGTCCAAGGCGCTCGAGGGCGAGGCCCCGGAGCTCGAGGCGGTCGCCGTCGACCGCTCGCGCGACGACGAGGTGGCGAGCCTGTTCGGCGATCTCTACGTGCGCACTCAGGTCGGCCAGGCGAAGTTCGCGGACGGGACGCAGGTGCACGCGACCAACAAGGAGCTCTACGAGGCGGTGCGGCTGGTCGCGACCAAGTCGGGGCCTGGCGAGCCGGTGCCCCCCACGGTCACGATCCTCTCCGCGTGCGCCGACCACCAGACGACCCCGGCCGGCAACCCGCTGTCGGCGTTCACCTACAACCTGACGTCGGCGTGGGCCGGCGGCAGCTTCTCCGGCTCGTACGACGATCTCTACCGCGCGGTGCGATCGTCGTCGCAGCCGGACGCGACGCCCCAGCTCGGGACGCACGGCTCGCGCGGTGCTGCGGCGCGGGTGCTCGAGCGCCCGTTCGCGTTCTGAGCGGATCCCGGACGCCTCCGTGGCGTCCGCCTTGGGCGAGCCTTCAGCGCGTGCTGAGACGATGACCGGGTGCTGGAGCAGCGGCTGCTGGAGAAGGCGATCGGCGAGGCCGGTCGCCTGATCGCCGTCGAGCCCTTCGGCGAGGGCAGCATCGCGCGCTTCACGATCGACGCGGGCGAGCACGCCGGCGACTGGTTCGTCGACAGCTCCCGGCAGCCCGTCGCGCACGAGACCGGCTTCGTGATCCGCTCCCGAGACGGCGCCGCCGTCGCCCGCATCTGGAAGCATCCGCTCGACCCGCGACTCCCGGCGCTGCGCACCGCCGTCGATCCCGAGCGGCTCGCGCGCATCTCGAGCGCCGTGGGCAGCGACGGCGAGATCGAGGCGCGAGTGCTCGCCTATCGCCCCGGCCGTCGCGCCGTCGTGCGGCTGACGCAGCACGGCGTGCACCTGTTCGTGAAGGTCGTGCGCCCGGGCGAGGCCGAGGACCTCGCCGAGATCCATCGCGCGTGCCGCGCGGCTGGGGTGCCGGCTCCCGAGGTCGTGCACTGGACGCCGGCAGGCGTCGTCGTCGTGCGCGACGCGGTCGGCACCCCCGGCCCCGTGGCCGCGAGCCGCATGGGCGCCCCGCAGCTGCTCGACGCGGTCGACGAGCTGCGCGAGCACCTGCGCTCGGTGCGAACCCGGCGCATCGCGCGCGCCTCCGCCGGCTCGCGCCTCGACTGGCACCTGCGCCGTCTCGCCGCCGACCTGCCGGAGCGAGCCGCGGATGCCCGCGCGCTCCTGCCGGTGCTGGTTCCGCACCTGCGCCGCGCGGCACCCGCGACGGTCGTGCACGGCGACCTGCACATCGGACAGCTCTTCCTCACCGAGCGGCGCATCTCGAGCGTCATCGACGTCGACACCGCCGGCCTCGGCGACCCGGCGGACGACACCGCCGCGTTCATCGGCCACGCGATCGCGAGCGCCGTCAGCAACGAGGTCGCGGGGCGCGCCGCGGACGCGGCGCTGCTGCAGGCCATCGCGGACGAGGCCGCCGACCGCTGGCTGGGCGATCCGCACGCCGCGGCGCTCACGGCCGTGCACCTCGTCGGCCACGGCATCCGCGCCGTCGACCGATCCCCGCAGGCGGCGGGCCTGCTGCTCGACCGAGCGCACCGCATCGCGCCCCATCCGGCCGCGCGCTGAGCAGCCCGGGGCGTGTCCGCTGACGCGCCCGCAGCCGGAGGCCTGTCGGCATCGAGGGGTCGTGAGGTAGGCTAATGAGATGCCCGCCATCGCCCTCGCCGACTCCCTCCGCGTGGCGCTCGTGCGCATGGGCCGCCGCATGCGCCGCGAGCGAGCCGACGAGAACCTGTCGCTCCACCACCTCTCGGCGCTCGGCACGCTGCAGCAGCTCGAGGAGCCCACGCTCGCGCGTGTCGCCGCCGCCGAGTGCGTGAAGCCGCCGAGCATGGTGAAGACGCTCCAGCACCTCGAGTCGCTCGGCTACGTCGAGCGCAGCGACCACCCGAGCGACGGGCGGATGGTGCTCTTCCGCATCAGCGACAAGGGCGAGCAGATGATCGGCGAGACGCGCGAGCGCCGCAACCGCGCCCTCGCGAGCGCGATCGAGCAGCTGAGCCCCGAGGACCGCGCGACGCTCGAGCGCGCGGTGCCCATCATCGAGCGGCTGGCCGAGCAATGATGTTCCGGTCCCTGCGGCTGTTCAACTACCGCATGTGGTTCACCGGCGCGCTCATCTCGAACGTCGGCGCGTGGATGCAGTCCACGGCGCTGTCGTGGACGGTGCTGACCGTCCTGACCGAGAACGACGCGACCGCCGTCGGCATCAACATGGCGCTGCAGTTCGGGCCGCAGCTGCTGCTCGTCCCCGTCTCGGGCCTCATCGCGGACAAGTACGACCGGCGCAAGGTGCTGCTCGTGACGCAATCGGCGATGGGCGTGCTCGCGCTCATCCTCGGCGTCGTCGTGACGACCGGGGTCGTCGAGCTGTGGCACGTGCAGCTGTTCGCGCTCGCGTTCGGCATCGTGCAGGCGTTCGACATGCCGGCGCGGCAGGCCTTCGTCTCGGAGCTCGTCGGGCAGTCCGACATCGCGAACGCGGTCGCGCTCAACTCCGCCTCGTTCCACGGCGCTCGCCTCATCGGCCCGGCCGTCGCGGGAGTGCTCATCGCGCTCGTCGCGCCCGGCCCGGTCTTCCTCATCAACGCGGTGACGTTCATCGCGATGATCGTCGCGCTGTCGCGCATCCGCAGGAGCGAGCTGCAGCCGAGCCCGCGCGGGGCGAAGGGCTTCGGCGACATCGTGGAGGGCTTCCGCTACGTGCGGAAGCGCGGCGACCTGCTCATCGTCTTCGTGATGGCGTTCATCCTCGGCACGTTCGGGCTCAACTTCCCGATCTACATCTCGACGATGACGAGCGTCGAGTACCAGGCGGACGCGAGCACGTTCGGCATCCTCTCGAGCGCGATGGCGATCGGGTCGGTGACGGGTGCGCTGCTCGCCGCCCGCTCCGAGCGGCCGCGCTGGACGTACATCATCGCCGGCATGGGCTCGTTCGTGCTCGCGTGCGTCTTCGCCGCGGTCGCGCCGCACATCGTCGTCTTCGGCCTCGCCCTCGCGGTCGCGGGCTTCACGGCGCAGCTGTTCATGACGAACGCGAACTCGATGGTGCAGCTCACGAGCGCGCCGGAGGTGCGGGGCCGGGTCATGGCGCTCTACGGCGCCGTCTTCCTGGGCGGCACGCCCATCGGGGCGCCGATCGTGGGCTGGGTCACCGACCTGTTCGGACCGCGCTCGGGCATCCTGGTCGCCGCGCTCACGTGCCTCGTCGCCTTCGTTGCCGGAGCCATCTGGTGGGCCCGTGCGCGCCGCAGCGACCGGATGACCCGCACCGGCACCCTGACGCTGCCGCCCGCGACGGAGTCGGTCGACGTCGTCAAGTAGCGCGAGCAGTGGTCACGATTCGCGGCCGGAGACGCCTCGCGACCGCAGATCGTGACCACTGCCACAGGCGGCGCGGGGGCGCGGGGCCGGCAGCCCTCAGGCGCCGCTCACTCCTCGTGCCCCATCTTCACGGCCTCCACGACGAGCCGCACGATGAGCGCGACGAGGAAGACGCCGAAGAGGATGGATGCGGTGCGCGGGTCGAGCGCGATCGCCGCGGCGGCGCCCAGCGCGGTGGTGACGCATGCCGAGAGCCCCACGATCAGCGCGGCCGGCAGGTCGACGTTGTGCTTGCGCAGGTTGCCGATCGTGCCGGAGATCGCGGTGGGGATCATCATCGCGAGCGACGTCCCCTTCGCGACGAGGTCGCTCTGACCGAACAGCAGGATCAGCATCGGCACGATGATGATGCCGCCGCCGACGCCGAGGATGCCGGAGAGCACGCCGGTGACGAAGCCGAGCACGACGAGGGCGACGACCGACCACCACTCGAGGCCGACCTCCGCGTCGCGCGAGGGCACCACGAGGAACAGGCTCACCGCGACGGCGGCGAGGAAGACGATGAACGCCCAGCGGATCGCGAGCACCGGCAACCGGTGCAGCAGGTGCGCGCCGACCTGCGCGCCGATCACGGAGCCGATCACGAGGATGAGCGCGACGAGCCAGTCGACGTGGCCCGCGGCGGCGTAGCTGCCGACGCCGACGAGCGCCGACGGCACGATCGCCGCGAGCGAGGCCCCCGCCGCGCGGCGGCGTCCGAAGCGCGCGAGCAGCACCAGCAGCGGCACGATCACGATCCCGCCGCCGATGCCGAACATCCCCGAGAGGAAGCCGGCGAACAGCCCGATGCCGACGAGGGCGAGGATCGGGCGGCGCTGGTCGGTCTGTTCGCTCTCGGTCACCCCTCCATCCTGCCGTGCTCGTGCGCGTCCGGTGCGCGCAGCCGTGCGCGACCATGCCGACGCGCATCACGACGTCGGCGAACACGACGAGCGTCAGGCCGGTCGCGGATGCCCGCCGCGGGTGGGCGCTGCGTCAGGGCTGCGCGGGCGGCGCGGCCGCCGGCCGCATCGCGTGCGCCATCCACCACCAGGCGAAGACGCTCAGCACGATCGGCACGACGATCGACGCGAGGCTGCCGATCGCGACGAACGGCCATGCGATCGCGACCAGCCGGTCGGCATCGGCCCACTGCGACAGCACGTCGCGGTCGATCCCCGACGGGAGCCCGCCGATGCCGCCCATCCCGATGCCCGGGACCGCCCCGAAGGACGGGCTAGCGACGGCCGAGCCCAGACCGCTGACGATGCTCGCCGCCACCAGCGTGATGCCGAAGGCGGCCCACGTGACCCCGATGGGATGCGCGAGGCCGGGGACGCGCAGCATGCGCGCGCTGACCCACAGGCCCGCGAGCGCGATGAGGATCCCGAGCGGCACGCCGACCATGAGCGCGATCCCGGTCGGCGTGCCGAGCCAGGGCAGCACCGCTCGGACGATGCCGACGCCCGCATCGCCCGCGCCGTCCATCCACGCGACCGCGCCGAGCAGCAGGGCGGGGACTCCGAGCCCGAGCAGCAGCAGGATCGCGCACGCCTGCGCGACGGCCAGGCCGAGCCAAGCGATGCCACCGCCGACGCCGCCGGCGAGCCTCGCGCGATGCGCCGCTGCGCGGGCGATCGGCGGCCTCCCCGCGGGGCGCGGCGCAGCGGCCACGGCGAAGGCACCCGGGTTCGGCACGGTCATGGGGCCACGGTAGGACCGCGGTCAGGGGCGCGCCAGGGGCCCGCGGTTCAGGGCGCGGCGTGCCGGCCGCGCGCTCGTCAGGCCGCGAGCGCCTGCTCGACGTCGCCGCGCAACTGCTCCGGCGTGGTGGTGGGCGAGAAGCGCTCCATCACGGCGCCGTCGCGGCCGATGAGGAACTTGGTGAAGTTCCACTTGATCGCGCCACCGAGCATCCCCTTCTTCTCCTCCTTGAGCCACTGGAAGACGGGGTGGGTGTCGGTGCCGTTGACGGCGACCTTCGCGAACATCGGGAAGCTGACGCCGTAGTTCCGCTCGCACGCGTCGGCGATGGCCTCGGCCTCGTCGAGCTCCTGGTTGAACGAGTCGGAGGGGAAGCCCAGCACCACGAGCCCCTGGGGCGCGAGCTCGCGGTAGAGCTGCTCGAGCCCCTCGAACTGCGGCGTGAGCCCGCACTGGCTCGCCGTGTTCACCACCAGCACGACCTTGCCGTCGTAGTCGCCGAGGTCGACCTGACCGCCGGTGAGTGCCTCTGCCTGGAAGTCGCTGAGCGTCGTCATGCTGCCATCCTCCCGGCTGTTGCTATGCGTCAGCCGCAGCGAGCCCGGCCGCCATACGGCGGGCGTCAGCTCGCGGTCGGTTCCGCGCCCGTCAGCGGCACGTCGAGATCCGGGTTCAGCGTGGCGAAGAAGTGCGACTTGCGGCTGTCGGGCGGGCGCAGCGCCGGGTCGTCGTGCCGGTCGCGGAAGCGATCGACGAGGTGGGCGATCTCCTCGGCGATTTCGGCGAGCTCGTCCGGGCTCGCCCAGAAGGTGGAGATGTTCACGGTGACGCCGGGCACCCACTCCGGCGGCCTCCCGCTGCCATGCGCGGTGAGGAACTTGATCATCCGGTCGGCCTCGTGCTGCACGTAGAGCGCGCCGATCGTGCTCGACGAGCGCACGGAGTCGACGTCGTCGGGGTCGGGTCGGAGGTCGCGGCTGCGGTGCGCCGACCTCCACGGCTTCGACGTGCCCCTCGTCTCGGCGCGGACGATGAAGCCGGCCTTCTCGAGCGTGCGGAGGTGGAAGGAGCAGTTCGACGGGCTCTCGCCGACGCGCTCCGCGATCTGCGTCGCGGTCGCCTCCTCGAGCTCATCGATGACGGCGAGGATCTCGACCCGAAGAGGGTGGGCCAGCGCACGCAGCACCGCGGGATCGCTGCTGCGGAGCTCGGCGACCTCGACGGTCGGCTCAGTGCTCCCCGCCCGATCGGCCGGCGGGTCGTGCGCCTCGGTCATGCTCAGATCAAACCACGTTGGATGCGCAGCTCTTCGCGCGCTCGGTCGTAGTAGCGCTCGGTCGTCTCACGCGCTGCGCGGACGCGAGCGCGGTTGCGCTCCTCCGCGACGCGGCGCGCGATGCGTTCCATGCGATCGGCGCCTTCGATGCGTTCCATGGTGTGCCTCCTGTGTCCGCGGCGACGCGCCCTGCCTCGCTCACACCTGAAAGACTACCTTCGAAGCATTCCCTTCGCAAGAGACCTTTCGAATTGTTCGTTTCGACAAGGTGGGGCGGACACCGTGGGCCCGCAGCTGCGCTCGGCCGCCGCCCTCTCGCGCAGCCGCCACGCGCACGATCGCGCCACGGCGACTCACGGCGCGGTGCGCGGATCCCCTCCGCCGCCGGTGGCATCGCCGGAACCGGCGGGCGCCGCAGAACGGCGCCGCCGCAGCAGTAGCGCGGACCCGAGCGCGAGGCCGGCGGCGACGCCCGCGATGTCGGCCACCGCATCCCAGGGGTCTCCGGAGCGCTCCGCGAGCACGAGGTGCTGCACGGCCTCCGACACGATCGCGTGGACGATGAGCAGCGGCGCGAGCACGACCAGGCGCAGCCCGGCGAGCACGCCGAGGAGCGCCGGCGCGAGGAACATCGCGACGTGCGCCACCTTGTCGGAGCCGGGAGCGCCGCCGCCGGAGGGCGCGTCGGGCGAGTAGAGCCCGACCAGCTGCACGACGATCGCGAGCGCGAAGAGCACCATCCAGACGCGGCGATCGATCCGTCCCATGCGTCGATCGTCGCACTCCCCCGCGGCGCAGACCCGCCCGACGCCGCGAGGCGCTGGGATACTCGTCGCGATGAAGGCGCACGAGACGGTCATGGGCTGGGTGACGGCCGAGCTGCAGAGCGGACGGCTGTCGATCGGCGACCACCTGCCCGGTGAGCGCGCGCTCGCCGAGACGCTGCACGTCTCGCGTGGCTCGCTGCGCGAGGCGCTGCGGGTGCTCGAGGCGCTCGGCACGATCCGGACGTCGACGGGCTCCGGCCCGCGATCCGGCACCATCATCACGGCCGCCCCCGAGCAGGCGCTCGCGCTCGCCCTCGACATGCAGCTCGCGACGCGGCACGTCGAGCACGCGCACATCGTCGAGGTGCGGCTGCTGCTCGAGACGTGGGCCGCCGAGCACGCGGATCGCGAGCGCGGCGACTGGGCGGAGGCCGCGAAGCTGCTCGAGCGGATGGATGAGCCGGCGCTGCCCGTCGAGGACTTCCTGCAGCTCGATGCCGCGTTCCACGTGACCCTCTCCCGCGCGGCCGGCAACCCGCTCATCAGCACCCTCATGGATGCGCTGCGCACGTCGATCGCGGATCACACGCTCGCGCGTGCGCAGTCGCTCCCCGACTGGTCGACCACCGCCGCACGGCTGCGCGCGGAGCACCGCGGCATCCTCGAGCACGTCCGCGCCGGCGATCGTGAGGGTGCGGCCAGGCTGCTCGGCGAGCACATCGAGGGCTACTACCGCGAGACCGCCGACGCCGATCGGGGCGGCGCGCAGCCGTAATCCACGCGCGGACCGCTTGACCGCGCTCGCCGGGGACGGCTATCGTTCGTGTGGTCCGACCACATCGACGAGGATCGACCATGAAGCGTCAGCTGCCCAAGATCGGCGAGCTCACCGAGCTCATGCAGTTCAAGAAGCCCGAGCTCGACGGCCGCAAGCGCCGGCTCGACGCCGCGCTCACGATCGGCGACCTGCGCGCGATCGCGAAGCGGCGCACGCCCGCGGCGGCGTTCGACTACACCGACGGCGCCGCGGACGGCGAGCTCTCGCTGCAGCGCGCGCGGCAGGCGTTCGAGGACGTCGAGCTGCACCCCGACATCCTCCGCCCGGCCGCGCACGTCGACACCTCGACGACCGTGCTCGGCGGGCCGAGCGCGCTGCCGTTCGGCATCGCTCCTACCGGCTTCACCCGGCTCATGCAGACCGAGGGCGAGACGGCCGGCGCGGGCGCCGCGGCGGCTGCGGGCATCCCCTTCACGCTCTCGACGCTCGGCACGACCACCATCGAGGACGTCAAGGCGGTGAACCCGACCGGCCGCAACTGGTTCCAGCTCTACGTCATGCGGCAGCGCGAGCTCTCGTACGGGCTCGTCGAGCGCGCCGCGGCGGCCGGCTACGACACGCTCATGTTCACCGTCGACACCCCGATCGCCGGCGCGCGCCTGCGCGACAAGCGCAACGGCTTCTCGATCCCGCCGCAGCTGTCGGTCCGCACGATCGCCAACGCCATCCCCCGCCCGTGGTGGTGGTTCGACTTCCTCACCACGCCGAAGCTCGAGTTCGCGTCGCTGTCGACCACCGGCGGGACCGTCGGCGAGCTGCTGAACGCCGCGATGGA
The DNA here is from genome assembly GCA_031178105.1 of Agrococcus sp. Taxonomy (GTDB): domain Bacteria; phylum Actinomycetota; class Actinomycetes; order Actinomycetales; family Microbacteriaceae; genus Agrococcus. Next base: position 551 of record JAPSJX010000025.1, on the reverse strand, counting down.
CCCGACGATCTCCTACGACGACCTCGACGTCATCCGCGGCATGTGGCCGGGCAAGCTCGTCGTCAAGGGCGTGCAGAACGTGGCGGATGCCGTGCGGCTCATCGACGGCGGCGTCGACGGCATCATCCTCTCGAACCACGGCGGCCGGCAGCTCGATCGCGCCCCCGTGCCGTTCCACCTGCTGCCGCAGGTCGTGCGCGAGGTGGGCAAGGACGCGACCGTGATGGTCGACACCGGCATCATGCACGGCGCCGACATCGTGTCGTCGATCGCACTCGGGGCGAAGTTCACGCTCATCGGCCGCGCGTACCTCTACGGCCTCATGGCCGGCGGGCGCCAGGGCGTCGACCGCACGATCGCGATCCTCCGGGGCGAGATCGAGCGCACGATGGCGCTGCTGGGCGTCTCGTCGCTCGAGGAGCTCGAGCCGCGCCACGTGACGCAGCTGACCCGCCTGACGCCGATCGCCGGCGTCGGGGCCGCTGCCGCCGAGCGCACCGCCCGCTGACCCGCGCCCCGTCGAGGGTTCGCGTCCGAGTCGAGCGCAACTC
>JAPSJX010000024.1 GCA_031178105.1 Agrococcus sp. | reverse complement strand
GCGTCCTTCGCGACCCGGATGATCTCGCTCACCGTCAGGTAGGCACGCACGGGGCGACCCGGCTCGCCGATCTGGTAGGCCTCGTCCGCCTTCTGGCAGTGCAGGGAGTTGCGGTCCTCGTGCGCGTACACCGCCACGGTGCGGATGCCGAGCTCGTTCGCCGCCCGGAAGGCGCGGATCGCGATCTCGCCACGATTGGCGACAAGCAGCTTCGAGAACATGCGGATTCCTCCGAGAGGTGCGGCGACGCGGTCTTTCCAATCTAGTGCCGCTAGGCTTGGCCGCCGTGCACGTACTCTCGATCAGCTCCCTCAAAGGCGGTGTCGGCAAGACGACCGTGACCCTCGGTCTCGCCTCCGCCGCGTTCGCGAAGGGCCTCCGCACGCTCGTGGTCGACCTCGACCCGCAGTCCGACGCCTCCACCGGCATGGACATCGAGATCGACGGCCGCCTCAACGTCGCCGACGTGCTCTCGAACCCCAAGGACAAGGTCGTCCAGCAGGCGATCTCGCCGTCGGGCTGGACGCAGGGCCACGGCGGCACGATCGACGTGCTCATCGGCTCCCCCTCCGCGATCAACTTCGACGGCCCGCACCCGACGATCAAGGACATCTGGAAGCTCGAGACGGCGCTCACGACCGTCGAGAACGACTACGACCTCGTGCTCGTCGACTGCGCCCCGTCGCTCAACGCGCTCACCCGCACCGCGTGGGCCGCGTCCGACCGCGTGCTCGTCGTCACCGAGCCCGGCCTGTTCTCGGTCGCCGCTGCCGACCGCGCGCTGCGCGCGATCGAGGAGATCCGCCGCGGCCTGAGCCCGCGCCTGCAGCCGCTCGGCATCGTCGTGAACCGCGCGCGTCCCCAGTCGCTCGAGCACCAGTACCGCATCCAGGAGCTCAAGGACATGTTCGGCCCGCTCGTGCTCGAGACGATCCTCCCCGAGCGCACGTCGATGCAGCAGGCGCAGGGCGCCGCCCGCCCGCTGCACGTGTGGCCGGGCGAGGGCGCGCAGGAGATGGCGCTGCAGTTCGACGAGCTGCTCCAGACGGTGCTCACCGCCGCGGGTCGCGTCGGCGACGAGGCCGCATCCGGCCGCAAGGTGCCGGCGCCGACCGCCGCGGTCGACGCGACGGCTGCCGCGGAGCTCGAGGAGGCGGCCGCCGCCGAGTCCGACGCTCCCGCGGCCGACAAGCAGCCGTAGCGCCGGCCGCCGGTCAGGCCGTGCGGCTGCGGCGCGCCCTGCGCGCCGCCAGCTCGTCGACCTGCTGCTCGTCGACCGGTGTGACCTCGAGCTCGATGAGCTGCGTCTCGACCTCGCGCAGCACCTTGCCGACGGCGATGCCGAACACGCCCTGACCCCGGCCGAGGAGGTCGATGACCTCGTCGCTCGAGGTGCAGAGGTACACGCTCGCGCCGTCCGAGATGAGCGTCGTCTGCGTGAGGTCGCGCACCCCGGCCTCGTGGAGCTGCTGGATGGCGACGCGGATCTGCTGCAGCGAGATGCCGGTGTCGAGCAGGCGCTTGACGAGCTTCAGCACGAGGATGTCGCGGAAGGAGTAGAGGCGCTGGCTGCCCGAGCCGTGCGCCGGGCGCACGGTGGGCTCGACGAGCCCGGTGCGAGCCCAGTAGTCCAGCTGGCGGTAGGTGATGCCCGCGGCGTCCGCAGCGATCGCACCGCGGTAGCCGACCGCGTCGGTCTCCTGTGGCAGGCCGTCGGTGAACAGCATCGTGCCGGTCTCGCCCTGGGTCTCATCCCGGCTGCCGTCGCCCATGGCCGTTCCTTCCGCTGTGCTGGGCCCAACCTTCAAGAAGAGGTTGAGTGTTCGGCCCTACCGTAGCGACCGGCTCCCCCGCCGCCTCGCATCTGCCTGGCGAGTCGGCGTGTCGGTGCCGAGTCTACGCCTTGCGGCCGACGGCCGTCGGGATCAGCCGTCGAGCGCGTCGCGCGTGAGCAGCTCGCGGACCGCCTGGATCTGCCCGGCCAGGTCGCGGGCGGTCTCTGCCGCCTTCGCCTGGCTGCCCGTCTCGCGACGGCCGCGCATGGGCTTGAGCGCCGACTCGATGAGGGCCGCCTCGCGCTGCGCCGACTGCCGCATGCCGCGCAGGTGGCGCGGCTCGATGCCGTAGCGCTGCAGCTCGACGAGCGCGCGCAGGGCCTGCACGGCCTCGTCGCCGAACGGCTCCGCCCCCGGCAGCAGCTGCGCGGAGAGCGCGTCGGCCAGCAGCTGCTTCGATGCGCCGGCCTCGGCCTGCAGCTCCGCGCGCGAGAGGCGTCGCTCGGCCGTGAGGATCGACGGCGCGTCGACGCGCACGTTGGCCCCGGGGATCTGCGGCGTGCGGCCCGCGTCGATGTCGTCGAGGTGACCCAGGATCACCTTGAGCGGCAGGTAGTGATCGCGCTGCAGGGTGAGGATGTAGCGCAGCCGCTCGAGGTCGGCGGCATCGAACTTGCGGTACCCGGAGGGGGTGCGCTGCGGGGAGATGAGGCCTTGGTCCTCGAGGAAGCGCAGCTTCGACGGCGAGAGGTCGGGGAACTCCGGCCCGAGCTTCGCCAGCACCTGACCGATCGAGAGGAGGCCGGCAGGCTTCCTCGCGGCTTGGGGGCTCACGCCCGGGCGTCGAGGTCGAGGCGCGAGCGGTAGAAGGTGAGGCGGAACTTGCCGACCTGCACCTCGGCGCCGTCGCGCAGGACCGCACGGTCGACGCGCTCGCCATCGTGGTAGGTGCCGTTGAGCGAGCCGAGGTCGCGCAGCGCGAAGGTCGTGCCGTCGCGCGTGAACTCCGCGTGGCGGCGCGAGACGGTCACGTCGTCGAGGAAGATGTCGGCGTCGGGGTGCCGGCCGGCGATGGTCGAGTCCTGATCGAGCAGGAAGCGCGCACCCACGTTGGGGCCTCGTCGCACGACCAGGATGGCGGAGCCGGACGGCAGCGACGCGACGGCCTCGCGGTCCTGCGCGGAGGTGCCGGAGAGCATCGACGCGAGCTGCGCGCGGTAGTCGTCACCCCACGACTGCGTGCTCTCGCCGTCGGGCCCCCTCCGGGCGTCGTCGTGCTCGGTCATGCGCTTCCTCCACGGCTTCGAGGCTGCGCCGGACTCGGAACCGGCGTCGCCTGAGAGGCCCACCCTAGCGAATCCGGCGGGCGCTCGGCGCCGTCACGGCAGCCCCGCGAGCTGCCGCAGCAGCGCCGCCGTGGCGGCGGCCCCGGCGACCGCCACGATGAAGGGTGCGCGCACCGCGAACAGCCCCGCCGCGACCGCGACCGCGGGGATCCGCGCGTCCAGCACGATGCCGTCCGCCCCGCCCAGCATCTGCACGGCGACGAGGCCAGCGAGGAGCGACACGGTGAGCAGCTCGAGCGTGCGGCGGGGGCGCGGACGGTCGAAGAGCCGCGGCGGCACGGCGTAGCCGAGCAGCTTGATGCCGAGCACGGCGATGCTCGCGAGCAGGAGGAGGTGCCAGGTGGTCACGGGCCCTCCGTCGTCGTCGGCCCGAGCCAGTTGGACAGCCCGACGACCACGCCGATCGCGGCAGCGGCGATGACCGGCAGTCCCGCCGGCAGCACCGGCAGCAGCGCCGCTGCGACCACCGCGCTCGCCGCCGCGACGGCGATCGCCTGCCGGGCGCGCAGCCGCGGCCAGAGGAGCCCGACGAAGGCTGCCGCGGCCGCGGCGTCGAGCCCCCACTGCTTCGGGTCGCCGAGCAGGTCGCCGAGCATCGCGCCGGCGAGCGTCGCCGCGTTCCAGCCGAGCCAGATGCCGACGCCCGTCACCCAGAAGCCGACGCGCTGCGCGCGCGCCTCCGGCTGGGCGAGCGCGACCGCGGTCGACTCGTCGATGGTGACGTGCGCCGCGACCGGGATCATGGCGCCGCGGGGCGCGACGACCCGCCGCATGCTCATGCCGTAGAGCGCGTTGCGCAGGCCCAGCATCGCCGCGCTCGCGACACCCGCGATGCCGCCGCCCGCGGCCATCACCCCGATGAAGGCGAACTGCGACCCGCCCGAGAACATCAGCGCGCTCAGCACCATCGTCTGCCAGAGGTCGAGCCCGGCAGCGATCGAGAGCGCGCCGAACGACAGCCCGTAGGCGCTGGTCGCGACGACGACGCTGAGCGCCGCGCGCCACGCGCGCCGCACCGCGTCCGCCTGCACCGATCCCGTCTGCACCGCCCCAGCGTACGCAGGCGCGCGCCGCTGTCCGGCGGCTACCGTTGGGGCATGCACCTCATCGTCGGCGACGACCGGCTCGCGCGCCCGGTGTGGGCCGCGACCGACCCGCTGCTGCGCGACTACTACGACCGCGAGTGGGGCATGCCGGTGCGGGACGAGACCGGGCTGTTCGAGCGCCTCTCGCTCGAGGCCTTCCAGTCCGGGCTCTCGTGGTCGACGATCCTGCGGAAGCGCCCGGCGTTCCGCGCCGCCTTCGCGGACTTCGAGCCGGATGCGGTGGCCGCCTTCGACGACGCGGACGTCGAGCGCCTCATGGCCGACGCGGGCATCGTCCGCAACCGCCGCAAGATCGACGCGACGATCGGCAACGCCCGCGCGACGGTCGCGCTGCGCGCCGACGGCGGGCTCCCCGCGCTCATCTGGTCGTTCCAGCCCGAGTCGACGCCCGCGCCCGAGACGCTCGCCGACGTGCCCACGCGGTCGCCCGAATCGATCGGGCTCTCGAAGGCGCTCAAGGCACGCGGCTTCGCGCATGTGGGGCCGACGACCATGCACGCGCTCATGGAGGCCGTCGGGATCGTCGACACGCACCTCGTGGGCTCGCACCGGCGCGGCTCGAGCGGTGTCTGGACCGCGGAGGGGCGGCGCGCATGAGCCGCATCCTGATCGTCCAGTCGCGGCCCGAGGATGACGTGGCCGCCGCCGAGCTCGAGGCGATGGTGCGCTTCGGGCGCCTCGACGACGCGCGCGTCGAGCGCATCCGGCTGGATCGCCACCAGCCGGCGATCGACCTCGCGGGCGTCGACGCCGTGCTCATCGGCGGCGGACCGGCGAACTTCAGCGACGACCCGGAGCTGCGGCCGGCGGCGCACGCGGGCGTCGTGCCGTGGCTCACCGCGCTCGCCTCCGAGGTCATCCGCGACGACATCCCCTACCTGGGGGCGTGCCTCGGCCTCGGCGCCGTCGTGCACGCGCTCGGCGAGCGCATGGTGCGCGGGATCGCCGAGTCGGTGGCGCCCGTCGAGCTGAGCCTCGTGGGCGAGGACTGGCTCACCCACGGGCTCCCCCGCGCCTTCACCGCGTTCGGCGGCCACAAGGAAGGGATCCGCGAGGCGCCGGTGGGCACGGCGACGCGACCGGTCACGACGCTCGCCGTCTCGGCCGCGTGCGTGCACATGCTGCGGGTGGGCGAGCACGTCGTCGCGACGCAGTTCCACCCGGAGCTCGACGCCGCCGGCCTCGAGCAGCGCATCCGCACCTATCGCGACCACGGCTACTTCTCCCCCGACGAGGTGGACGACCTCGTGCGCGCCGGCCGGGCGGCGCACGTCGAGCACCCGCAGGCGATCCTCGCCCGCTTCGCCGAGCGGTACGGTCTCACGCGGTGAGGGTCGTCGCCGCGTTCGACGCGTTCAAGGGCAGCCTCACCGCGCTCGAGGCCTGCGAGGCGGCCGCGCGCGGCGTGCGCGCCGCCGTCCCGGACGCCGAGGTCGTGCTCGTGCCGATGGCCGATGGCGGCGAGGGCAGCCTCGACGCGCTGCTCGCGCGCGGCGGTCGGCTGCGCTCGACGGAGACGGTCGACGCGATCGGGCGGCCCGCCGTCGCGCACTGGACGCTCGACGGCGCCCACGCGGTGATCGAGCTCGCGCAGGCGGCGGGCCTCCCGCAGGTCGAGGACGCGCCGCTGCGGCCCCTCGATGCGTCGACCGCGGGGCTCGGCCGCGTCGTGCGCGACGCCCTCGACCTCGGCGCGACCGAGCTGACGCTGCTGCTCGGCGGCTCGGCGACGAGCGACGGCGGCGCTGGCGTGCTGACCGCGCTGGGCGCGCGACTGACGGACGCCGCGGGCAGCCCCGTCGGCGCGGGCGGGGGCGGCCTGGCGGCCCTCGAGCGCATCGACCTCGCTGCGCTCGACCCGCGCGCGCTCGCCGCCCGCTGGCGGTTCGTGACCGACGTCGACGCGCCGCTGACGGGGCCGCGGGGGGCCGCCGCGGTCTTCGGGCCGCAGAAGGGCGCCGCGCCCGCCGACGTCGCGGCGCTCGACGCGGCGCTCGGCCGGCTCGCGAGCGCCGCGGCGCGCGAGCTCGGCATCGAGCCGGCGGCGATCGCCGACGTGCCGGGCGCGGGCGCCGCCGGCGGCGTCGCGAGCGTGCTGCGCGCGATCACCGGCGGCGAGATCGTCGCGGGCGGCGCCTGGTTCGGCGCCCTCGCGGGTCTCGACGACGCCGTCGTAGGGAGCGCGCTGGTGCTCACCGGCGAGGGCAGGTTCGACGGCCAGTCGGCGGGCGGCAAGGTCGTCTCGGTCGTGCACGCGGTCGCGGCCGAGCGTCGGGTGCCGCTGTGCGTGCTCGCGGGCGCGGTCGAGGCGGATGCCGCGGCGGCCATGGGCGTGCCGGCGATCTCGATCGCGGCCGGGCCGGCGAGCCTCGACGTCCTCCAGCGCGACGCCGCCGAGCTGCTCGCCGCGGCCGCCGCATCCGTCGCCCGGCTCGCCCTCCGCTGATCGCGCTCGAGGTCAGGCCGCGTCGCGCAGCGCCCCCGCCTCCTCGAGCAGCGCGAGCGCGCGGACTCGCTCGGCGGTCGTGCCGTGCACGGCCATGATGAGCTCGTCCGCGTCGGCCTCGATCTGGAAGCGGCGAAGCGTCGTCACCGCCTCGTCGCCCGTGCCGAGCGCCGTGTTGCGCACCATGGTGGCGATGTGCGCGGCCTGCGGGCTCGCCGCGAGCGCGTCGAGCTCGTCATCGCCGACCTGCTGGGCGATCGGGCTGTCGCGCAGCAGCAGGCCGCGCACGCGCGCGCGCACGAGCTCCTGCTGCATCACCATGGCCTCGCCGCGCGTCGGCGCGACGACCGCGTTGATGCCGGCGATGACGAACGGTGCGTCGAGCTGCGCGCTCGGCTCGAAGCGCTCGCGGTAGACCGCGACGGCCTGCTGGAGGGCGTCGGGCGCGAAGTGCGACGCGAACGCGTAGGGCAGGCCCAGCGCGGCCGCGAGCTGCGCGCCGAAGAGCGACGAGCCGAGGATCGTGAGGGGCACGTTCGTGCCGTGCCCGGGCACCGCCTTGATGCCGGGGACGGTCGGGGCCCCCGACAGGTACCCCTGCAGCTCGACCACGTCCTCCGGGAAGCGCTCGGAGGCCCGGATGTCCCGGCGCAGCGCGGTCCACGTGCGCTGATCCGTGCCGGGCGCGCGCCCGAGGCCCAGGTCGATGCGCCCGGGGTGCAGCTCCGCGAGCGTGCCGAACTGCTCGGCGATGACGAGCGGCGAGTGGTTGGGCAGCATGACGCCGCCCGCGCCGAGCCGGATGGTCGACGTGTGAGCGGCGACGTGCGCGATCAGCACGCTCGTCGCGCTCGAGGCGATCGTCGCCATGTTGTGGTGCTCGGCGTACCAGACGCGGGCGTAGCCCAGCCGCTCGGCGGCCTGCGCGAGCTCGACGGAGCCGGCGAGGCTCGCCCCCGCGGTCTCTCCAGGGGCGATCGGGGCGAGATCCAGCACAGACAGACGCATCCGCCCAGCCTAGATCGCCTGGAGCACCACCGCAGAGCCCTGCCCGCCGCCGCCGCAGATGCCGCTCGCGCCGATCGCGCCGCTGCCGAGCCGCTGCACGCGGCGGGCGAGGTGCCCGACGATGCGGGCGCCGGACGCGCCGATCGGGTGCCCGAGCGAGACCGCGCCGCCGTTCGCGTTCACGATCTCGGGGTCGACGCCCAGCTGCCTCGTCGACGCGACCCCGACAGCGGCGAACGCCTCGTTGATCTCCACCGCCTGCAGGTCGCTCGTCGACACACCGGCGCGCTCGAGCGCCTGCTCGATCGCGTCGGCGGGCTGCGAGTGCAGCGAGACGTTCGGGCCCGCGACGAAGCCGGTCGAGAGGATGCGCGCGATGCCGGCGACGCCGTGCTCCGCCGCGTAGGCGTCGGAGACGAGCACGAGCGCGGCGGCGCCGTCGGTGATCTGCGACGCGTTGCCGGCCGTGATCGAGCCGTCCGGGCGGAACGCCGGCCGCAGTGCCGCGAGCGACTCGACGGTCGTCTCGGCGCGCACGCCGTCGTCGACGGCGACCGTCACCGTCTTCCTGCCGGCCTTCGCCTCGATCGGCACGATCTCGTCGTCGAGGGTGCCGTCCGCCTGGGCGCGCACGAGCCGGGCGTGCGAGGCCGCCGCGAACTCGTCCTGCTGCTCGCGCGTGATCCGGAACTCGTCGTTGTAGCCGTCGGTCGACTCCCCCATCGCGATGTGCTCGAAGGCGTCCGTGAGCCCGTCGAACTGCATCGTGTCGGTGAGCGAGAGTGCGCCGAACTTCGCGCCCGAGCGCATCGGCGCGGCGTGCGGGGCGAGCGTCATCGACTCCTGGCCGACCGCGACCACGACGTCGGCCTCACCGAGCTGGATCATGCGGTGACCGGTCACGACGGCCTCGGTGCCCGAGAGGCAGACCGCGTTGACGCCGAGCGCCGGCACGGTCATCGGGATGCCGGCGCCGACCGCCGTCTGGCGCGGCGGGTTCTGCCCCACGGCGGCCTGCAGCACCTGGCCGACGATCACGGCATCCACCTCGGTCGCGGCGATCCCGGCCTTCTCGAGCGCGTGCTTCGCCGCGTGGGCGCCCAGCTCGGTCGACGGGGTCTGGGCGAGCTGCCCGAGGAACCTCGCGAACGGGGTCCGCGCGTAACCGGCGATGATCGTCTCGGGCATGGGGCTGCTCCTTCGCAGTCGTGATGCGATCAGGGTACTCGCGCTCACGGGACTCCCGGGATCGAGGAGTACAACGGAGGTTCCGACGAGAGGAGTCGCAGCCATGAGCGATCAGCAGAGCCCCGACGAGCGCACCGTCGACCCGGAGGACCGCGACGCGCAGCCGCTCGACGAGCAGCAGCAGGACGCCGAGACCGAGGAGGACACCGCTTCGGGCGGGGCCCCGCAGCCGCCGGCGTGACGACGGCACGATCGAGGGCCGGGCGCGACGCCCGGCCCTCGACCCTGTCATCCGTGCGTCAGCGATCCGTGCGCTGCTCGTCCGCCGGCCACTGGTCGGCGGTGTTCTCGTGGCCCGAGGTCGACTCGGGCGTCACGCCCTCCTGGTACCACTGCTGGGCCGAGTCCTGGTGCCCGCCCTCGGTCGCCACCCCGTCGGCAACCGTGTCGCCGGCCCCGCCCGCCTCGCTCGCGATGTTCACCATCCACAGCACGCCCCAGCGGTCGACGAGCATGCCGAAGGTGTCACCCCAGGGCGCCTGCACGAGCGGCTCGACGATGTGCGCGCCGTCGCGCAGCCCCTCCCAGTAGCGCGTGAGGGCGACCGCGTCGTCCCCGGAGAGCGACACCTGCTGCGTGCCGGTGGGCTGCGGCATCGACGGCGGCGTGTCCGCTCCCATGATCGTGTGGCCGTCGGCGGTGGTGAGCTGGGCGTGCATGACGAGGTCGGCGTCGTCCGCGCCGCGGCCCATCCCGGACTCGCCGAACGTGCTCACGACGAGGTCGCCGCCGAACACGCCGTGGTAGAAGTTCATCGCCTCTCGCGCCTGGCGGCCGAACGCGAGATAGGGGTTGAGCAGGGTTGCCATGCTGGCTCCTCGGTCTGTTGGCTCCGCGGCGGTCGACCGCGTGCCGCCAGCATGGCGCAGCCGTACCACGTGCGCCAGAGCGATGCACCCGTAGCATGGTCGTGCACGACACGATTGCGAGGCCGGGTGGTCCAGGAGCTGCAGCACGGGCCGACGCCCGCCGACGCGTCCGGCGAGCGCCGGGCCGAGGTGCTGGCCATGCTCGCTCGTCGCCGGCGCAAGCGCCGTTGGCTCATCGGCCTCTCCGCCCTCGCGGTCTCCGCCGTGGTCGTCGGCGGATCCGTCGTCGCGGGGAGCTCGCAGAGCATGGCCCACGACGTCGCCGCCCGCATCGACGCGTGGCACGCGGAGCGCGACCGCGCGGTGTGCGAGCTCGACGTGCGCACGGTGCGCGGCGCGGACCTCGCCCAGCGCGCGCTCGACGTGCTGCGAGCCGCCGAGCACGTCGCGAGCGCCGAGGGCCTGCTCGGCGAGCGCGAGCGGCGCGAGTTCGGAGCGTTCCGGCAGGCGCTGCTGCGCGACCTGGATGACGACGCGCTCCTCGACGAGACCGACCGCGCGCTCGCCCGGCACTGGGAGGCTCGCGCCGCGGCGACCCAGGATCCCGGCTCGTTCGACGTCCTCGCCGCATGCCTCGCGGACGCCGAGGCAGCACGCTCGCCGCGCTCCGACGTGACGCCTGAGCAGCTCGGCGCGCTCGAGGCGGAGCTGGACTCGCTGGGTGACCCGCGCGAGGTCGACGATGCGCGCATCGTCCGGTTCGAGGACGCGTTCGCTCGACTCGACGAGATCGCGATCGCGGTCGCGGAGAGCCGCACCGACCTGGCGACGCTCGAGGCCGCGTTCTCGCTCGCATCGCCGGAGGCGCTGGCGTCGCTGCGCGATGCCGACGCGAACCTCCAGGCGCTGCTGGACGACAGGGGCGACGAGCGGTCGGCGGTCGACGTGCTCGACCTCGTCGAGGCGCTGGCCCTGCACGTCGCTGCGGGCTGGATGGCCGAGGCATGGCAGCTCGAAGCCGCCGGTGAGCTCGACGCGGCGGCTGCGCGCACCGCCGCGGCGCAGGCGTCGCGGGACGCGCTCGCGCAGGCGGCGCCCGGCCCGACCCGGGCCCCGACCCCCGGCTCGGGGATCGTGCGACCGCCGGCGCCGGGTCGGCCGCCGGCGCCCGTCACACCCGTGCGGACGCCGCCGCCCGCAGCCCCGACGACGCCGGTGACCCCGACGACCCCGGTGACGCCGACGACGCCGGCCGATCCGCCGCCGACGACGCCGACGACGCCTCTGCCGCCCGTCGATCCAGCGCCGCCCGCCGACCCGGCGCCGCCCGTCGACCCTGGGCCGCCCGCCGACCCCGGGCCGCCCGCCGACCCGGGGCCGCCCGTCGATCCGGGTCCGCCCGTCGATCCGGGGCTGGAGCCCGCGCCGATCGTCGAGGGTTGACGCCTCGCGATAGCGTTGCGCACATGACCGACTCGACGATCCAGGTGTACGGCGCCGACTGGTGCAGGGACTGCCGACGCACGAAGCAGCAGCTCGACCGACTCCCCGTGGACTACGTCTACATCGACGTCGAGCACGACGACGCGGCGGCGCAGCGGGCGCAGCACATCGCCGGGCGCATGAACATCCCGGTGGTCGTCTTCCCGGACGGCACCCACCAGGTGGAGCCCTCGAACGCCGACGTCGAGGACAAGCTGCGCGAGCTCAGCCTGCTCTGAGCCGCGTCAGGCGGGGAGCGGCAGCCGCAGCTCGGCGGTGAGGCCGCCGTCGTCGTTGCGCGTGAGCGCGACATCCCCGCCGTTGCGGCGCGCGAGCTCCGCGACGATCGCGAGGCCGAGACCGGTGCCCGCCACGTTGTCGCGCTCCGCCCCGGGCGCCCGGTAGAAGCGCTCGAACGCCTGCCCGAGCTCCTCCTCGCTCATTCCGGGGCCGGTGTCGGCGACGGCGAGGAGCGCCATGCCGTCGTCCTCGCTCGCGGCGAGCCGGATGCGCCCGCCCTCGGGCGTGAACTTGATCGCGTTCATCAGCAGGTTCGAGATCGCCCGCAGCACGTCCCCGCGTGCACCGAGCAGGGCCACGTCGCCCGGCGCGATCGACACCTGCAGCCGCTTCGGGTCGCTCACGACCCGCAGGTTCGCGACGACCTCCTCGAACACCTCGACACCGGTCAGCTCCTCGAGGTGCTGGGGCCTCGTGGGGGCGGTCGCTCCGCGGCTCAGTGTGAGCAGGTCCTCCACGAGCTCGGCGAGGCGGTGGGCGTTGCGGTCGATCACGTCGAGCCATCCGCGCTTCGCCGCCGGCACGGCGTCGGACTCCGCGAGCAGCTCGGTGTAGCCGACGATGCTCGTGATCGGCGTGCGCAGCTCGTGGCTCGTGGTGGCGAGGAAGTCGTCGCGCTGGCGCTCCAGCTCCGCGCGGATCGTGCGCGCCGATTCCCGCTCGACCTCCGCCTCGACCTGCGCCTGCTGCGCCTGCAGGATCGACGTCACGTCGAGCAGCTGCACGGCGAACCGGTCCTCGTCGCCCGCGATCGCGTTCGCGGCGACCGTGATCGAGCGGCCGCCGACGGTCGTGACCGAGGTCTGCTCGGCGCTGTGCAGCGCCCGGACCGCCGCCTGCTCGATCCGCCCCGCCCAGGCGTCGCGGTGGCCGCGCTCGGCGCCGAGCAGCGCGCGCGCTGCGCGGTTCGACCAGATGATGCGCGTCCCGTCGCTCCGGCGCTGGGCGATCGCCAGCCCGATGCGCGCGTCGACGAGGCTGCCGCCGAGCAGCAGCGTCGACGCGTCGAGCTGCCGCGAGAGCGCCCGCAGCTCGTACTGCGCCGCGCAGAGCACGAGGCCGAAGCCGGCGAACGTCACGAGCAGCACCTCGAGCAGCGCTGCACCGGCCATGACGTCGATGGACTCGGCGCGGAACGGCCCGCCGCCGACGAGCGTCAGCGCCAGCATCGCGACCGACGCGATGAGGGTCTCCATCAGGACGAGCCGGATCGGGAACCGGAACGCCGCCCAGGCCAGGAACGGGTAGAGCGTGAACGCGAGCGGCAACGAGAGGTCCGGATGGAAGACGAAGGTGATCGCGAGCACCAGCAGCGTCGCCTGCACCGCCATCTCGACGGCCCCGGCACGCACCGGGATGCGCGGCGGCAGCGCCGCGAAGGGCGCGATGGTGAGGAGGGCAGCGGCATGCGATGCGGCGACGAACGGCACGGTGGGCCAGAGCTCGCCATCGCCGAGGAGGGTGAGGGCGAGGCCGGCGAGCACGCCTGCCGTCGTGGCCGCGATGGCCGCGGCGCTCGCGAACCGGAGCGCGGCGCGCAGCGACGAGAGCCGGAAGGTGCGCCGCCACGCCTGCAGCACGCCGAGCGCGATGAGCACCTCGACCGCGTTCGCGACGCCGAGCGCCAGGGCGAGCGGCAGCGGCCGTCCTGTGACGGCGTTGGCGGCGGTGATGACGACGAGCACCAGGCCGACCGCGAGCGAGATGCGCTCCACGGGCTGCAGCAGCGCGAAGGCGAGGGCGATGCCCGCCGCCGGCCACCAGACGGCCAAGCCGCTCCCCGGGGGCGCGAAGGCGGCACCGCTGACGCCGGCCGCGAAGAGCAGCCCTGCTGCGAGCAGCCAGCCCCACCACGGCACCGGGCGGTGCGGTCGATGCGCGGCATCCCCGTATGGCGCCTGGGCGGACGACGTGCTCATGGTGCTGAACCTACGCGTCCGACGCCCCCTACGGCGACGTCGGCCGCTCAGCCCGCGAGCACGGGCTCCCGACCCGGCACCGGGCGCAGTCCCTTGACGATGAGGAGCCCTGCGAACCAGAGCTCGAACGCGAAGATCGGCACCGCGCAGAGCCCGGCGACCGTGCCGTTCATCGGGATCGCGCCGAACAGCTGTGCGAGGTTGCTCGCGAGCACGAGCGCGCCGCCGGCGAGACCCAGCACCGCGAGCGCTCGCGGCACGACGCGGGCGTCGAGCAGCAGCCATGCGAGCACGAGGGTGTTGACGCTGATGACGAGGCCCTGTCCCAGCAGGAACGCCGCCGCGTGGAGCTGCGTGAGCATCTCCGCATCCGAGGCGCCCGCATCCCCGAGCCAGGCGAGGGCGAGCATCGGCAGCGCGCCGGCGATGATGACCGCGGCCTCGACGCCGCGCATCCCGGCGAAGGTCATCGCTCGCACCTCGCCGTGCTTCCGCAGGAGCGCGAAGAGCACCACGCCGGTGCCGAGGCAGCCGATCGCGAGCGCGAGCTCGAGCGCGACGCCGAGCGTCAGCGCTCCAGCGCCGTATGCTGCGACGGCGGTCACGGAGGTCACGTGCGTGACGAGGTACAGGACTCCCGCGACGCGGGCGAGCAGGCGTTGGCTGCGAGGCATGGGACGACCGATCTCCTATGAGGTGTACGGCGTATACCGCCGAATGCTCAGAGTCTAGGTATACGGTGTAGACATGTCAAGCGGTCCACGACGGCGCGGTGCCCCGCTCGACCGCGGCAGGATCATCGATGCCGCGATGGGGCTCGCGGACAGCGACGGGCTGCCGTCGGTGACCATGCGGCGCCTGGCCGAGGCGCTCGGCGTCACACCGATGGCGCTCTACAAGCACGTGCGCGACCGGGAGGAGCTGCTCGACGGCATGGTCGACCGCGTCGTCGAGTCGATCCCGTCGCCGTCCGGCACCGCGTGGAAGCACGCGCTCCGGAGCCGCATCCTCGCCGCGCGGGCCGCGATGCTGCGGCATCCGTGGGCGCGCGAGGCCATCGAGACGCGGACGACCGCCAGCGCGACCGTGCTGACGTACATGGACTCGCTCATGCGCACGATGTTCGACGGCGGCCTCTCGGCCGACCTCATCCACCACGGCATGCACGCGCTCAGCACGCGGATGTGGGGCTTCACCCGGGACGTGCTGCCGACGCCGGCCGTGCCGGAGGACCCGCAGGAGCGGGCCGCGGCGATGCGGGCGGTCGCGACGCACTACCCGTCGATCGTGCGGATGGCGTCGACAGCGACGGACGCCGGCCACGAGTGCGACGCGGACGCCGAGTTCGCCTTCGCCCTCGACATCCTGCTCGACGCCCTCGAGCGGCTGCACGCGGATGGCTGGACGCCTGCCCGCGGGTAGCTACGCTCGAGCCGTGCCTGCTCCTCGTACCGCGCACGCGGATGACCGGCCCTCCGCGATCGTCGGCATGGCGTTCGCGGTCGACGTCGTGCTGGTCGTCGCGTTCGCCGCGGTCGGTCGCGCGAGCCACGAATCCGGCATCCTCGGCGAGGGCGGGCTCGGCCTCCTCACCACCGCGTGGCCGTTCGTTGCAGCCCTGGCGGCCGGGTGGCTCGTCTCGCGCGCGTGGCGGAAGCCGTTCGCACCCCTTCGCACCGGGGTGCCGGTCTGGGCCGCGACGGTGATCGGCGGGATGCTGCTGCGCATGCTGTCGGGGCAGGGCACCGCGCTCCCGTTCATCATCGTGGCGACGCTGACGCTCCTGCTGCTGCTCGCCGGGTGGCGGGCGGTGGCGCTCGCCGCGAGACGGTGGTCCTACCCACGGAGGCGCCCATGACACAGCGGCTCACGCACCGGCAGCGCCTGCGCGAGTGGAACGAGAAGTTCCTCGTCGAGGAGCGCCGCCTCACCCCGGCGGCGCGCAGGCGCCTCTATGCGACCGCCGTCGTGCTGATGCTCGTCGGTGCCGCGGCATTCCTCACGCTGCTCGTCAGCGTCGTCACGCAGACCGGCATCGAGCGGTTGGACGCCCCGGTCGACGCCTGGTTCGACGGGTTCCGCTCCCCCGATGCGACCGCCCTGATGATCGTCCTCGCGATCGTCTTCGGGCCCGTGGCGCTGCCGATCATCGTGCTGCTCGTCGTCGTGATCTGGTCGATCACCGCCAAGCACGTCTGGCGGCCGCTGCTGCTCGCGGGTGGCATGCTGACCGGCGTCGTGCTCGCGCTCACGATCGCGCCGATCGTGCAGCATCCGCGACCGCCCGTCGCCGACATGCTCTTCGGCCCGGACCACACGTTCTCGTTCCCGTCCGGGCACGTGCTCGGCGCGTCCGACTTCTTCCTGCTCCTGGCGTTCCTGCTCGCGAGCCGCGTGCAGAAGACGTGGTTCACGGTGCTCGCGGTGACGGTGGCGATCACGATGATCGTCGCGCAGGCAGCTGGCCGCATCTACCTCGGCTACCACTACATCAGCGACGTCTCCGCGTCGATCGCGCTGTCGATGGTGATCGTCGGCGCCGTGATCGCCATCGACACGAAGCGGACCGTCAAGGTGCCGGGCGAGCCGCTCGCAGAGCGGCCGATGGTCGCCGAAGGCTGATCGACGTCAGGACGGATGTCCGCTGTGGTCCTCGACGTCCGGTTCGGCTCGCAGGGCGTCGGCGATCGCCTCCTCCGGACGCGGCGCGACGTCCTGGTCCGTCTCCAGCTCTGGCACATCGTCTGCGTGCAGTGACACGGTGCATCCTCCGATCGGTGGGATGCACAGCGTATGCGGCCGAGCCGGTGAAGCGCTCCCCCTGCGCTGGACGCGCGGTCATACTGGTGTCGATGGGGCGTCGATGAGGAGGCACCATGGCCGACCGGCTGAGCGACACCAGCAGCGCGGGGGCTCCGCCCCCGTTCCGCACCACGCGGGGTCCGGCACCGCTGAGACAGGACCAGATCGACGTGCTGCGGCGGTACGGACGACCGATGGCGGTCGACGCCGAGCAGGTGCTCTTCACGGCGGGTGACACCACCAACGACTTCCTGGTGGTCCTCGAGGGCGAGGTGCGGGTGGTCGACGACTTCGCCGGCGAGGTTCGCACGATGGGCGTCTTCGGCCCGGGCACCTTCCTGGGCGACCTGCACATGCTGACCGGGCAGGGGGTGCCGCTGTCGGCGGTGGTGAGCGTGGGCGGAGAGCTGCTGGCGATCCCTCGTGAGCGTCTGAAGAAGGTCGTCACAGAGGAGCCCGACCTCTCGAACGTCATCCTCGACACATTCATGGCGAGGCGCTCGTTCCTGATGAAGACCGGCGTGGGCCTCCGCATCGTCGGCTCCCATCACTCCAGGGATGCGACTCGCCTTCGGGAGTTCGCCACGCGCAACCGGCTCCCCCACGTCTGGATCGGGCTCGAGGAGGATCGCGAACGAGCCGCGGGCGTGCTCGCGAGGTTCGGCGCGGAGCTCTCGGACGCACCCGTGGCCATCTGGCAGGGCGAGCATGTGCTGAAGAACCCCAGCAACTCCGAGCTGGCGCGCGTCATGGGGCTCAAGGTCGAACTGCCGCGAGAGCGCACCTACGATCTGATCGTCGTCGGCGCAGGCCCCGCAGGTCTCGGCGCAGCGGTCTACGGGGCGTCCGAGGGCCTCGCGACCCTCGCCCTCGAGGCGGTCGCCCTCGGCGGGCAAGCGGGTACTAGCTCCCGGATCGAGAACTACCTGGGCTTCCCGGTGGGTCTCTCCGGCTTCGAGCTCGCCACCCGGGCACTCGCGCAGGCCGACAAGTTCGGCGCCGAGACGGCCGTGCCCGAGGAGGCCGTCAGCCTTCGGCGCGAGGACGGCGCGTATCGCATCGGCCTCCGCGGCGGCAGCGAGGTGCTGGCGCGGAGCGTGATCGCCGCGAGCGGCGCTCGGTACGTGAAGCTCGACGTACCCGACCTCGAGCAGTTCGAGGGCGTCGGCATCCACTACGCCGCCACGGAAGCGGAGGTGCAGCGGTTCGAGGGCGAGGACGTCATCGTCGTCGGCGGTGGGAACTCGGCTGGACAGGCCGCGGTGTACCTCGCAGGACGCACGAGGACGGTGCGGCTGCTCATCCGTGGCGGCGATCTGGCCAAGGGCATGTCGAAGTACCTCGTGGACCGCGTCATCGACGCCCCGAACATCGAGGTGCTCGCGAACACCGAGGTGCGAGAGCTGCAGGGAGGGGATGGCTTGCAGGCAGTGGTGGTCGAGGACAGCCGCTCGCGCGAGCGTCGGACCCTCGGCACGAAGGCGCTCTTCGTGTTCATCGGGGCTCAGGCGAACACGGACTGGCTGCGAGGAGCAGCCGAGGTCGACAAGCGCGGCTTCGTCCTCACCGGGAGCACGCTGGATGCAGCCACGTTGCAGGGCGAGCTCTGGCAGAGCCGCTCGCGCCAGCCGTACAACCTGGAGACGAGCTTGCCGGGCGTGTTCGCCGCCGGGGACGTGCGCAGCGGCTCGGTCAAGCGCTGCGCCTCGGCGGTCGGCGAGGGTGCCATGGCGGTGTCGCTCGTGCACCAGTACCTGGCGGAAGACGTCGTGTGAGGCACGGCCGCGAACGGGGCGGGCTCGGCGCAAGCGGCCGCGGGTCACGAGGGAGGGCCGATACGTCCATAGACTCGAGGCCATGAGGCCCCTGTGTCCGTGAAGCGCAAGCCGCTCTCGTTCGAGTCGCTCCGCGCCTCCCTGTGGTTCTGGCCCATGGTGGCAGCGCTGGCCGCGATCGCGGTGACCCTCGTCCTCCTTCCCATCCGGTCTACGGCTGGTCCGTGGGCGTGGGCCTTCCCCGGCGACGCGCAGGGTGCTTCGACGCTCGTGCAGGTGGTGGGCACCGCTTCCATGACCGCTGCGACGCTGACGTTCTCGCTGACGGTCGTGGCCCTGCAGCTCGCCTCGCAGCAGTTCTCACCCCGCCTGCTGCGGGACTTCGCGCGCGATCCCCTCACCCAGGCGACCCTCGCGATCTTGGTGTCCACCTTCGTCGTCTGCCTCACCGCCCTCCGCGGCATCCGGCCTGATGAGCCACTGCCACTCGTCGTCATCGCACTCGTCTACGTGCTCGGCATCGCCTCGGCGGCAGCGCTGCTCGGCTTCGTCGGGCACATCGCGCGCGCGCTGCGGGTGGACATGATGATGGTCGCCGTGCACCAGGAGACGGTGGCGACGATCGGGCAGACCTATCCTCCCTACGGGGACACGGAGAAGGTCCCGATGGGCGACGAAGAGGAGCGAACGGACGGCCGACCGCTCAGGGCGTCCGAGAGCGGATTCGTCTCGGTGATCCGGCCGCAGCCCCTCGTCGCCATGGCGCGCGAGCTCGATCTCGTCGTCCGCCTCGATGTGCGTCCCGGCGACCACGTGGTCCGGGGTGCCCCGCTCGGCATCGCATGGGGAGACGGCGCCTCGGGGGAGGCGGTCAGACGACTCGACGACCAGCTCGCCGGGGTGATCCAGATCGGCGTCGAGCGCACTGCAGAGCAGGACGCGGCGTTCGGTCTGCGCCAGCTGACCGATATCGCCGTGAAAGCCATATCCCCGGGCATCAACGACCCGGTCACCGCTGCGACCTCGCTCGGTCACTGCGCCGACCTGCTGGTGCGACTGGCTGGACGGCGCCTCGGCACCCAGGCGCATAGGGACGATGAGGGAACCCTGCGACTGCTGACACCGGACCGCGACTTCCGGTACTACCTCGATCTCGTCTGCGCACCGGTGCGCAGATTCGGTCGGCACGAGCCGATGGTGCTCGCGGCGGTGCTTCGGCTGCTGCGCGACTGCGCCGTCGCCGCCAGGGACGACGAGCAGCGGAGCGAGATCGGGCGGCAGCGAGACCTCGTCGTCGCCGAGATCGCCGAAGACATCCTCGAGGACGACCAGAAGTCCGTGCGGGATCTCGGCGATCGCGTGACGGAGGCGCTCGCGGGACGCGTGGAGGCGGCATACCGAGACAGGGCCGGCGAGACCCGCTCCTTCTGAGGGGTGCGCCGCCCGCGGAACACGATCGGATACCTCGTGCCGGCGCGATCAGCGTGTGCCGGAGTGCTCTGCTCGAGGGCTGCCGAGCCCGGCGTCCCGCGCCCGCGCCACCGCTTCGGTCCGCCCGCCGACGTGCAGCTTCGAGAAGACGTTGGACACATGGTTCCGCACCGTCTTGTCGCTGAGGTGGAGGCGGCGCGCGACTTCGGCGTTCGTCAGGCCGCGGGCCACGAGGTCGAGCACCTCCCTTTCGCGAGGAGTCAGCGCCGGGAAGGGGCTGGCCTCCTCGCGTGCGCCGCCGGCGAAGAACGAGAGGACCAGCCCCGCGATCGCCGACGAGAAGACCGCCTCGCCGCGCGCGACCGCCGCGATCGCGCGCTCGATCTCGGCGCGGTCCGCTCCCTTGAGCAGATAGCCGCGTGCGCCCGCCCGCAGCGCGGAGAAGATCGGCTGATCGCCGTCGAGCATCGTCAGCACCACGATCGCCGCACTCGGGACCTCGCGCGCGATCTGCCGAGTCGCGTCGATCCCGCTCAACCCCGGCATGTGGAGATCCATCACGACCACGTCGGGCCGCAGCTCGCGCGCCTGGCGGACGGCGTCGGCGCCCTCCGCCGCCTCCCCCACCACTGCAGCGTCGGCCATCGTCGACACGACGGCCACGAGCCCCTCCCGGTAGAGCGGATGGTCGTCCACGACGAGCACGCGGATCGTCACGAGCGGTGCTCCGCGTGCCGCGACTCGGCGTCCCCGACGAGACGCGTCGGTCCGAGCGGGATGCGCGCCAGGACGCGCGTCCCCTCGGTCCCTGTCGTGATCACGAGCGCCCCTCCGAGCTCCTCGGCTCGCAGGCGCATCGAGCTGAGCCCGAGCCCGGCTTCGCGCTCCGGCGCCATGCCGACACCGTCGTCCGCGACGGCGATCAGCAGGTCGCCGTCCTGGGTCGACACGTGCACGACGACCTCCGATGCGCGCGCGTGGCGGACGGCGTTCGTGACGGCTTCGGCGACGATCCGATAGGCCGCGACGTCGAGCGCGGCAGACAGCGGAGGGATCGCGACGACGTCGACCTGCACAGACACCTCGTCGGTCGAGAGCCGCGCAGCGAGCTCACGGAGCGAGGCGGTGAGGCCGAACTCGTCGAGATCGGGCGGGCGCAGGTCGTGCACGAGAGCGCGCAGGTCGGCCACGGCCGCGTTCAGGCGAGGCACGAGCCGCGCGAGCAGAGCCTCGGCCTGCCCGTCGCCGGCCGAGGGCCGCAGCGCCGTCTCGGCGTGCAGGGCGATGGCTGCGAGCGCCGGTCCGATGTCGTCGTGGAGATCGCGCCGGAGCTGCCGCCGCTCCTCCTCTCGCGCCACGATCGTCGCCTCCCGCGCGCGCTGCACCTCGTGCGCCAGCAGCACGGTGTGCGCCGCGACACCGGCCTGGGCGGCGAGGCGGTCGAGCGCGAGGATGTCGGCGTCGTCGAACCCCCCGAGCCGACGCACGGCGAGCTCGCCGCTGCGGACGCCGCCATAGCTGAGCGGCACCCGCACGACACCGGCCCGCGCCCCCGCGTGGATCGGCGCGCCGTGTCGCACGGTCGTGCCGTCGACGAGCGTGAGCTCAGCGCTCGCCGCTCTCAGCGCCGTTGCGAGCTGTCGCGCGACACCTGGCAGCACCTCGGCCCACAGCGACCGGGGGTCGGACGCGGCGGCGAGCCGCTCGCCCAGCCTCGCGAGGGAGGCGTGAGGCTCTTCCGCGTCCCCGTGCACCCTGAGATTGGCCCATCGCTGAAGGCGCGCGTGCAGCGGCAGCGCGACGAGCGCCGCCGCGACGGTCGCCACCACCGGTGCGCCAGTCCACACGCCCAGGACGCTGCCCAGCAGCCACACGATCGAGAGGTAGACGACCGCTGCGGCCACGGACAGCGCGACGTAGGTGATCGAGCGGGAGATCACGACATCGACCTCCCAGAGGCTGAAGCGCAGCACCGCGAGGGCGAGGGCAGCCGGTATCGGGAGCATGGCGAGCCCGGCGAGCTCGACGGGCGCAGTGGGCAGAGCGCGTGCGAGCACGGCGAGCAGCACCGTCGCCGCCATCCCGAGCAGGAGCCACTTCAGCTGCTGTCGCGCCAGCCCGGTGGATCGCCGCCAGCGGACGACGAGCGACGCTGCGGCGAGCGAGGTCGATGCGGACAGCAGTGCGCCCACGGTCACCACGGTCAGCGGATGTGTCGCGAGCGGATGCCCGATCGGGTTCGCGAGGTCGCGGAGCTGCTGCGGGAAGTCCTGCTGGTCGTACGGGGTCGTCGCCCAGAGGACCGCGGCGACGAGCACGGTGGCGACCGAGAGCCAGACGGCCGGGCGCCAGCGCGGCGAGGCGAGCTGCCCGTCGGGCAGCAGGTGCGGAAGCACGGCGAGGATCGCCACGTAGGAGACGACCCACAGCCAGGAGCCCAGCCAGAGCGCCAGCCCGGCGAGCGGCACCTCGCCCAGCCACGCCCACTCCCTGGCCAGGAGCGCGATGCCGGCCGCCGTGCCGATGACCGCCGAGAGCCGGCGGACCCATACCGCTGGACTCCGGCGTAGGAGCACCGCCACCGTGCCGTAGGCGACGGCCGTGACGAGTCCCAGGAACCAGAACGACGGGGCGTGCACGCGCTCGGCCGCAGCGTTCGCGGCATGGAGGAGCCCGCCGAGTGAGCCCGTGACGACGGCGAGCAGGCCTGCGACGGCTCCCATTCGCTCAGTATGGCGTGGATGCGGCGAGCGAGCACGGGACAGGAAGTCCCGATCGCCGACGGGACGCCTGCACCTGCCGGCCGGGACGCATCCGCCAGCACGGTGGAGCCATGACAGCTCCTCTCGACACCGCAGCGTCCTCGCCCGACCTCGCCGGGCGGCGCGTCCGTCCTCCTGCGACCGTGATCGCCGCCGCTGCGCTCACCATCGTCGTGGCCTCCGTCGGCACGTACGGCGCCGTCTTCTTCACCGGGATCGACGGCTACGACGACGTGGACATCACCTTCGTCTCGCTCTACGCGTACGTCGCGCTGATCGGCATCGTGTCGGTCGTGCTCCAGCTCAGGGGTAGCGCGATCGGCCGCGCCGGTGCGATCACCTGGGCGCTCTTCGGGGTGATGTTCACCCTCGTCAAGCTCATCACCATCCAGGAGATGGAGGCGATCGGCTTCGGGGTCGTCTCCCTGATCGTGCTCGCGCTGGAGTTCGCGCCGGCGACGCGGCGGTTCATCCGCGAGGGCTGACCGGGCCGCAGTCCGGGTAGCCGCGTTCCCTGCCGCGCTCAGGGCGTTGGGGCGACAGCGGCTCTCCACGCGTGACCCTCTCGCACGGGAGGAGTAGCGTTGCGCACGCTCCCCGCGACGGAGGTCATGATGAGCATCATCGAAGAGCAGCGAGCGGCCGAGCAGGAATGGCTCGATGCCTGGCATCGAGGACCGCAGCGGACGCGCTGGGACCGCGTGCCGCTGCAGGTCGGTGACGCGGCACCAGACCTCCAGCTCGCAGATCACACCGGCGAGATGGTGCAGCTGTCGTCGCTGTGGTCCGAATCGCCTGCCGTGGTGCTGTTCTGGCGTCACTTCGGGTGCAGCTGCGGGCACCACCGTGCCGCGCGGCTCAAGGACGAGCATGCGCAGTACACCGACGCGGGCGCCTCGGTGATCGTGATCGGGCAGGGCGAACCGGCCCGCTCCGCCCAGTATCGAGAGCGCACAGGCATCCCGTGCCCGATGCTGTGCGACCCGGATCGGATCGCCTACCGCGCGTTCGATCTGCTCGAGGGGACGACCGCGCAGGTCCTGTTCGATGCCCCCGACGAGTTCCTTCGCGGAGACGCGGCGGCGGGTGAGTCGCTTGCCGCGTCGCGGCACGGCACGGATCGTGCCGCCGTGGACAGCCCATGGCAGCTGCCCGGGGAGTTCGTGATCGGGCGCGGTGGCATCGTGCAGCTCGCGTATCGCTACCAGTACTGCGAGGACTGGCCCGATCCGCGCGTGCTCACCGCTGCCATCAGGTTCGGCGCGGCGGAGAGCGACCTCGGGCGCTCAGCAGAGTGACGCCGCCATGAGGTTCCGCAGAGGGGCTTCGCCGGCCCGAACGTCCCTACCGGGCGCTGAACCGGCCAGCGGAAGGCTCTGTCAACGGTCGACGTCGTCGAGCAGAAACGGCACCCCCGATGCGCGGCACACCGCGCGCATGTCTTCGATCACGAATCGCGACAGAGGGATGCCGTTGCGAGTTCGCTCCTCTCGAGCAGCGAATTCCGGATCACCGGCGACGAGTACGGGCTCGTCCGGGTTGATCGGCTTGGACGCGCGCAGCGCTCCCAGCATCGCGCCGAGAGCCGATTCGAACGCGGCAGATTCGCCGAAGCGCTTCTGGTCGATGACGACGAAGAAGTGTCCGACACGCTGGTCACCATCCTCGGCCGCGCGCAGCCCAGGCAGTACCGACGAGAGTATCTCCACCATTGCGGCCAGACCGTAGCCCTTGTGACTGCCCATCTCCGGCGCAGCGCCCAACGGCGTGAGTCGGCGATAGTTCGCGGCCCGCCGCGGGCTCGTGACCGGCGAGCCGTCGGGGTCCACCGCCCATCCCTCGGGGATCGCGCGCCCCCGGCGCCACGCGGTCATCAGCTTGCCGACGGGGACGGTGCTCGTCGACATGTCCAGCAGGAACGGTCGCTCGGCGTCGGCCGTCGGCGCCGCGAACGCGATCGGATTCGTGCCGAGTACCGCTTCGACACCGCGAGTCGCGACAACGGCGGGTGTGCGGGTGTTCGTCGTCGCGATGCCGAGCAGCCCGGCGCGGGAGGCCATCGCTGCGTAAGCGCCTGCCGCTCCGTAATGGCCGGAGTTCCGCACGGCGACTGCACCGACGCCGGTTTCGCGGCACTTGGCGATGGCCAGCTTCATCGCAAAGTCCGCCGGCACGTGCCCGAGCCCGCCGCCGCCGTCGACGAGTGCCGTCGTGGGCCCTTCCTGCACGATCGAGACCGTCGGCGTCACCGTCAGCCGCTTCGCGGCAAGTCCGCGGTAGTAGTCGTGGAGCATGCCGCAGCCGTGCGAGTCGATGCCGTGGAGATCTGCGTAGAGCAGGTGCTCGGCGGTGATGGCCGCGTGCGCGCCCGACATCCCCCAGCCCTGCAGGATCGCCGAGACCTGGGCGTTGAGCGTCTCGTAGCTCAGCGTTCGCTGCGGCCAGAGCCCCACCGCGGGCAGCCCAGCGCGGTCGAGCACGATCGACGCCGTCCACAGCACGCCCGACGTGCGCAGCAGTCTCCCTACGCCCGCGGCGGCGGAGCGGACGCGACTCACCGCCGCCCCGGCCTCCGAACCGACCTGGTGGGATCTCACGAGGGCGCGTCGCGAACTGCGGTGCGGTGCGAATCCAACGGTCGGGCCAGACTGGCGCCGCGCGTGAAGAGGGGGTCGCGCTGTCGCGCCCGCTGGAAGTCGTCGAGCCAGTCGAGCAGCCGGTCGGCCGCGCCCGGGCCCTTCACGGCCCCGATGCGGGCGAATCCCGGGAACTGCGAGGGCCGGAGCTGACTCGGTTCTGTGGCCACCGTGCGGACGAAACGGAGGGCATCGGCCGGTGTCTCGATCAGGGGCCCGGGGAGCAGCGACTGCACATCGTCGAGATTGAACCCTCGCGCCGCCTGCAGTTCAGCGAAATCTGGGATGTAGAAGCCCACGGGCCGGTCGAGGGTCAAGAAGTCGACCCACACACTCGAGACGTCGCTGATGATCGCGTCGGCGGCCCCGAGCAGCTGATAGAGCGTGACGCCGGCCTGCGCCAGTCGCGCGTGTGGCAGAACCGTGATGCCGAAGCCTGCGTAGGTGTCGGCATCGAGCGGATGGGGCTTGACGACCAACTGGACGTGGTGCTCTTCGGCGGCCCGGCTGAGCGCCTCGACGAGTTCGGCCACTGCGGTGCGGCTGGACAAGCTGTCCGCGTCATGCCAGGTCCGTCCATCGCCAGCGGATCCCTGCCGAAAGGTCGGCAGCCACAAGAGCGTGCGACGGCCCGGATCGAGGTCCAGGTGGCTGAGCACCTCGGTCCTGGGTGTGGCGCTGAACTGATCGATCCGGGGATTCCCCACCAGCGCGACGCACTCCGCCGGCACATCGAATCGTCTGCTCCGCTGTCCCCCCCAAAGCGCAGAACCGGCGACCACCACGGTCGACCGGAACAGGTGGGTATCCTTTGCGAGTTTGGGGCCATCCCCGTGCCAGACGTTGACCACCAGGCGATTGTCGGGGGGATCGACGGCGGTGAAGAGCCCATGTGTGAAGAACGTCGTCTCCGCAGTCAGCGACAGCAGGTAGGAGCGGAGAGAGCCCTTCCGAACCCGTACGACCCGGGTGACGTCGGAGAGCTCCTGCGCAGCGTGCTGGGGACCGCGATACCGCATGTCGGTCAGCAACCAGTACACCGTCCCTCGGTACCGACGGGCCAGGGCTCGCGCCACCTCGACAGCGTTTCCCTCATCGTCCGGCCACCCGTACACGACCGCATGGCGGCGAGGGGGAAGCACGCGCAACAGCGGTCGACTGATTCGTCGCCCCCAGCGTTGCAGGGCGGTCCGCAAGGTTCGGTCGATCACAGGGCTGATCGCCCCCAGTCGATGTCGGGCGGGTAAGAGTTGACCGGAGCATACCGTCGCTGCTGCCCGAATGCGGTTCTTCTGCGACAATCCGAGCATGTCGCCTCCTCGCCTATCGACTCCGGCCGCTGCTACCACAGGTGTGCGGCGGCCCCTGTCGTGAGGATCCTGGTCACGGGCGTCAACGGCTTCATCGGCGCTGCTGTAGCGACCGCGGCGCACGCTGAAGGGCACGAGGTCGTCGGCGTCGACCTGTCCACTCGGGAGCGAACGCTGCCCCCCGGGGTGCATGAGATCCGGGGCGACATCATCAGCCCAGCCACGTGGTGGGGGGCGCTTGGGAACATCGACGTCGTTGTCCACTCGGCAGCGGTCCACCGTCCTGACCAGATCGCCGAGCGACCGGTCGGGTCGATCGAGGTGAATCTCCGCGGTACCAGTCTGCTGCTTGAGATGGCGGCAGCGTCTGAGGTTCAGCGCTTCATCCACTTGTCGAGCGCGAAGGTCTACGGGGAACCGCTCGCCTTCCCGTCGTCGGAGGACGATCTGCTGAACCCGGTGGAGCCCTACGGACTCGCCAAAGCCGTCAGCGAGCAGGCCTGCAGATATTTCGCCGCGCACAGCGAGATGCGTTGCATCTCGGTCAGGCCGTTCTCGGTCTACGGGCCTGGGCAGGACCTGCGCACGGGCTACATCGGGCAGCTCCTGCAGGGCCGTCGGGCGGGGCTGCCCGTGACCTTGTCGGGCAGACCGGACTATCTGCGCGACTTCGTGCATATCGACGACGTGGTGCGCATCTGTCTCGCCGCGGTCGAGGCTGATCAGGAGTTCACGGTGGTCAATGCGGGCTCCGGAACCGCCACATCCCTGGATGACCTCGTCTCCGCATTCGTCTCATTGTCCGGTGACCGCGTCGACGTGGACTACGCCCCTGCGCGCGCCGGCACGATCACCCGCACCCTCGCCGATGCTCGTCGCCAGCGGCAACTGCTCGGCCGCAGCCCGATCTCCCTGCGAGACGGGCTGCTCGACACGCTGCGACCTGGTGGCCTGGCGGGCTCCGCTCGTGGGTGAGGATCTGGTCGCCGTCGTCCTGGCCGCCGGGGAGGGTTCGCGGGTCGCACGTCAGGAGCCGAAGCAGTTCATCGACCTCAACGGGTTGTCCGTCATCGCCCGCACAGTCGCGAATCTCCACTGGTGCTCTCGTATCGTCGTCGTCTACCACCCGGACCATCTCGATCGCACCCAGCGGCTGCTGAGGCATGCTGGATCGCCGACCTCACTGACGCTCGTACCGGGTGGATCGACTCGGCGCTCGTCCATCTCGGCGGCGCTCGGGGCCGTCTCCGACCTGGGAGACGACATCCCTCTGGTGCTGCAGAATGGCGCCTCGCCCAACACGCCCACCCGCCTCGTCGTGGAGTGCGTCGCGGCGCTGCAGACGCATGAGATCTCCCAGGCCTTCGTCCCCGCCGCAGCCACCATCATCCGGCACCAGGATGGGGAGCTGTCTGAGGTGCTGCGGCGAAGCAGCCTCGGGTATGCGGTCGACCCCACCGTCTTCCGGTTGGGGTGTCTGCGCAGGATCATGGCGTTCCAAGCAGCACAAGGGCAGCAGGGCGAGATGACGACGGACACCGCCAGAGACATGGGAATCGCCATCCGACTCGTCGCCTCTCCGGAGAGCAACGTCAAGCTGACCACGCCGAACGACCTGGTCCTCCTGCAGCACCTGGTAGCACGTCATGAGCGCCCGGACTCGGGCGAGCTCGACCGAAGCTGAGGGGTGCGGGGTAGGCGTCGGGGTCGAACGCTCCCAGAGACAGGTCGAGGCCGATCCTCACGTGGAGAATCGGCCTCCGACCGGTGTGGTTGTGGTCGGGCTGACAGGATTTGAACCTGCGACCCCTTGACCCCCAGTCAAGTGCGCTACCAAGCTGCGCCACAGCCC
>JAPSJX010000126.1 GCA_031178105.1 Agrococcus sp. | reverse complement strand
GCCTGCCCGAGCAGGGTGCGGCGACCGTCGAGAGCCCCGACGCCGAGGTCGAGCGCGTCGTGCAGCTCGTCACGCAGCACGCGCGCTCGCGGCCGCAGGAGTCGCTCATGGTCGTCACCGCGAACGAGAAGCACGCGGTGCGCCTGCAGCAGGCGATCATGGCGGCGCTCGGTGCCGGCGGCCCGCTCACCGACCTCGTGGTGGCGGAGCGCGAGGAGCCGTTCGTCATCGTCGACATCACGCACGCGAGCGCGCTCAGCCGCGACCGCGTCATCTTCTCGGTCGGCTACGGCCGCACGAAGCACGGCCGCAACGTCGACTTCGGCACGCTCGGGCAGCCCGGCGGCGAGCGGATGCTCGCGGTCGCGATGACCCGCGCGCGGAAGGCGATGCAGATCGTGACGTCGTTCGACGCCGCGGAGCTCGATCCCGAGAAGCTCGAGCACGGCGCCGCGCTGCTGCGCGACATCCTGCTCGACACGGCGGCGGGGGAGCATCCCAAGGCGATCTACGGCGGTGACCCGCTCATGGTCGACCTCGCGACGAGGCTGCGGCGCCGCGGTCTGCGCGCCGACGTCTCCTATGACGGCCAGCTGCCGCTCGTGGTCGCGAACGGCGGCGTCTGCGCGGCCGTCGAGGCCGACCACGACGACGGCGACCGCACCCTGCGCGAGGCGCTGCGCCTGCGTCCGGAGGTGCTGCGCCGATTCGGCTGGCACACGATGCGCGTGCACGCCTTCGAGCTGTTCACCGATCCCGAGGGCGTCGCCGACCGGATCGCCGAGCTCGTCGGGGCGGATGCGTCGCAGTGATGCCCGACGATCCCGAGCTGGTCGAGGGTGACGAGCCGGCGCCGCTCGTGATCACGCGACGCGGCCGCCGCGTCTCGACCGAGCCGGCCGCCGGCTACACGGGCGAGCCCGGGCAGGAGCAGCAGCAGTCGACGGAGAACGACGCCCGGCTGCGCCAGGACGTCCCGCCCCACTGGGGCTGACCCTCGCCGGTCCAGGTGCTCCGCGCGCGGAGCGGCTCGACCAGCGGGTCGCGCGGAGCGGCTCGCCCAGCGGCGGCCGGCTAGGCCCGCGGGGTCGAGCCCGGCAGTGCCGTGCCGGCGGTGCCTGCGCCCTGCACCTGCTGCGCTCGCAGCAGGTCGCGGATGTCGTGGAGGATGTCGACGTCGGTCTCGGCGGCGGCCTCCGGGAGGATGCCGCGGCGGCGGTCGTTGCGCTCCTTGAGCTTCGCCATCGGGAAGATGAGCGCGAAGTAGACGACCCCGGCGACGATGAGGAAGTTGACGACGGCCGCGATGAGCACGCCGATCTTGAACGGGCCGACCGTTGCGCGAGCCAGGTCGTCGGCGTTGAACGCCATCGCGATGAGCGGGTCGATGATCGCCTCGGTGAACGCGCCGATGATGGCTGCGAAGGCGGTGCCGACCACGACGGCCACCGCGAGCTCGACCACGTTGCCCTGCATCAGGAACTTCTTGAAGCCCGCCACGGGGGTCCTCCTCGAGTGGTGCTGGTTCAG
>JAPSJX010000125.1 GCA_031178105.1 Agrococcus sp. | reverse complement strand
CACGAGGGCGTCCCTGGACACCACCTGCAGATCGCGCAGGCCGTGTACAACCGCGCGCAGCTGAACTCGTACCGCCGCCTGCTCGGCGGCACGTCGGGTCACGCGGAAGGCTGGGCGCTGTACGCGGAGCGGCTCATGGAGCAGCTCGGCTACCTCTCCGATCCGGCCGACCGCCTCGGCATGCTCGACGGCCAGCGCATGCGCGCCGCGCGCGTCGTGCTCGACATCGGTGTGCATCTCGAGAAGGAGCGCCCCGACGGGAACGGCACGTGGGATGCCGACTTCGCGCTGGAGTTCATGCGCCACAACGTCAACATGCCCGACGAGTTCGTGAAGTTCGAGGTCAACCGCTACCTCGGCTGGCCCGGGCAGGCCCCCTCGTACAAGGTCGGTCAGCGCATCTGGGAGCAGCTGCGCGACGAGGTCGCCGAGCGCGAGGGCGACGCCTTCGACATCAAGCGCTTCCACAAGCGCGCTCTCGACATCGGCGGCGTCGGCCTCGACACGCTGCGCGCTGCACTGTCGCGCTGACGTCCGAGGCGTTTCGGCTCGCTTCCCTCGCTCAACGACCGGCAGGGTCCGAGGCGTTTCGGCTCGCTCGCTCGCTCAACGACCGGCAGGGTCCGGTCGTTGAGCGAGCGAGGAACGAGCGAGACGAAACGCGCTCAATGACCTGCCAACAGCCGCACGACCTCGTCGTCGGTGGTCTGCGCGAAGCGATCGTAGTACTGACCGACGGCCCAGAAATCGCGTTCACGGTGCGGGCAGACGAACTCGTCGACGGCACCGGCGGGCGGGGTCCACCGCACCGGCGCGACCGGCACGGCGAGCACGATGCGCGACGGCTGCCTCGACCGCAGCGCGCGGCACGCGGCGATCGCGCTCGACCCGGTCGCGACGCCGTCGTCAACGACGATCGCCGCCCGCCCGGTGAGGTCCGTCTCGCCCGAGCCGAAGGCCTTCGAGCGCCGCGCCAGCTCGTCGCGCTCGGCCGCCTCCACCTCTTCGACGTCGGCTGCCGACATGCCGGCCCAGCGCACGGCACTCGGCTCGACGAGGCGCACGCCGTCGGCGATGGCGCCCACCGCGAACTCCTCGTGACCGGCGGCGCCCAGCTTGCGCACGACGACGACGTCAAGGGGCAGCCCGAGGAACTCGGCGACAGCCGCGGCCGTCACGACCCCGCCACGCGGGATGCCGAAGACGACTGCATCCGTCCCCCGCCACCCGGTCAGCGACTCCGCGAGCTCTCGTCCGGCGGCAGCACGATCCGCGAAGAGTGCCATGCTTCCACGCTACGCTCGCGTCAGCGGGTTGTCTCGGGAATGCCCCGGCACCCGGCGCGGTTCATGCACACGCATGGAAAGGATCCGCATATGACCCTCACCACTCCTGGCCCTGCGGGCATCGAACTCGGGCTCGACACCTTCGGAGATGTGACCCGCGATGCGTCGGGCAGACTGCTCAGTCATGCGCAGACAATTCGCAACACCGTGGAGCAGGCGGTGCTCGCCGACTCGGTGGGACTGTC
>JAPSJX010000023.1 GCA_031178105.1 Agrococcus sp. | reverse complement strand
CGCGGGTCGTCGAGCTCCCAGCGCGTCGACGTCGGGGCGGCGCCCAGGCCGTAGCGGGCGCGATCGGGCGTCGAGACCGGCGCCGTGAAGTAGGTGTTGAAGTTCTCCTCCCCCGAGAGCACGGTGCCCCAGGGAGTGGTGCCGCCGGCGCAGTTGCCGAGCGTGCCGCGGACGACGAGGCCGCTCGGGTCGTCGGCCGTCTGCAGCAGCGGGCTGCCCGCTGCCGGTCCCGTGAACCGGTGCTCGGTCTCGACGGTCACTCGACGGCTGCGCGCACCGACCGTGGGCCGCCAAGGCGATCCGACGCCGTCGCGCACGACCTCGACGACCGACATGCCCTGCGCGGCCTTCATGATCCGCGCCTGCTCGGACAGTCGCGCCGGGTCCGTCGTCGGAGGGAACATGATCTGCTCGTTCGAGTACTCGTGGTTCGCCACGAGCACGCCGGTGGTCCCCGACCCGTCCACCAGCACCTCGAGGTAGTCGTTGTTGTAGCCGAACTGCAGGGCCTGCGACTCGGCGGTCTGGCGCTCCGCGTCGAACACCGGCGCGCCGGGGAGCACGGGGTCGCCCCAGCGGATCACCGGCACCCAGCGGAACCCCTCCGGCACCGTGACGGCGTCGACGGAGGCGGGCACGGGCGCGATGGGCGTGAAGGGCATCGTCGTCGAGGCTCGAGCAGCCGACGCGGCCGGGAGCCCACCGAGGCCGAACGAGTCGCTCAGGGCGATCGTCACCGCGCCCGCGACGCCGAGGCCGAGCGCGACGCGGCGCGACAGGACCGTGTCGGCGATGCTGCGGAACGTCGGGTTCGCGCTGGTGTTGCACTCCGGCCCGACGCAGGCGTCGCCGCACTTGAGGCGGCACGTCACGGGCGAGCGCTTGCCGCGCGCGTGGTCGGCCATGGGGAGCAGCTGCAGGGGCGTGACGGTCATGGGATCCTCCGGGGCGTCGCTGGCTCCCCAGCATGGGCGCCGCCGACGGAGGGCGGGCGTCCGGCCGCTGAACGGAGCGTGAATGGCGATCGACGACCGGGTGTCGTCGAGGATCGCTCGACGGATCGCCGCGGCCCGGCGCCCGCGGCCGGGTCAGCGGCCGAGCGCCGCCTCGAGCACGTCGAGGGCGACCTGCTGCCGCTCCCCCGTCGCGCGGTCCCAGACGTCGACGAGCCCCTCGTGGGCGTCGCGGCCGACGATGACGATCTGCGGCACGCCGATGATCTCGGCGTCGCCGAACTTGACGCCCGGCGACACCTTGGGGCGGTCGTCGAAGAGCACCTCGAGGCCTCGCGCCTCGAGGCCCGCGATCACGGTCTCGGCGACCTCGAACGCGCGCTGGTCCTTGCCGGTCGCGACGACGTGCACGTCGAACGGCGCGATCTCGCGCGGCCAGACGATGCCCTTCTCGTCGTGCGACTTCTCGACGATGGCGGCGAGGTTGCGGGTCACGCCGATGCCGTACGAGCCCATCGTGACGGTGACGAGCTTGCCGTTCCGGTCGAGCACCTTGAGGCCGAGCGCCTCGGCGTACTTGCGGCCGAGCTGGAAGACGTGGCCGACCTCCATGCCGCGCTCGAGCGTGACGGGGCCGGAGCCGTTCGGCGCCGGGTCGCCGTCGCGCACGTCGGCGGCCTCCACCCAGCCGTCGCCCGCGAAGTCGCGACCGGCGACGAGGCCGAAGACGTGCCTGCCCGGCTCGTTCGCGCCGGTGATCCAGCTCGAGCCGTCCACGACGCGCTTGTCGAGCAGGTACCGGATGCCCGTGGACGCGTCCTCGCCGAGCACGGCGCCGGCGCTCGACCACGGCCCGATGTAGCCCTTCACGAGGCCCGGGTTGGCCGCGAAGTCGGCCTCGTCGGCCGCCGTCACGTCGGCCGGCTGGAACGCGACCTCGACGCGCTTCTGATCGACCTCGCGGTCACCGGGCAGGCCGATGACGACGAGCTCGCGGGTGCCGTCGAGGTGCGTGAGCCGCAGCACGACGTTCTTCAGCGTGTCTGCCGCGGTCCACGCGCGCCCGTCCTCGCGGGGGAAGCGCGCGTTCGCGTCGGCGACGAGGGTGTCGATGGTGGGCGTGTCCGGGGTCTCGCGCACGACCGCATCCGGCTGGCCGTCGACCGGCAGCGCCTCGGGCGCGACGGTCTCGAACGCCTCGACGTTGGCGGCGTAGCCGCCCGCGGAGCGCACGATCGTGTCCTCCCCGACCGGCGTCGGGTGCAGGAACTCCTCGGACCTCGACCCGCCCATCGCACCGGCGTCGGCCGAGACGATGACGTACTCGAGCCCGAGGCGCTGGAAGATGCGCTCGTACGCGTCGCGCTGCCGCTGGTACGACGCCTCGAGGCCCGCGTCGTCGACGTCGAACGAGTACGCGTCCTTCATCGTGAACTCCCGCGCGCGCAGCAGACCCGCGCGGGGCCGCGCCTCGTCCCGGTACTTGTCCTGGATCTGGAAGATGGTGAGCGGCAGCGACTTGTAGCTCGACACGAGGTCCTGCACGAGCAGCGTGAAGACCTCCTCGTGCGTGGGCGCGAGCAGGTGGTCGGCGCCCTTGCGGTCCTGTAGGCGGAAGATGCCGTCGCCGTACTCGGTCCAGCGGCCGGTGCGCTCGTAGGGCTCGCGCGGCAGGAGGCCCGGGAAGAGCACCTCCTGCGCGCCCGCCGCCTCCATCTCCTCGCGGATGACGCGCTCGATGTTGCGCCGCACGCGCAGGCCGAGCGGCAGCCACGAGTAGAGCCCCGCTCCCGCGCGACGGATGTAGCCGGCGCGCAGCAGCAGCCGGTGGCTCGCGACCTCGGCCTCGGCCGGGTCCTCGCGGAGGGTGGTGAAGAAGAGCTCGGAGAGGCGGATCACCCTGCGAGTCTAGGGACTCTCGGGTATCCCGCCCTCACCAGGGACGGTCGACGCTCGGGCCGTCGCCGTCGTCCTCGCCCTGGTCGTACTGGTCCTGCTGCTGCTGCTCCTCCTGGGCGCCCTGGTTCTGCTCCTCGAGCTGCTCCTCGGGCGTCTGCGGCTCGCCCTCGGACCCCTCGTCGCCCTCGCCCTCGCCGTCGCCGGACGGGTCCTCGATCTTCTCCTCGATGCGCGGCGTCGCGGCAGCGAACTGCTCGGCCGTGTCGGCCTCGGCGGGCAGCGGCTCGTCGAGGCAGCCGTCCGGCACGCCGTCGATGAGCGCGAGCGCCTCGCCGTAGAGGCCGTTCGCGGTCGGGACGTCGCCGGCCTCGCGAGCGACGTCGCCCTGCTTCTCGATCGCCGTGACGAGGGAGGCGACGATGATGCAGTGCTCGTGCAGCTGCGGCGGCGTGACGGGCTCGCCGTGGAGCACGAGCGACTCCTCGAGCTTCGCCCGGCCCTCCTCGAGCGAGCCGGCCATCACGAGGCTCACCCCGAGGTCGAACGGCCCCTTCCACGGCTCGACCCAGTTCCAGACCTCGAGCCCGCGCGCCGCCTCCGCGCCCTGCGCGTACGCGCGGCCCTCGAAGCGGTCGATCGCGGCCTGCGAGAGCACGGTGACGCTGATGAGCTTCGTCGCGACGACGAGCACCGCGAGCGCCACGGGGATGAGCCCGAGCATGAGCCACCAGCGCAGCGTGCGCCGCTGGGCGTCGGTGAGCACCCGCATCCGCCTCATCGCGCGTCCTCTCGACGCAGGATGCCCCGCGTGCCGCGCAGCGAGCGGGCGAGGCTGAGGGCCTCCCACGCGAGCAGCAGCGCGATCGGCAGGCCGAGCACCCAGGCGATCTCGAGCCTGGCCTCCTCGGTGCGGTCGAGGTTCGCCTCGCCGTCCGCCGCTGCCATCGGCCCGAGCGCGTCCGCGATGGGGAGCCCCGGCGCCCGGTGGAGGTAGGTCACGCCGAGCTGATCGGCGATCGCGCGCAGCTGCTGCTCGTCGATGCGCGAGAGGGCATCGCCGCCGGCGGGATCCTGGAGGTACTGCTCCGCCGCGGCGGGATCGAAGCTCGACACCCGCATCCGCCCGCCCCGCTCGGTGCCGTAGCCGAGCACGAGCCCGCGGTCGACGAGCCCTCCGACGTCGTCGAACGACTGCGGCGGCGCCTCGGCGGTGTGCTCGCCGTCGCCGAGGTAGAACACGATCGCGGGCGAGTCCGGCTCGGCGGCCTCGCTGCGCTCGAGCTCGGTGCGCAGCAGATCGTGCGCGACGGCGACCGAGGTGCCGCGCGACTGCTGCGCGATCTCCGGCCGGAGCGCTCGCACCATCTCGATGACCGCGGAGCCGTCGTCGGTGAGCGGGACCCGCAGGATCGCCTGCGAGTCGAAGGAGATGACCGAGAGGTCGGCGCCGGCGAAGGCGCGCGCGATCTCGACGACGTCCTCCTGCATGCCGACCAGCCGTGGCTCGCTCCCCCAGTCCTCGGCGGCGATCGACTGCGAGGTGTCGACGACGATGAAGACGCGTGCCTGGATCGTCGCGGTCGGCACCTCGCCGCCCGGCAGGGCCGGGCGGAACGCCATCGCGACCGCGAGCAGCACGAGCAGCGAGCGGCGGAGCCACGCGAGCCTGCGGCCGCGGACGGCGATGAGCTGCCAGGCGCAGAGCGCGAGCATCGCCGAACCGAGCACGGTGACGACGATCGGGAGCGTGGGGTGGAAGGTGATCACAGTCGCACCCTCCAGGCGGCGAGGCAGACGACCGCGACGAGCACGAGCACGATGAGCGGGAGCGCGCCGGGGCGGTCGATGACCTGCACCTGCGGCGGGGTCTCGATGTACCCGGCCTCGATGGCGTTGACGCGGTCGACGATCTGCGGGACCGTCTGCGCGAAGTCGAGCGCGAAGTACGCGCCGCCCGTGCCCTCGGAGATCTCGCGCAGCTCCTGCGACGCCATGTCGCCGCCGAAGTCGAACGGGTTGATCGCGTAGACGCGCACCTCGTTGTCGACCGCGAGCTGCCCGGCCTGCGGCAGCGAGAAGATCTGCTGGCCGTTCACCACGTTGTCGGTCGCCAGGATGATCGATCGCGGGCGCTCGCTCGCCTCGAGGTCGGCGAAGTCGAGCACGCAGGAGGCGAGCCCGTCACCCACCAGCGACGCGCCGAGGCCGCTCGCGGTGCCGGCGAGGTAGTTGAACTGCTCCTCAGGGCCGAGCGTGCCGTTCAGGGCGCGCTGGTAGCGCCCGAGCTGGCCGGCGATGTAGTCGTAGTCGCTCGTGAGCGGGAAGGCCATCACGCTCGACGCGTCGAAGATGCGCATGCCGATGCGCTCGCCGTCCAGCTGCGTGGCGATCTGCTGGTAGACGCCCAGGATCTCGGCGTCGACGTCGACCATGGAGCCCGAGACGTCGAGGCACAGCACGATGTCCCGCTTGTAGTCCTCCTCATGGTTCGCGCTGATGCCGGAGGGGCGCGAGCCGATCGCGCCCGCCACCGCGACGCCGACGAGCGATGCGGCGAGCGCGGCGCCGATCCACAGCCGGTAGCGCAGCAGCGCCCAGCGGAACGCGGCGAGCGACGTCATGCGGTCGACGTGCGCGACAGGGAGGCCGCGGTCGCGCTTGCGCCTCGGCAGCCACAGTCCGAGCGCGGCGAGCAGCAGCCCGATCGCGATCGCGATCGGCAGCACCCACGGCCACAGCAGCGTCACATCCACGTCGACACCACCTGCCGCGCGGCGGCGATCGCCGCCTCCGGGTCGTGCTTCGCCGCGCGCCGGAACGACGACGGGTAGTACTGCTCGACCGCGCCGTGCACGCTCGGCAGGTCGGCGCCCCGCAGGTCGCGCAGCGTCATCACCTCGGCGACGACCCCGGTCGACTCGTGCGCGAAGAAGCGCAGCACGAGGCTGAGGCGCTGCGCGAGCCCGCGCGCGTCGAGCTCGCCGTCGGCGTGCTCCTGCGCGACCTCGTCGATCATCCCGAGGTACTTCTGCTTCACGCTCCGCACGTCGATCGGGACGGGCGGCGGGGGCGGCGGCTCGAGGATGCCGCGGGGTCGCGTCCACGCCCAGGCGAAGGCATAGGCGGCGAGCACGAGCAGCAGCGCCGCCGCGCCGACGAGCCACCACGGGCCGTAGCCGAACGGCCCGTAGGTGTCGGGCGCGGGCAGCTGCGCGAGGGAGGCCGCGCGGTCAGCGGCGCGCACGCCGGTGCCTCTCGAGCAGCCGGAAGAGGCCGCCGATCGCTCCGGCGCTGTCGCCGATCCGCACGGATGCGATGCCGAGCGAGCGCAGGCCCGTCTCCAGCCGGTGCCGTCGCTCGGCCGTCGCCTCGTCGAACGCCCTCCGCAGCCCGCGGTCGCGGCGCAGGAACGGCGGCAGGCCGAGCCCGGAGTCGACGCCGACGAGCTCGCGGTGGTCGCGGTGGCGGGACATCAGGTCGGCGTCGCCGATCGAGACCCACAGCACCTCGTGGCGGGTGTGCAGCCGGCCGAGGTGCACGTCGAGGTCGTGCGTGTAGGCGAGGTCGTCGGCGATCACGACGATGAGCGAGCGCCGGCGCATCCGCCGCACCGCCTGCCCGAGCACGCCCTCGAGGTCGGAGCGCGGCCCCTCGAGCGCGATCGTCTCGTCGACGCGGCGCAGCATGCGCTCGAGGTGCGACTCGGAGCCGCCCTCCTGCATGCTCTCGAGCCGGTCGGCGTCCCCCATGAGGAGGCCGACGCGGTCGCCGTGCCGGGTCGCGAGGTACCCGAGCACGCCCGCGACGAGGATCGCGATCTCGCGCTTCGTCTCGCCCGACTCCGCGATCGCCGCCATGTTGCGGCCCGAGTCGACGACGAGCAGCAGGTTGTGCTGGCGCGAGGCGATGTAGCGCTTGACGAGCGGCACGTGGCTGCGCGCGGTCGCCTTCCAGTCGATGTCCTTGACGTCGTCGCCCGGCTGGTACTCGCGCAGGTCGTCGAAGTCGTGGCTGCGGCCGTGGTGGATCGACGCGTACTCGCCGTCGAGCAGCTCGAGGGTGCGGCGGTGCGCGTGGATCGACATGGTCGTCTTCACCTTGCGCAGTCGTCGCTCCACGGCGGTTCCTACGGGGTCCGCACTGCGGCGAAGATCGCGTCGATGATCTCCTCGCTCGTCACGCCGTCGGCCTCCGCCTCGTAGCCGAGGATCAGCCGGTGCCGCAGGATGGCGTGCCGGAGGTCCTTGACGTCCTCGGGGATCACCCAGTCGCGCCCCTGGACGAGCGCGAGCGCGCGCGATGCCTGCGCGAAGGACAGCGAGCCGCGCGGGCTCGCGCCGTACTCGATGTAGCCGGCGAGCTGCGCGCCGATGTAGTCCTCGGCGTGCCGCGTCACGTACATGAGCTGCACGACGTAGTTCGTGATGGCCTGGTCGACGTAGACGCGCTTCACGAGCGCCTGGAGGAACCGCACGTCGTCGAGCGAGGCCACCGGCTCGTCGGGCGCCTCGAAGACGCCGGTCTCGGCGCGGCGCACGATCTCCGCCTCCTCCGTCGGAGACGGGTAGCCGAGCACCTCCTTGAGCAGGAAGCGGTCGAGCTGCGCCTCGGGCAGCGTGTACGTGCCCTCCTGCTCGATCGGGTTCTGGGTCGCGAGCACGAGGAACGGCTCCGGCAGCCGGTGCGTCTCGCCGCCGATCGAGGTCTGGCGCTCCTGCATCGCCTCCAGCATCGCCGACTGGGTCTTGGCGCTCGAGCGGTTGATCTCGTCGAGCAGCACGAAGTTCGCGTGCACGGGGCCGAGCTGGGTGCGGAAGTCGCCGGAGTGCTGGTCGTAGATCTGCGTGCCGACGATGTCGCTCGGCAGCAGGTCCGGGGTGCACTGGATGCGGTGGAAGGAGGCCGTCACGGAGCGCGCGAGCGTCGCCGCGGCGGTCGTCTTCGCGAGCCCCGGCACCGACTCCATGAGCACGTGACCACCGGTGAGCAGGGCGACGAGCAGCGAGCGCAGCAGCTGGTGCTGGCCGACCACCGTCGACTGGAACGACTGCTCGACCGCGCGGATGATGCGCGTGGCGCGCTCCAGCTCCTCGGGCGTGATGGGGTCCCGGCCGGGGACTGCGTTCGACACGGGCGCTCCTTCTGGCATGGTGGCGGCTGGCGCGGTGGCGGCGACCGCCTCGCTCACGGTACCGGGCGGCCGGACGGAGCCGCTGGACGGGCGCTGGGGGCAGCGCTGTCGCCGGAGGGCGCATCCGCCCGACGGGTCGCGAGCACCGCGGCGATCGCGACGGTCGCGATGATCGGCAGCATCGTGAGGTTGAGCCCGCCGTAGCCGGCGAGGCCGAGGAGCGGCCCGGCCGCGGCTCCTGCCGCGGCGCCCGCGAGACCCATCACGAGGTCGCTGCGGCCCAGCAGCGCGGGCCGCAGCGGCGGCGGGACGGCGCCCGCGACGATGGTGGATCCGGCGACCGTCGCAGCGCTCCAGCCGAGTCCGAGCAGCGCGAGCCCGACGGGCGCGAGGTCCGGCCCGAGCAGCAGGTTGGCGACGACCGAGGCCAGCAGGATGCCCGCGCCCAGCAGCGTCGTGGCGCGCGCGCCGACCCGGTCGGTGAGCCAGCCGAAGACCGGCGACAGGGCGTACATGCCCGCGGTGTGCGCGCTCATCGTGAAGCCGATGAGCGCCAGGGCGTGGCCCGCGTGCTCGAGGTGGACGGGCGTGAGCGCCATGACCCCGACCATCGTCGCGTGGGCGGCCGCGACCGCGACGACCGCGGCCACCGCGCGCGGGTGGTCGCGCAGCCGCAGCCGCACCGTCCTGCCGACGGCGACGGGCGCGGCGGCGCGGCTCTCGAGCAGCGGATCCGGCCGCAGCAGCACCCACAGCACCGCCGCCATCAGCGCCGTCGCCGCACCGGAGATGACGTACGCGCCGACGAGGTGAGGCAGTCCGAGCGCCGTGCCGAGCGCGTCGCCCGGCGCGATGAGGTTGGGCCCGACGATGACGCCGATCGTGGTCGTCCAGACGACGAGCGCGAGGTCGCGGCCGCGTCGGGACGGCTGCGAGAGGTCGGTGGCCGCGAACCGCGACTGCAGGTTGACGGCCATCGCGCCGCCGAGCAGCAGGAAGCCGGGGAGCACGATCCACGGCGAGCCGAGCGAGCCGCCGACGGCGAGCAGCACGGTGCCCACGAGCGCGAGGAGCGAGCCGGACGTGAGCGCGACGCGCCGCCCGCGGCGGTGCGCCAGTCGGGCGAGCGGGAGCGCGAGCCCCGCGCTGCCGAGCGTGAGCAGGGTCGCGGCGAGCCCCGCGAGCTCCTCGCGGCCGGTGACCTGCGCGACGAGCAGCGAGCCGACCCCGAGGGCGACGCCGTTCGCGACACCACCGAGCGCCTGCGCCGTCGACAGCACCCAGAGGATGCGCCGCTGCGACGGATGCTCGCGCGCGGGCAGCCCCGTCGCGGCGGTCATCGCGAGCCGCTCAGGCCGTGACGACCGTGGCCTCGCCCGCGGGCAGGCCCTGCTCGTCGGCGATCTTGCGCGCCTCCTCGATGAGCGTCGGCACGATGAGCGCCTCGGGCACCGTCTTGACGACCTCGCCCTTGATGAAGATCTGCCCCTTGCCGTTGCCGGAGGCGACGCCGAGGTCCGCCTCGCGGGCCTCGCCCGGGCCGTTCACGACGCAACCCATGACGGCGACCCGCAGCGGGACCTGCACGTCCTTGAGGCCCTCCGTGACGGCGTCCGCGAGCGAGTAGACGTCGACCTGCGCGCGGCCGCACGACGGGCACGACACGATCTCGAGCTTGCGCTCCCGCAGGTTCAGCGACTGCAGGATCTGCAGGCCGACCTTGATCTCCTCGGCGGGCGGGGCCGAGAGCGACACGCGGATGGTGTCGCCGATGCCCTCGGCGAGCAGGATGGCGAACGCCGTCGACGACTTGATCGTGCCCTGGAACGCGGGTCCCGCCTCCGTGACGCCGAGGTGCAGGGGCCAGTCGCCCCGCTCGGCGAGCTGCCGGTAGGTCTTCACCATCACGACGGGGTCGTTGTGCTTCACCGAGATCTTGAAGTCGTGGAAGTCGTGCTCCTCGAACAGGCTCGCCTCCCAGACGGCCGACTCGACGAGCGCCTCGGGCGTCGCCCTCCCGTACTTCTCGAGCAGCCGTGGGTCGAGGGATCCGGCGTTCACGCCGATGCGGAGGCTCACGCCCGCCGCCTTGGCCCGCTTCGCGATCTCGCCCACCTGGTCGTCGAACTTGCGGATGTTGCCCGGGTTGACGCGCACCGCCGCGCAGCCC
This sequence comes from Agrococcus sp., assembly GCA_031178105.1. GTDB lineage: Bacteria > Actinomycetota > Actinomycetes > Actinomycetales > Microbacteriaceae > Agrococcus. Next base: position 18,007 of record JAPSJX010000023.1, on the reverse strand, counting down.
GCGTCGATCGCCTGGTAGACGTACTTCGGCTGGAAGTGGATGTCGGCGATCACCGGGATCTGGCTCTTCTTCGCGATGATGTGCAGCACATCAGCGTCGTCCTGGCTCGGCACCGCGACGCGCACGATGTCGCAGCCGGTCGCGGTCAGCTCGGCGATCTGCTGGAGCGTGGCGTTGATGTCGGTCGTCTTCGTCGTGGTCATCGACTGGACCGAGACGGGCGCGTCGCCTCCGACGAGCACCTTGCCGACCTTGATCTGCCTGCTCTTGCGACGGGGCGCGAGCGTGAGCGGCTCGGGCTTGCCGAGATTGATGGCTGCCATGGGCGCAAGCCTACGCTGGCAGACTCATCGGGTGATCACGGCAGCAGCGGACGGCTCCTCCCTGGGCAACCCCGGCCCCACCGGCTGGGGCTGGTACGTCGACGACGCCCGTTGGGCGGCGGGCGGCCAGCCGCAGGGCACGAACAACATCGGCGAGCTGTCGGCCGTCATCGACCTGCTGCAGCAGACCGAGGGCGTGGACGAGCTCCTGGTCCTGTGCGACAGCCAGTACGTCATCAAGTCGATCACGCAGTGGATGCCCGGCTGGAAGCGCAAGGGCTGGCGGAAGGCCGACGGCAAGCCCGTCATGAACCGCGAGCTGCTCGAGGAGCTCGACCGCCTCATGACGGCGCGGAAGGCGGCCGGCGGCGTCGTGCGCTTCGAGTGGGTGCGCGGCCACGCGGGCCACCCGCTCAACGAGGAGGCCGACCGGCTCGCGAACGGCGCCGCGACCGCCTATCAGCGCGGGCTCGTGCCGGATGCGGGGCCCGGGTTCGGCGGCGTCACGCGCGCCCCGGCCGCCCCTCGCACGTCCGCCTCCGTCGGCCTGTTCGACGACCTCGAGGGCTTCCTCGCCGACGACCCCGACGAGGCGGCCGTCGTGCGCCTCGAGCGGGAGCTGCTGCGCGACGAGGTCCGCGCCGACCGCGCGCGCGTCGCCGCGCTGCTGCACCCGGAGTGGGAGGAGATCGGCGCCTCCGGTCGCCGGCGGAGCCGCGACGAGCTGCTCGCGGAGGTCGCGCCGCTGCCGTCGCCGGTCGAGCTCGAGCCGATCGCGACCCATCGCGTGGCCGCCGACGCGATGCTCCTCGTGTGGCGCGGGACCGGCGCGACGGAGGCGCTGCGCAGCTCGCTGTGGGTGCGGTCCGACGGGCGCTGGCGCCAGCGGTTCCACCAGGGCACGCCGCTGCCGACGGGCACCCCGGCTAGCCGCCGAAGACGCTGACCGGCTTCACGATGTCGGCATAGATGAGCAGCGCGCTCATGATCCCGAGCACGCCGGTCACGACGAGCGTGACCGGCACCCACCTCGCGGTGTCGAGCGGCTTCGCGACCGTGCCGCGCAGCCGGGCCCAGGTGCGACGGACGGCATCGACGACGGCGCCGAGCACGTGGCCGCCGTCGAGCGGCATGAGCGGGATCAGGTTGAACACGAAGAGCGCGACGTTGAGGCTCGCGAGCAGCTGCACCATCGCGCTCACCCGCTCGAGCACCGGCACCTGGTCGAGCGCGGCGATCTCGCCGGCCATCCGGCCGACGCCGACGACCGACATCGGGCCGTTCGGGTCGCGCTCCCCCGGTCCGAACGCGGCCTCCGCGACGTCGATGAGCCGTTGCGGCAGGTTGAGGATGAGCTCGCCGACGCGCGCGACGTTGTCGCCGACGGCGGGGAGCACTGCGGATGCGGGCTGCTGCTCGATCACGTAGAGCGGGCCGACGCCGACGAAGCCGATCGTCTCGGTCACCGGCGCCCCGCCCGACTCGACGCGCTCGCCGCGATCGTCGAAGACGTAGCGCTCGGTCGCGAGCGGGGTGACGTCGAGCTCGAGCTGCTCGCCGTCGCGCTCGACGACGAAGGGCGTCGGCTCCCCCGCGCGGTCGCGGATCGCCGCCTGCACGTCGGCCCAGCCGGCGACGGGCTGCCCGTCGATGCGGACGATCGTGTCCCCCGGCAGCATGCCGGCCGCGGCGCCGGGCGCCTCGGGGTCACCGGCCTCGCACTCGGTGCGCTCCTCGGTCGCCGAGATCACGCACTCGGAGACCGCCGAGACGGTCGTCGACGGCACGGCGATGCCGAACCCGCACAGCACGAGCGCGTAGAGCACGGTCGCGAGCAGCAGGTTCATGGTCGGCCCGCCGAGCATGATGACGATGCGCTTCCAGGTCGCGAGCCGCCAGAAGGCGCGGTGCTCCTCGCCCTCGTGGATCGTCTCGGCGCTCGAGTCGCGCGCATCCTGCACGAGCGTGTCGAGGAACCCGGTCGAGGCGTCGCGCGACTCCCCGCCCGGACGCAGCGGCGGGAACATGCCCGACATCGAGATGTAGCCGCCGAGCGGGATCGCCTTGACCCCGTACTCCGTCTCGCCCCTGCGGAACGAGAAGAGCGTGGGACCGAAGCCGATCATCCACTGGCCGACCCGCACGCCGAAGGCCTTCGCGGGCCAGAGGTGGCCCAGCTCGTGCAGGCCGATCGAGACGGCGAGGCCGACGACGACGACGAGCACGCCGACGATGTAGAGCAGCACGGGTTCCATCGCCGCTCAGGCTAGTCGCACAGCCGATGTCCCTACGCTGAGGCGCATGGCAGCGGGCTCGGCATCGAGGGGCGCGACGAGCCCCGCCGAGCGCATCCCCAGCGCGGCCTCGGACGGCCGCGGCATCGTGCTCGGCGTCATCGGGCTCGCGCTCGTGCTGCTGGTGGTCTGGATCGCGACCCGCCCGGACGCCGACCCGGTGCAGCAGACGGCGATCGTCGAGGGCGACGTGCCCAGCGCGGTGGGGCCGTGGAGCGGCGAGCAGCTCGAGCACGCGGCGGTCGTCATGCGCGCCGGCCGCGACCTGGGGATGTCGGAGCGCGATGTCCGGGTGGCGGTGATGACGGCGATGGGCGAGTCGAGCCTGCGGGTGCTCGACCGCGGCGACGAGGCCGGCCCGGACTCGCGCGGGCTCTTCCAGCAGCGCGACCCCTGGGGGCCGTACGAGGTGCGCATGGATGCTTACGGCTCGGCCGTGCTCTTCTACCGCGTGCTCGCGCGGGTCGAGGGCCGCGACGCGATGGAGCCCACGCGCGTCGCGCACGCGGTGCAGATCAACCGCGATCCCGACCACTACGCGCGGTGGTGGGACGACGCCGGCGAGGTGGTCGCCGCGATCGACCGCTCGGGCGTCGACGTCGTCGTCCAGCCCCGTTGAACGCCGAGCTTCCCTCTCCTGCGGGTCTCGGCCGTGAGAACCCGCAGGAGAGGGAAGTTCGGCGTCCGGCGGGAGGGAGGGTCAGCGGCCGACGCCGCAGACCTCGTCGGCGACGCGGCGCGCCCAGCGCTCGGCCTGCAGCACGAGCTCGAGCGTCAGCTCCCCCGGCTCGTGCTGCTCGAGCACCCGCTCGATCGCCGGGATGATGTCGAGGAAGCCGATCTCACCGGCGTGGAAGGCGTGGACCGCCTGCTCGTTCGCGGCGTTGAAGACGGCCGGGTAGGTGGAGCCGAGCTGCCCCACCCGCTTCGCGAGCGCGACGGCCGGGAAGGCGGCCTCGTCGAGCGGCTCGAAGGTCCAGCTCGACGCCGTCGTCCAGTCGAGCGGCGCCCCGACGCCGGGCACGCGGTGCGGCCAGTCCAGCCCGAGCGAGAGCGGCAGGCGCATGTCGGGCGGCGACGCCTGCGCGATCGTGGAGCCGTCGACGAACTCGACCATCGAGTGCACGATCGACTGCGGGTGCACGGTGACGTCGATCTGCGCGAGCGGGATGCCGAACAGCAGGTGCGCCTCGATCACCTCGAGGCCCTTGTTCACGAGCGTCGCCGAGTTCGTCGTCACCATCGGCCCCATGTCCCACGTCGGGTGGGCGAGCGCATCCGCAGGGTTCACGTCGGCCATGCGCTCGCGCGACCATCCGCGGAACGGTCCTCCGGATGCCGTGAGCACGAGGCGACGGACCTCGCCGTGGTCGCCCGCGCGCAGGCACTGCGCGATCGCGGAGTGCTCGGAGTCGACGGGCACGATCTGACCGGGCGCCGCCCGCCGCATGACGAGGTCGCCGCCGGCGATGAGCGACTCCTTGTTCGCGAGCGCGAGCGTCCTGCCCGCATCGAGCGCCGCGAGCGTCGGCGCGAGTCCGACCGAGCCGGTGATGCCGTTGACGACGACGTCGCACTCGACCGACTCGATCATCGTCACGGCCGCGTCCGCGCCGAGCGCCGCCTCGCCGCCGAAGGCCGCCTGCTGCGCCTCGAGGCCGGCGCGGTCGCTGCCCGCGACGAGCCCGACGACCTCGAAGCGGTCGGGGTTGGCGCGGATGACGTCAAGGGTCTGGGTGCCGATGGACCCGGTCGAGCCGAGGATGATGACGCGGCGCATCAGCTCGCCCCCTGCGCGCCCGCGCCCGCGACGACGGCGCCGGCCACGACGATCGTGGGCTCGTGCAGCACCGGGAAGGCGACGGACGAGGCGATGAAGCAGTCCCGACCGGCCTGGCCGTGCGCGTCGAGCGCATCCGCCGCGCGCGCGGCGTCGGCGATCGTGACGACCGGGTGCAGCACCGCCCGGGTGAAGCGGCCGCCGGAGCCCTCGGTGACCATCGTGCCGGTCGCGGCGTCGCGGTAGGCGGTGACGACGATGCCGCGGCTCGCCGCCTGGTGCAGGTACGAGAGCATGTGGCACTGCGCGAGCGCCGCGAGCAGGAGCTGCTCGGGATTGTGCCGCCCGCGATCGCCGCGGAACGTCCGATCCGCGGAGCCGAGGATGTCGGGCAGCCCGTCGACGCGCACGACGTGGTCGCGCGCGTAGGAGCGGTAGGAGCTCGTGCCCTCGTCGCCGGCCCCGGTCCACTCGACCTCGACGGCGTAGTCGTGCTGCATCGGCATGGCATCAGCGTAGGCGTCGCGCGCTCGCGGCTCGCACCCGGCGTAGGATCGAGCCCATGACCGACATCGCTGCCTACGCGCCGTCCCGCTCCGTCGTCACCGAGATCCCCGGCCCGAAGAGCCGCGCGCTGCTCGAGCGCAAGGCGAAGGCGGTGCCGCAGGGCATCCCCCACCAGCTGCCCGTCTTCATCGAGTCCGCGCACGACGCGATCATCACCGACGTCGACGGCAACCGTTTCATCGACCTCGGCTGCGGCATCGGTGTGACGACCGTCGGCCACACGAACGACGCGGTCGTCGCCGCGGTGCGCGAGCAGGTCGGCAAGCTCACGCACTCGCTGTTCGGCACGACCCCCTACGAGCCCTACGTGCGCGTCGCCGAGTACCTCGCCGCCCACACCCCCGGCGACCACGAGAAGAAGACGTTCTTCGTGAACTCCGGCTCCGAGGCCGTCGAGAACGGCGTCAAGGTCGCTCGCAAGCACACCGGCCGCCGCGCGGTCGCCGTCGTCGAGCACGGCTACCACGGCCGCACCAACCTCACGATGACGATGAACTACAAGCCGGCGCCCTACGCGACCGGCATGGGTCCGCTCGCCTCCGACATCTTCCACGCGCCGGGCTCCTACCCGCTGCAGGACCAGCTGGACGGCGTCGAGGCCGCCGAGCGAACCCAGTACTACCTCGAGAAGCACGTCGGCGTCTCCGACCTCGCGTGCCTCGTCATCGAGCCCATCCAGGGCGAGGGCGGCTTCATCGTGCCCGCGGACGGCTACCTGCCCGCGATGCAGGAGTGGTGCACCGCGAACGGCGTCGTCATGATCGCCGACGAGGTGCAGTCGGGCATCTGCCGCACCGGCACGACCTTCGCGTCCGAGCAGCTCGGCTGGGTGCCGGACCTCGTGCTCTCGGCGAAGGGCATCGCCGGCGGCATGCCCCTCGCGGGCGTCACCGGCCGCGCCGAGATCATGGACTCCGTGCACGTCGGCGGCATCGGCGGCACGTTCGGCGGCAACCCCGTCGCGTGCGCCGCGGCGGTCGCCGTCTTCGAGCAGATCGAGTCGGCCGACCTGAACGCCGAGGCGCAGCGCATCGAGCGCGTGCTGCGCCCGCTGCTCGACGGGCTCGCCGAGGAGCACCCCGAGATCATCGAGGTCCGCGGTCGCGGCGCGATGCTCGCCATCGAGTTCATCGATCCCGAGTCGGGCGCGCCCATCCCGACCGCGCCCATCTCGCAGGCGGCCGGCCTCGACGGCGTGCTCGTGCTCACGGCCGGCACCGACTACAACGTGCTTCGCTTCCTCCCGAGCCTCGCGATCACCGACGACCAGCTGCGCGAGGCCGTCGACGTGATCGGCCGCGCGATCGCCTCCACCAAGTCCGTGTGATGCTCGTCGGGGTCCCGCGCGAGGTCAAGGCCGACGAGGCGCGCGTCGCGCTGACCCCGGCCGGCGCGGCGGAGCTCGTGGCCCGAGGCCACGAGGTCGTCGTGGAGGCCGGCGCCGGCCTCGGCAGCGGGATCCCCGACGATGCCTATGCCGCGGCGGGGGCGCGCACCGTCGCGACGGCCGCGGAGGCCTGGGCATCGGAGCTCGTGCTCAAGGTGAAGGAGCCGACGACGGCGGAGCTCGGCTTCCTGCGCGACGACCTGACGCTGTTCGCCTACCTCCACCTCGCGGCGTCGCCGGACCTCGCACAGGCCCTGCTCGAGCGCGGCACGACCGCGATCGCGTACGAGACGGTGCGCGCACCCGACGGCTCGCTGCCGCTGCTCGCGCCGATGAGCGAGGTCGCCGGCCGGCTGTCGGTCACGCAGGGCGCGTCGCTGCTCACCGCTCCGGCGGGCGGCGCCGGCCTGCTGCTCGGCGGCGTGCCGGGCACCCGCGCCGGCCACACCGTCGTGCTCGGCGGCGGCGTCGCGGGCACCGCGGCGGTCGAGATGGCGGTCGGCCTCGGGTCCCGGGTGACCGTGCTCGACGTCTCGCTGCCGCGGCTGCGCCAGTTCGACGTCGTCTACGGCGGCCGGGTGCAGACGCTGCACTCGAACCTCGTCACCGTCGCCGAGGCGGTGGCGGACGCCGATCTCGTCATCGGCTCGGTGCTGATCCCTGGCGCGAAGGCGCCGAAGCTCGTCACGAGCGCGATGGTGGAGGGGATGCGCCCGGGCTCGGTGCTCGTCGACATCGCCATCGACCAGGGCGGTTGCTTCGCCGACTCCCGGCCGACGACGCACGGCGAGCCGACCTTCCGCGTGCACGGCTCGGTCTTCGCGTGCGTCGCGAACCTGCCGGGCGCGGTGCCGCGCACGTCGACGTCGGCGCTCACGAACGCGACGCTCGCGGCGACCGCCCGGATCGCCGACCTCGGCTGGCGCGAGGCGCTGCGGGCGGACGACGGGCTCGCGCAGGGCCTCAACACGACCGGCGGGCAGGTCGTCCACCCCGGCGTCGCATCGTCGCTCGGCGCTCAGGCGGTCCCCGTCGCGTCGCTGCTCGGGTAGCGCAGCCGCTCGAACCGGCCGTCGACGAGCACCCAGGCGGGCGCGGCGCGCATCGGCGGGGCCGGCGGCGCGTGCCGCAGCACCTGTCGCAGCGCTCGCTCGTCGACGCCCAGCACGACGACCGGCCGGTCGGCCCGCAGCCGATCCAGCTCACCCCACGCCGCCTCCCACTCCGAGACGGTGCCGACGACGACGTCGGCCGCCTGCCCCGGCCGTCCCGCGCGGTCGCCGAGCGGCGGCGCGGCCGCACCGGCGCCGAGCACGACCGCCGCGCGGCCCGCGGGCAGCGGCACGGCGCGCGGCGCCCGCCGCGGCGCGCGCGCCGCCGCCATCGCGAGCTGGATGCGCTCGTCGCCGCACCAGCCGGCGCCGGCGGGCAGGGAGGCGTCGTGCAGCTGGCCGGAGCCGCCCGCGACGACGTGCTCCTGCCTGCTCGCGATCCGCAGCAGGATGCGCAGCTCGGCGAGCGGCGCGAGCTGCCCCATCGCGCTCGAGACGCGCCTGGCGGTGAGCGCGACCGGTGCGCCCTCGCGCATCCGACGCGCTAGCAGCTGCACCACGAGCGACTGCTGCTCCTCGCCGAGCCGGGCGAGCTGCAGGTCGACGTCGTCGACGACGAGCGGCGCGGCCGCGCCCACCGGCTCGCGCGGGGCGTCCCACAGCGCGTCCCACAGCGCGTCCTCGCGGTCGACGACCGGGCAGCCCAGCTGTGCGGCGAGCAGGTCGGCGAGGCAGGTCCTGCCGCTCGCGGCGCCGCCGATCGCCAGGAGCGGTCCATCCACGGCCGGCCGCCACACGAGCGGGACGACGCGCTGCTCGCGCGGCAGGTCCAGGAGACCGAGCCGGATGCCCTCCCCGGCGACGGCATCGAGGGGGAGCCGCGCCGGCAGCGGCTCGCACCACGGCCGCTCCGGGCGCGGCTGCCGGGCCGCCGCCGCGACGACCCGCGCGAGGTGGGCCGGCGAGGCGATCGCCGCCTGCGCGGTGCGCGTCGCGCCGCCGCTGACGCGCACGACGCAGCGTCCGCGCGCCTCGAGCGGGATCGCGGCGGCCTCCGCGGTGCCGGTGATGGCGATCGCGTCGTGCTCCCCGGTGACGCGGAGGGAGATGCGGATGCCGCAGTTCGCGAGCAGGGCGTCGCGCACGGCCTCCGCGGGACGCTGCGTGCACAGCACGAGGTGCACGCCGAGCGACCGGCCGCGTGCGGCGAGGTCGACGAACAGCCGGTGCAGGTCGGGCAGCTCCTGCAGCATCGCGGCGAACTCGTCGACGACGATCACGAGCCGCGGCAGGCCCTCCGCCTCGTCGATCGCGCGCGCCCCCTGGGCCGCGAGCAGGCGCTCGCGCCGCCGCAGCTCCGCGCGCATGCTCTCGATGGCGCGCCGCGAGCCCGACTCGTCGAGGTCGGTCATGACGCCGACGCAGTGCGCGAGCGCCGCGAGCGGGGCGAAGGCCGCGCCGCCCTTGAAGTCGACGAGCAGGAAGGCGACCTCGGTCGTCGGCCTGCCGGCCGCGATCGCGGCGACCCACGCGAGCAGCAGCTCGCTCTTGCCCGAGCCGGTCGTGCCGCCGACGACCGCGTGCGGTCCGTCGCGGACGAGGTCGAGCTCGATCGGCGCGTCGTCCGCGAGGAAGATCGCCGCGAGCCCACCCGTCGCGACCGGCAGGGCGTCGAGCTCGACCCGGCCCGCCTCGCCCGTGCGGTGCAGGCCGGCGTGCTCCGCTGCCCGGGCGAGCAGCGCGATCGCGGCTGCCGCCTCGCGCTCGGCGAGCGCGACGGGCGCGCAGGCCCGCTCCCCGGGCCTCGGGCCGCGCAGCCGCACGCGGTCGAGCGCCACGTGCGCGACCAGCCGGCACTCCCGGGGCAGCCGCGATGCGAGCGGCGCGACCGCCACGGTCGCCTCGAGCCCCTCGCCGACGAGCCGCACGACCGAGCCGGGCTCGCGATGGAGCGGATGCGGTGCCCCGGCGAGCCAGTCCCACGCCGCGTCGTCGGGGGCGATGACCTCCGCGGCATCGGGCGGCACGGCTTCGAGCAGCTGCACGACCGCCGCGCGCGCGAGGGCGAGCGCGACCGGTGCCGGTCCCACGAGCCCGAGCCCCTCGCTCGCGTCCACGACCACGGGCCCGAGCAGCACGGCCGCTGCACCGCGCAGCCGCTCCGCCTCGGCGGCCGCGCCCAGCCGGCGCGCGAGCGGATCGCCGGCCGGCACCTCGCCCTCGACGGCGACGCCCGACGGCAGCGCTCCGATGCCGAGCACGATGGGCATGCCGTCCGCCAGCCGCTCCCCCGGCGCGCGCCGCCAGCGGTGCGGGTCGTGGGCGGGTCGCGCCGCGAGCGCGCGCGGCCCGGGGTGCGCGGCCGCGAGCGCCGCCCGGCGCTCGTCGAGGGCGACGTCGACCCGCCCGGCGGCTGCCGAGAGCTCCGCCCGCCAGCGCTCGCCCTCGCGTCGTCGCCGACGCCGCCGCACCCGCCGCCCGTCCCCCAGCGTCGCGAGCGCGATCACCGGCCCGAGCAGCGCGAGCACCAGCACCGTCGGCGTCTGCAGCAGCAGCCAGAGCACGACCGCGCCGAGCACGGGCGCGAGGCTCGCGAGGAGCGGGAACGGCGCGGGCTCGGGCTCGGCGGGAGCCCGCGGCAGGGCGATGCGCGTGTCCATGCCGGCAGGATGCACGCCGGCCGTGGAGCGTGGTGGGCGCCGCCGCGAGCGCTGTGGAGGGTGCGCGCGTCAGCGGCCGACGAGCGAGGCGGGGTTGAGCTTCGCGAGCAGCGGGCGGAGCCTGCCCGCACCGACGTCGCGGGCGGCGACCACGTCGTCGCTCAGCCGCCACGCCTCGTCGATCTCCGTGTCCGTCGGCGGCGCGGCCGCGAACACGGCTCGGTCGACGCGGTCGGCGAGGTCGCGCATCCGCTCGTCTCCGGCCGCCTGCTCGAGCCGCGTGCCGTCGAGCCGCGGGGGCTCCCCGCGGTCGCGCAGCTGATCCACGAGCTCGGTCCAGGCGTGCTCCGCGCGCTCCCGCGGCGCGTCCGCACGACGTCGTCGGCGGCGCCGGACGACCTTCGCCACGACGAGGCCCACCGGCAGCGCGGCGACGAGGGCGAGCAGCCCCAGCACCGCCGCCCCCGCGCCGAACGCGGCGAGCAGCCGCGACGCCGGGTCGCCGAGGTCCTGGGGTGCGCTCGGCGCGGCCGGGTCTGCGCCCTGCTCCTGCCCTCCCGGCGCCGGGGCGGGCGCCTGCTGCGCGGGCGGCTCCTCGACGATCGAGGGTGCGCCGTCCTGCTGCTCCGGGATGGGCCGCTCCTCCGCGACGACGTCGATGCCGACCCACCCGCTCGTCGTGCGCACCTCGATCCAGGCATCCGCGTCGGCGCCGCGGACCACGGTCGGCATGCCGTCCTCCACGGCATCCGGCGTGTAGCCGACCACCACGCGCGCGTCGAAGCCGAGCTGACGGGCGAGCAGCATCGCAGCGGTCGCATACTGCTCGGCGTCGCCGATCATCGGCTCGCTGAACAGCTCCTCGAGCCGCTCGAGCGAGTGCCCCGCGCGGGACGGTGCCTCGTCCTCGAGCACGCCGTGGCTGACGTACCCCGCGGCGCGCAGCCCGTCGACCATGGCGCCGAGCCGCTCACCGGGCGTGCTCGCCTCACCCGTCCAGGCGGCGAGGGCCTCGAGCATCGCGTCGGGCAGGGTCTCGGAGCCCTGCACCGGATCCGCCGGCCGGAGCGCGGCGACGGCGTCGCCCGCGACGACGGGCGACCCGGGTTCGGCGAGCAGCTGGTAGCCGTCACCCGCGACGATCCCGGGCAGCACCACGAGCGCGCCCAGCTCGGCGTCGCGGTGCAGCCCCGAGGCGAGGAGCTCTGCCCGCGGGCCGACGAAGCGGATCGCCGACGGCACGCCGACGCTCGGCAGCCACGGGCCGGACAGCTCGCCGACCGTGATGCCGACGATGCGGCCCTGCCCCTCCTCGGCGCTCGCGACGCGCTCGAAGGCCGCGCGCCCCACCCCGAGCACCTCGCCGTCGTAGTCGTCGAGCGCGGCGAGGCGGATGCGATCGCCGGGCACCAGGCCGGTCACCGTCAGCTGCGCCGCGTCGCGCGCGTCGGCCGCCCAGTTGGCGCGGTAGCCGGAGAGCGGCGAGGCCGCCTCGAGCGTCACCGAGCTCGCGCTGTCGCCGCGCAGCACGACGCGCTCGGGGAGCGGCAGCAGGGCACCGGCGGCAGCGCCCCCGCCTCCCGCCAGCACCGCGACGATCGCGCCGGCGCCGACCCGCCTGGCGAGCGACGACAGCGCGCGCGGCGCCCGGCTGCGGCGGCGTGCCTGCCGCACGACCGTCACGTAGCCGGTGAGCAGCACGATGGTGAGGAGCCCTGTGAGCCACGGCGCGGGCAGGTCGTCCGGGCCCCACAGGATGCCCCAGACCGCCAGCACGGCCGGCACGAGCGCCGCCGCCTCCGCGCGTCGGGAGCGCAGCGCGAGCGTCACGCCCACGATCGTGCCGGCGAGGACGAGCACGACGGGCGCCATGAGGAGCGAGTCGCCGGTGCCGACCGGCAGGCCGATCGTGAGCAGCCGGCGCCATGCGAGCACGATCGCGGCGCCGGCCTCGGCGAAGGCGGGCAACCATTCCCCGCGCGGGATGCGCTGCGGCGCGGTGAGCGGCACGGCGAGCAGCGCGAGGGCGATGAGGCCCATGACGCCCAGCGGCACCGGTCGCCAGCGGCGCCACGCGCCGACCGCGGCGATCGCGGCACCGACGAGCAGCGCGACCGCGAGCGCGACGACGAGCTGCGGGGTGCCGAAGATCCACCACATCGGCACGCACGCGGCTGCGATCGCGAGCAGCAGCAGCCCCGCGCCCGCGGCGCGCCCGGTCACGGCGACCTCGACTGGCGGATGCCGCGGGCGAGATCCTCGATCGCACCCACCGTCACGACATCGGCGTCGCCGAGTCGCGAGCGGGCCGGGGCGGCACCGACGGCCGCGCGCACGACGATGGACACCACACCCGCGGGCATGCCGTTCGCGGCGGTGCGGAGCGTGCGGGGCGCGACCGTCGAGCCGGTGATGAGCCACGCCACGCTGCCGGGTGCGCCGCCGCGCGAGGCGCGGGAGGCCTGCGCGATGCCGTGGGCGCTGCGCGGCTCGAGCACCGCGAGCGCGTCGAGGAGCCGCTCGCGCGTCGCGGTGTCGATGGGCTGCGCGGGGCCCCGCTCGGTCGCTGGGCTCTCCACGACCCGGAGCGTGCGGCGGTCGGCGATCGCGGCGAGCCCGAGCGTGCCGACGAGCGAGAGCGCGAGCTCGAAGTCGTCGCCGTCGTACTCCGAGGGGTCGGTGGAGACGACGATGAGCGTGTCGGCGCGGCGCGACGGCTCGAACTGCCGCACGAGGAGGCTGCCGTGCCGGGCGCTCGACCGCCAGTGCACGAGCCGCCGGTCGTCACCGGGCGCGTACTCGCGGAGGCTGTGGAACGACACGTCGTCGGCGGTGCGCTCTGCCGCTGCCTCGCCGTCCAGGTCCCGCACGATGCCGCCGGCGCCGCCCGGCAGCCGCACGACGCGGGGGTGCACGACGAGCGTGCGCGTCTCGGTGAGGTGGTGCCGCCGCTCGAGCACGCCGAACGGGTCGGTGCGGAGGATCGTCGCGGGCCCGATCGCGCGGAGCCCCCTCCTCGAGGTGTCGAGCGGCACGCTGCGCAGCACGCTCGCCCCCACCTCGAGCGGCGGGATCTCGAGCACGGCCTCCTCGTCGTCGAGCCCGAGGTCGACCTGCCGAGGCGTCGCGGCGCGCGAGGGGCGCGCGACCTCGACGAGCGCGAGCGCCTCGGCTCCGACCGGGACGCGCTCGGCGCTCAGGCCGATGCGGGCGCGCGCCCAGCGCTCGCCGACGATCCACGGGATGGCGCCGAGCACGAGGCCGCCGGCGGCGACGGCGGCCACCATCGCCTCGCTCCAGCCGAGGGTGCGCGCGAGGACGACACCCAGCACGACGGTCGCCAGCAGCGTCCACCCCCATGGGGTGAGCGCTCCGAGCGCGCCGTCGAGCCAGCGCATGTCAGCGCCGGGGCGGCGCCACGGTGAGCATCAGCTGCTGCACGATGCTCTCGGGCCGGACGTCGTCGAACTCAGCCTCCGGCTGAAGCACGAGCCGGTGCGCGAGCGCGGGCACCGCGAGCGCCTTGACGTCGTCCGGGGTCACGTAGTCGCGGCCGTGGATCGCCGCCCACGCACGCGCCGTGCGCACGAGCGCGAGCGCACCGCGCACCGAGACGCCCAGCCGCACCTCGTCGGCCTGCCGCGTCGCCTCGACGAGCCGGGCCACGTAGTCGACGATCGACGGCTCGACGTGCACCGTGCGGATCACCGCGGCCATTGCCTGCACGGTCGAGGCATCCGTCACCGGACGGATGTCGTCGGGCGAGATCTCGTCGCCCGAGTCGGCCAGGATGCGGAGCGTCGACGCGTGGTCGGGGTAGCCGATCGACGCCTTGAGCGCGAAGCGGTCGAGCTGCGCCTCCGGCAGCTCGTACGTGCCCGCGTGCTCGATCGGGTTCTGCGTGCCGATCACCATGAACGGGCGCGGCACCGAGTGCGGCACGCCGTCGACGGTCACGCGCCCCTCCTGCATCACCTCGAGCAGCGCCGCCTGCGTCTTCGGGCTCGCGCGGTTGATCTCGTCGGCGAGCACGACGTTCGCGAACACCGGACCCGGCCGGTACTCGAAGTCGCCCGCGCCCTGGCTCCACACGCTCATGCCGGTGATGTCGCCGGGCAGCAGGTCGGGCGTGAACTGGATGCGCGTCGACGTGCCGGCGATCGAAGCCGCGAGCGCGCGGGCGAGCGACGTCTTGCCCGTGCCGGGGTTGTCTTCGATGAGCAGGTGCCCGTGGCTCAGCATCGCCGTGAGCGACAGCTGCACGACGTGCGGCTTGCCGACGAGCACGCGCTCGACGCCCTCGACCACCCGCTCTGACAGCTCCTGGATGCTCGCGACGTCGACGCCCACAGGCGGTCCCCCTCTGTTCACAGCCCGCAGCCCGCCACGGTGGGCGACGGATCCCGGAGGGGATCGGACTCCAGATAGGTTACGACTCCCCACGCCTCGACCCGCGTCGCCCCGGCGGGGACGCGCGCGGTCGACGGCCGCTCGTCGGTCCAGTGGCCGTCGACGAGGTAGCGAGCGACGACCGCGCCGCGGGCGTCCGGGGTGGCGTTCACGGGTGCGGTCGTGTCGAGCGGCAGGAGCGGGGTGCAGGAGGCGACGCTCGCGACCAGGCTGAGCGGCATCGCGCTGCCGACGGTGGTCGGCTCGGAGCAGACGGCGCCCGCGCCCGCGCCGGACGGCGCGCACAGTCGCACGTCGACGGATGCCTCACGGCCGTACGTGAAGGAGGTGGTGGTGGGCGTCACCCAGGATCCGACGCCGACGCGCTGCCAGACGGGCTCGATCGCCTGCGGCGACTGCGTGGTGCGCGCCTCGAACCAGAGCCCGTCCGGGACGGACGGGATCGCGACGATCTGCGCGTCGAGCGCGTTGTCCCGGACTTGGGCGCCGCCCGCCGCGATGGTCACGTCGGCGGCCGCGATCGGCGAGGGCCGGCCGAAGACGGGGTCCGAGACCGAGACCGAGCAGTGCCAGCCGTTGTCCGCCGTGACGGCGACGACGGCCCGGGCGCCGTCGTCGATGGAGAGGCTCGCGCTGAGGCCCGCCGTGCCGGCCGGGTCGCCTGTGCCCGCGCTCGAGCAGCCGAGCGACGGCACATCGGCGATGGCGACGATGCGGGCGGTGTAGCGCACGGTCGCGGCGCCGCCCGCGTCGACGGCCGACCAGCGCGCCGTCACGGTGCCGCCGCTGCGGTCGGTGATGAGCACCGCTGCGGTGCCGGGCTTGCCGACCGCGGTGAAGGGCACGGGGGCCGAGGGCCACCGCCAGGCGTCGTCGGCTACGCCCGCATCGTTCACGGCCGCGACCTCGACGCCGTAGGGGCGCCCCGGCGTCAGGCCCGCGACGACCGCGGTGCGCTCGGTCGCGCCCACCCGCACGACGCGATCCGTGCCGCTGCCGGTGATGCGCACGAGGTAGGCCTCGACCGCCGTGCCGCCCTGCGGCTGCGGCACGGCCCTCCACGCCACGCGCGCTGCGCCCGGCTCCGCGTCGGGCACCGCGGTCACGCCCTGCACGAGCGCCGGCAGCCGGTCGGCGTGCACCGGCTCCGAGGGCGGGGACGGCGCGCTGCCGCCGAGCGCGTTGATGGCGACCGCGCGCAGCCGCAGCTCCACGCCGGCCGGCAGCCCCTCGATCGTGCAGCGCGGTGTCACCCCGCAGTCCACGTCGATGCCGCCGCCCTCGATGCGGTAGCCGATGATCGGGCTGCCGTTGTCCGGCGGCGGATCGATCGCCATGCTCACGACGCCGTCGACGTGCTCGTCGAACACCTGCACGGGGGCGGCGGGCGCATCCGGCACGTCCTGCACGGTGATGGTGATCGGGCTCCAGACGCCGCGGCGCGGGTCGCCGGTGATGTCGAGCACGAGCACCTGCACGATCGTCGCGCCGATCACGGCCTCCGGGCTCGCGGCGAGCGTCACCGCGCCGTCCTGCAGCCTCGCGTCGATGCCGCGGGCCGCTGCTCCGGTGGCGCGGAGCGCGCCGATGCGCAGCGGCGCGTCGTCGGGGAACGGGTTCGACGCCTCGTCGTTCGCGAGCGGCGTCACCTGCGCGCTCGTGCCGCGCTGGAGGGTGATCTCGTCGGCGACGGGCGAGACCAGCGGCCTGGTCGTCGAGATGACCGAGAGCACGACGGTACCGGGCTCGCCGTCGCCGGCGACGTCCCGCACGCCCACCCGCAGCTCCGCGGTCGTGCCGGGGTCGGCGTCCGGCAGCGCGCGCACGGTGAGCTGCGAGCCGCTGATCGCCGCCTCGAAGCCCTCCGGCACGCCTTCGGCGATGGACCACTCGGCGCTCGCGAGGCGCGCGGGGTCCGGCGCCCGCGTGACCCTGGCGAGGTCGATCGTGCGATCGGCGCCGGGCTCGAGCCGCATGAACGAGCCCAGCACCGTGAGCGGCACCTCGTCGCCCGCCGTCACCTCGATCGGCAGCACGATCCTGCCGACGCGCCCCTCGGGGTCGGTGGGGCTGTCGCCGTCCGTGACCTCGAAGGTCATGCTCGCGGGACCGAAGTACCCGGGCTCGGGCACGAAGCGCAGCGTGCGCTCGTCGATCACCGGATTGGAGCCGTCCGTGGGCGACGCCTCGACCGCGCTCGCATCGGTGAGCACTGCCCCGTCCCCGTCGACGGTGTCGACGACCGCGTCGATGTCGATCTCGAGCGTCTCGCCGGCGCGCACCGTGAGCGGGGCAACGCCCGGCTTGAGCTGCGGCAGCGCGTCCTGCCTGCCGGGCACCGCGATGACGGCGGTCGAGGTCTCGCCGGGCGCGTCGGTGCGCGAGACGGAGAACGGCACGAAGCGGGTGCGGTCGGCGACGGCGATCTCGATCGTGCCGTCGTCGCGGAGCGCCACGCCCTCGACAGCCATCGGGAGGCCGGCCTCCAGCACGTCGGTGCGGCCGTCGCGCACCGATGCGTGCGCGAGCGGCGAGATGCGCACGGCGTCATCGGCGGCGATGGACTGGATGGGGACCTGGACGTCCTCGACGTCTGCGACGGGCGGCGGCGCCTCCGGGTCGATCTCGATGCGCAGCCAGCTCGAGGCCGTCGTGCCCGCGGCGTTCTCGACGGCGACCACGACGCCGATGCTCGCGGCCTCGGGGCCTGCGGTCACGAGCACCGCCCCGTCCTGCACCTCCGCTCCGGCGCCGGGCGACGTCGTCTCGACGCCCACGATCTCGAGCGGGAGCCCCGCCGGATCGCTGTCGTTGTCGAGCACCGGCACGACGAGCGTCGAGTCCGGGCGCATGACCGCCTCGTCGGCGCGCAGCACGGGCGGCAGCGCGGCGCCGGGCTCGACGACCACGACGCGCACGGTGCCCTCGCTCACCGCTCCCAGGTCATCCGTCACCCGGTAGCGGAACTCGTCGGTGCCGAACGAGTAGTCGCCCGCCTGGTAGCGCAGGGTCGACCTGCCCGCCTGCGTGACGAAGCCGAGCGCCGGGGCGGACGACGGGCCCAGCAGCTGCACGGGGTCGCCGTTCGGGTCCGCGTCCGTGAGCGGCAGCGGGAGGTCGATGCTGGCGCCCGCGACCACGCGCGCCTCGACGGTCGGGGCGTCGGGCGCCGCGTTCGTCTGCTGCGCCCGCTCGGTGACGCGCAGCGCGATGTCCGCGGTCGCCGTCTGCCCGTCGGGGCCGCGGACGCCGTACGTCGCGGTGAAGGTGCCGGCCGCGTCGCCCGCGACGTAGCGCATCCGATCGCCGTCCACGAAGAGCATCCCGGACTCGGGTGCCGCCACGATCTGCGGGTCGAGCGCGAGCGGCAGCCCATCGGGCTGCTCGTCGTTGACGAGCACGGGGATCTCGACGAGCCCGCCGGGGCGCACCGTCACCTCGTCGTCGCGGGCGATCGGCGGCTGCACGGAGGCAGCGGCGGCCGACGACACGAGCAGCTCGCCCGTCGTCGTCGCGACGCCGTTCGTGACGGTG
>JAPSJX010000022.1 GCA_031178105.1 Agrococcus sp. | reverse complement strand
GCGAGCGCCGACGCCATAGACCTCGGTCGCGACCGTGAGCGTGCGCTTGCCGCGGCGGAACCGGTCGACGCGCCGATCGATCACCATCGGGTCGATCACCGGCCGGGCGACGATCGTGTCGAGGCCGTGCCGGCGGCACTCGGCGTCGAGCACCGAGAAGTCGTAGGCGGCGTTGAACGCGCACACCGCGAGGCCCTTCGCGAGGTGCCCCGCGATCGTGTCGCGGATGTCGCGCACGGCCGCCGCGGCCTCCACGCCCTCCGCGCGCGCCCGCTCGGTCGTCACGCCGTGCACGGCGATCGAGCCCTCGGGGATCTCGACCCCCGGGTCGACGATCCAGGAGCGCTCGTCGACGACGGCGCCGGATGCGTCGAGGACCCCGACGTACGCCGTCACGACGCGCGCCTCGGCCGGATCGACGCCGGTCGTCTCGAGGTCGAACACGACGAGGCGGTCGATCCAGCGGTCGGGGGCGTCGGGGCAGACCGCCAGGATCGGCCGGGCGAGGGGCCGCGCACCGCCGTCGGGCACGCGCGTGCCGGCATCGGGCATCGTGCCGCTGCGGAGCTGGAGGTCGGTCATGCGCTCACGGTAGCCGCCGCCGCCCACAGCCGCCGGTAGGCTCGGCGCGTGCCGATCGACTCCCCGTACCGGACGCTCCTGAACGCCCTGCCGCAGCGCGAGCGCACGGTCGACATCGAGGGCGTCCGGACCGCCGTCTTCGAGTACGGCCCCGAGGACGCGCCGGCGATCGTCTTCGTGCACGGCTTCCGCGGCGACCACCACGGTCTCGAGCCGGTCGCCGCGCACCTGCCCGGGCTGCGCGTCATCGCGCCCGACCTGCCCGGCTTCGGCGCATCCGACGCGCTCCCGCTCGCGACCATCGATGCCTACGCCACCTGGCTCCGTGCGCTCGTCGCCGCCGAGGCGGCGGCAGCCGGCGAGGCTCCGGCGGTGCTCGGCCACTCGTTCGGGTCGATCGTGGTCGCGCACGCGGCTGCGGGCGGCCTCGACGCGTCCCGCATCGTGCTCGTGAACCCGATCGCGACGCCCGCGCTCTCGGGCGCGAACCGCATCGGATCGCTCCTCGCGCTCGGCTACTACCGGGCCGCTGCGGCGCTCCCGGAGCGCGCGGGGCTCGCGGTGCTCGGCGCCCCGCCGATCGTGCGCGGCATGAGCGCGTTCATGGCGAAGACGCGCGACCGGTCGCTCCGCGCGTGGATCCACGACCAGCACGACCGCTACTTCTCGCGCTACGCGTCGCGCCGCTCGGTGCTCGAGGCGTTCGACGCGTCGATCCGCCACACCGTGGGCGAGGTCGCCGACCGCATCCGGCTGCCCGTGCAGCTCATCGCCGCCGACCTCGACGACATCACACCGCTCGCGCAGCAGCATCGCCTGCGCACGCTCCTGCCCGATGCGCGCCTCTCGGTGCTGCGCGGCGTCGGCCACCTCGTGCACTACGAGCAGCCGCGCGAGGCGGCCGCGGTCATCCGTCGGTTCCTCGCGGAGCCGCCGCTGCGCTCCGACGCGCCGCAGGCGTAGTCGCGTGCGCATCCTCTTCGACTGCCGCTACGTGCGGCTCGAGCGGCACGACGGCATCTCGCGCTTCTCGGCGGAGCTCGTCGCCGAGCTCGCCCGGGGCCACGACGTGACGATGCTCGTGAGCGACGAGCGGCAGCTCGCGATGCTGCCGGCGCTGCCCCACGTGCTCGGGCCATCGCCGACCGGGCCGCTCGAGCCGCTCACCGCCCGGCGGCTGCGGCACGTCGACGTCGACATCGCGTACTCGCCGATGCAGACGATCGGATCCGTCGGTCGCGCATGGCCGCTCGTCACCACCGTCCACGACCTCATCTACTACCGCCACCCGACGCCGCCGCGGAACCTCCCCGCGCCCGTCCGCGGCCTCTGGCGGCTGTACCACCTGTCCTACGCGCCGCAGCGCCTGCTGCTCGACGGCGCCGACGGCGTCGTCACCATCTCCGAGGCGACCCGCGCGCTCATCGAGCGGCACCGCCTGACGCACCGCCCAGTGGCGATCGTGCCGAACGCCGCCGCACCCCTCGGCGCACCCGTCGCGCACACCAGTCCGCCGACCGGACGGCTCGTCTACATGGGCTCGTTCATGCCCTACAAGGACGTCGAGACGCTCGTGCGCGCGGCGTCGCTGCTGCCGGACCACGAGCTGCACCTCTGCAGCCGCGTCGACGCCGCGACCCGCGAGCGGCTGAAGCGGCTCGCGCCCGGCGCGTCCCTCATGTTCCACGACGGCATCTCGGACGACGACTACGCGGAGCTGCTCCGGAGCGCGACGGCGCTCGTGCACGCCTCGCGCGACGAGGGCTTCGGCATCCCGCTGCTCGAGGCGATGAGCCTCGGCGTGCCCGTGGTCGTCGCGGACACCGCGATCTTCCGCGAGGTGGGCGGCGCGGCCGCGCGCTTCTTCCCCGTCGGCGACGCGGATGCGCTCGCGCGCGCCGTGCGGGACCTCGAGGGGGAGTGGGCCGCCAGGTCGCGCGCCTCGCTCGAGCAGGCGGCGAGGTTCAGCTGGCGCGACTCGGCGGAGCGGCTCGCGACGTTCCTGGAGCGGATCGCGGCCTCCGTGCCCCGCTGACGAGCACTCGATGGGTCACGTGTGGACGCTGGAGGACGCGTGAGAGCGCCACACGCGACCGATCGGCGTGGCCGACCGCGCGGAGTGACCGATCAGGGCGGGGGAGCGCCACGGCTCGCTCCGGCGCGGGCGCCTAGAACGGCGCGATGAGCGCATCCGCGATCGCCGTGAGCGACTCGCTCGTGCCGCCCTCGACGCGGATCGCGGCGCGCGCGTCCCAGCGCGTCTCGCCGCGGTTCACGATCACGATCGGCACCCCCGCGCGCCGGGCGACCTCGAGCAGCCGCGTGCCGGAGTTCACGACGAGCGACGACCCCGCGACGAGCACCGCGCTGCCGGCGGCGATGATGTCGCGCGCCTCGGCGAACACCCTCGGCGGCACCGTCTCGCCGAAGAAGACCACGTCGGGCTTCAGCACGCCGCCGCACACCGGGCAGGGCGGCACCTCGAACTCGTGCGAGGGGTCGATCTCGACGTCGCCGTCCGGCTGCAGCCGCACCTGGTCGGGGACGACGATCCACGGGTTCAGGCGCTCGATCTCGTCCGCGATGCGGTGCCGGTCGAACGTCGTGCCGCACTGCAGGCACGAGACCGTGTGCATCCGGCCGTGCACATGCGTGACGTTCGAGGAGCCGGCGCGCTCGTGCAGGTCGTCGACGTTCTGCGTCGCGATGCCCGTGACGAGCCCCGCCTCCTCGAGCAGCGCGAGCGCCCGGTGCCCGTCGTTCGGGTGCACCGAGGTGAAGCGGCGCCAGCCGAGGTGGCTGCCCGCCCAGTAGCGACGACGCGCGGCCTCGCTCGAGCGGAACGTCTCGAAGACCATCGGCGTCCGCGCCGGCGCCCCCTCGCCCCGGTAGTCCGGGATGCCCGAGTCGGTCGAGATCCCCGCACCCGTGAGCACGGCGATCCGCTTGCCGCGGAGGAGGTCGATCGCTGCGTCGAGCACCTCGCCACAGTACCCGCCGGTAGGCTGGTCGATCGGGACTCGAGGGAGGGCGCATGCCGATCATCGCGATCGACTCCCTCGACGACCCGCGACTCGAGGACTACGTCGGACTGACCGACGTCGCGCTGCGGCGCCGCACGGAGCCGGAGCGCGGGCTGTACATCGCCGAGTCGCAGACGGTGCTCGAGCGGGCGCTCCGCGCGGGGCACGCGCCCCGCTCGGTGCTCGTCGCGCCGCGCTGGCTGCCCCAGGTCGAGACGCTGCTGCGCGACCGCGACGTGCCCGTCTTCGTCGGCGACGAGCCGGTGCTCGAGCAGATCACCGGCTTCCACCTGCACCGGGGCGCGCTCGCATCCATGCAGCGCCCCGTGCTCCCGGAGCTGTCCGCGCTCCTCGCCGACGCCCGCCGGGTCGTCGTGCTCGACGGCCTCGTCGACCACACGAACGTCGGCGCCGCCTTCCGCTCGGTCGCGGGGATCGGTGCCGACGCGGTGCTCGTCACCGGCGCGTGCGCGGACCCGCTCTACCGCCGGAGCGTGCGCGTCTCGATGGGCACGGTGCTGCAGGTGCCGTGGACGCGCATCGACACGCTGCCCGCCGCGAAGCCCGCCTTCCGCGAGGCGGGCTTCGAGGTCGTCGCGATGGCGCTGCGCGACGACGCCGTCGATCTCGACGCGTACGCGGCGGAGGCCGCGGACCGCGTGGCCCTCGTGTTCGGCTCGGAGGGCCCCGGGCTCGGCGCACGGGCGATCGCCGCCGCCGACCGGGTGGTGCGCATCCCGATGCACCACGGCGTCGACTCGCTCAACGTCGCCGCGTCGGCCGCGGTCGCGATGTGGGCGCTCCGACGGTGACGGCCGCCCCCGCGCGGCGCACCCGCCGCCCGCATCCGCTCGTCGTGCTGGTGCGCATCGTCGTCGCCATGGCCCTCGTCGCCGCGGTGCTCCTCGGCGCGGCCGTGCTGCTCGCCCCGACGCCCGTGGTCGCGGCGACGCCGGTCGAGACGGCCGCGGAGCCGCTGCCGGAACCGGTGATCGACTGGCCCGCCGCCGCGCGCTCGGCCGGCTACGGGGTGGTCGGCGTCGACGGCGCCCCCGACAGCTGGGACGCGACCGGCAGCACCGAGGCGCACCCGATGGCGAGCGTCACGAAGCTCGTGACCGTGATGATCGTGCTCGACGCGCATCCGATCACGGGCGACGACCGCGGCGCCACGATCACGCTCGACGAGGACGACGTGGCCGCGCAGCACCGCGCGCTCGCCGAGAACGCGCCGATCGCGCCGGTGCGCGTCGGCCTGCAGCTGACGCAGCGCGACCTGATCGAGTGGTCGCTCGTCGACTCCGCGGGCAACGCGATCTGGTCGCTCGCGAACTGGGCGTTCGGCGACATCGACGGCTTCCTCGCCGCAGCCCACGAGTGGGCGGCACGGAACGGCCTCGAGCACACCGAGCTCGAGGACCCCGCCGGCCTCGACGCCGGCAGCGTCTCGAGCGCGCTCGACCTCACCCGCATCGCGCTCATGGCGGTGCAGGACCCGGTGGTGCTGTCCACGATCCAGCTCGAGTCCGTGCGCATCCCCGGCATCGGCATCGCGCCGAACACGAACCGCATCCTCGGGCAGCACGACGTCGACGGGGGCAAGACCGGCACGCTCAAGGTGTGGGGGCGCAACCTCTTCGTCACGGCCGTGCGCGAGGTCGACGGGGTCGAGCGGCGCGTCGTGGGGATCGTCATGGGCACGATCGCCGCCGACGAGACCGACGCGGCGATGATCCAGCTGCTCGAGAGCATCTGGCCGAACTTCGGCGCCCGCACGATACTTGCCGAGGGCACGGTGGTCGCCCGGTACCTGGCGCCGTGGGGCGCGACGACGGATGCCGTCACGACCGGCGCGCTCGACGCCCACGTCTTCGCCGACGACGCGCCCGGCTGGACGGCGACGACCGAGCCGATCGAGGCCGGATCGCCCGCGGGCGCGGTCGGCGAGGTGCGGCTCGACGTCGGCGACGTCGCCGCGCCCGTGCGCACCGCCGAGCTGCTCGTGCCGCCCGACGCGTGGTGGCGCATCCTGCACGCCCCGCAGGTGCTGGGATGGTACGGGCAGGCCGCGGGCTAGTCCTCGACGTGCTGGAACGGCAGCACGGGCCCCGCGATCGCGGGCTCCAGCTGCTCGTCGACGATCTGCACCGCAGCGCCCACGGAGCATGTCCGCGGCGCGTGGGACGATGACGGGGTGAGCAAGCAGGACGGGTCCGATCGCCTCGTCTCGAGTCCCGACGTCGACGACGCGACGGCGACCATCCTGCACGTCGACCTCGACGCCTTCTTCGCCTCCGCCTCGCTGCTGAGCCGGCCCGACCTGGTGGGGCTGCCGGTCGTCATCGGGCACGACTCGACCCGCTCGGTCGTCACCGCCGCCACCTACGAGGCGCGCCGCTACGGCGTGCACTCGGCGATGCCGATGGGGCGGGCGCTGCGGCTGTGCCCGGGCGCCGTCATCCTCGAGCCCGACTTCGACCTCTACCAGCGCCTCTCGAAGCAGGTGATGGGCATCCTCGACGACGTGTCGCCCGACGTCGAGCGGCTCGGCATCGACGAGGCGTTCGTCGGCATCGCGGGGCTGCGCCGGCTCTCGGGCGGCGCGAACCGCATCGGCCCGGCGCTGCGCGCGCGCATCCGCGCCGAGACGGGGCTGGTCGCCTCCGTCGGCGCCGCGGGCACGAAGTACGTCGCCAAGCTCGCGTCGTCGCGCGCCAAGCCCGACGGGATGCTCGTCGTGCCCGACGACGCGGTCGTCGGCTTCCTGCACCCGCAGCCCGTCTCCGCGCTGTGGGGCGTGGGCCCGAAGCAGCAGGAGCGGCTCGCGCGCTACGGGCTGCACACCGTCGGCGACGTCGCGCGCACCTCACCGGAGCGGCTGGCGGCGTGGTTCGGGCCGGCGACGGGCGCGCACCTCGCCGCGCTCTCCTGGGGGCGCGACGCGCGTCCCGTGCAGGAGCGGGCGGAGCAGGAGCGCGGCCACGAGCAGTCGTTCGGGCACAGCCACACGTTCCACCAGGACATCACCGACCGCTCCGAGCAGCAGGGCGAGATCCTGCGGCTCGCCACCGGGGTCGGCCGACGCCTCCGCGATGCGGGTGTGCAGGCGCGCACCGTGACGCTCACCGTGCGGTTCCACGACTTCCGCACCATCACCCGCTCGCGCACCCTGCCCGAGCCGACCGACGTCACGCGCGTGCTCGTGGAGACGGCGTGGTCGCTGCTCGAAGGGCTCGGCGCGATGCCGCCCGTGCGCCTGCTGGGCGTGCGCGCGAGCGGCGTGCAGGATGCTGCTGACCTCGGCCTCCTCTGGGACGACTCCGCGACGTGGGGGAGCGCGGAGCGCGCGATGGACGCGGTGCACGACCGCTTCGGCGCGGCGGCCGTCGCGCCGGCGAGCATGCTGCGCCGCGAGCGGAAGCGCGCCGACACAGGACCCTCCGGCGGCGACTGAGCGACGGGTAGCCTCGCGCTGTGAGCACGAGGGACGTCGTGGTGTGCCAGCTGCTGTCGCTCGATGGCGTCGCGGAGGACCCCGAGCGGTTCTTCGCCCCGTGGGGCCTCGAGGCCGACGCAGCGGCCGCCACGTGGATCGCGACGCAGGACGCGGTCGTCCTCGGGCGTCGGAGCTACGACGACTGGGTGCGGTTCTGGCCCGGCAGCGGCATCGAGCCGTTCGCCTCGTCCATCGGCGCCGTCGACAAGCACGTCGCGACATCGACGCCGCTCGACCCGCCGTGGACCCGCGCGCGGGCGATCGAGGGCGACCTGGTCGAGCACGTGCGCAAGCTGCGGCGGGAGCCGGGAGGGGAGATCGGCGTGCACGCGAGCATCTCGGTCGCGCAGACGCTGCTGCGCGCGGGCGTCGTCGATCGCCTGCGGCTGCTCGTGGCGCCCACGATCGTCGGGCCCGGGCGTCGGCTGCTCGAGGGGATGCCGCCGATGCGCCTCACCCCGATCACGAGCGAGGTCTCGCCGGGCGGCTGCCTCGTGCTCGACCACCGCGTGGCGCTCGCGTGATCGGAGAGGCGGTCAGCCCCGTCCGAGCCACCGCTCGACGGGGATCGAGCCCGACTGGTTGGGCGTGAGCACCCAGATGACCAGATAGAGGCCCCAGCCGACGACCGGCAGGGCGAAGAGCAGCAGGGTCAGGATGCGCACGATCCAGACGTTGATGCGCAGCCTGGCGGCGATGCCGCCGCAGATGCCGGCGAGCAGTCGTTCGGGCCCGCGGCGGAAGCCGGAGGAGCGGATGGTGTCGAAGACGGAGGCCATGGCGCGAGCGTAGCCGCGCATCCCGAGCATCGGCAGGGAACGCGAAGAGGCCCGGAGCATCTGCTCCGGGCCTCTCTCTGTGCGCGAGGGGGGACTTGAACCCCCACGCCCTAATACGGGCACTAGCACCTCAAGCTAGCGCGTCTGCCATTTCCGCCACCCGCGCATGGTCTCTCGACCAGGTGTCGATCGGCAGTCCATCGCTGTACTGCACGACCGAGAGACGACTCTAGCACGGTGCTCGAGGGCTCGACGACCGACCGGGGCCGGCCATCCGGGCGGCTACCCTTGACGAGTGACCGACGGCCTCTCTCGCACCGCGCACATAGCCCGCGACCTCATCCGGTTCGACACCCAGAACTGGGGCGGCGGCCGCTCGGCAGGCGAGGCCGACGCCGCCGCGTACGTCACCGAGGTGCTCACCTCGATGGGCGTCGAGAGCCAGACGTTCGAGTCCGCTCCCGGCCGCGCGAGCGTCGTCGCCCGGGTCGAGGGCTCCGACCCGTCGCTGCCGCTGCTCGTCGTGCACGGCCACCTCGACGTCGTCCCGGCCGACGCCACCGAATGGAGCGTCGACCCGTTCGCGGGCGAGATCCGCGACGGCTGCCTGTGGGGCCGCGGTGCCGTCGACATGAAGCAGATGGACGCGATGATCCTCGTGGCCCTCGAGCGCATCCTGGCCGCGGGGCGCCGTCCGCGCCGGGGCCTCGTGATCGCGTTCTTCGCGGACGAGGAGGCGGGCGGGGAGTACGGCGCGCACTGGCTCGTGCGCGAGCACCCCGAGCTGTTCGCGGGCGCGACCGAGGCGATCAGCGAGGTCGGCGGCTACTCCGTCGAGATCGCCGGCACTCGCGCCTACCTGCTGCAGACCGCCGAGAAGGCGCTGCAGTGGATCCTGCTGCGCGCCCGCGGCACCGCGGCCCACGGCTCGCAGCACATGCGCGACAACGCGGTGACGAAGCTCGCCCGCGCCGTCGCCGCGGTCGGCGCCCACGAGTTCCCGGTCGAGCTGACCGAGACCACGCGCGCGCTCATCGCCGGCGTCGCGGAGCTCCTCGGCATCGACGACGACGACCCCGATGCGGTGGCGGAGCGCACCGGGACGATCTCGCGCTTCCTCCGCTCGAGCCTGCGGCACACCGCCAACCCGACGATGCTCGAGGCGGGCTACAAGCACAACGTGATCCCGTCGGTGGCGGAGGCGCGCATCGACGTGCGCCCGCTGCCGGGCCGCGAGGCGGAGGCGATCGACGCGATCCGCGCGATCGTCGGCGACGACATCGAGGTCGAGCTCGTGCACGGCGACGTGGGCATCGAGCACCCCTACAGCGGCGAGCTCGTCGAGGCGATGGCCGCCGCGCTCGTCCGCCACGACCCCGAGGCTCGGGTCCTCCCGTACATGCTCTCCGGCGGCACCGACAACAAGTCGCTGTCGGAGCTCGGCATCGCCGGGTACGGCTTCGCGCCGCTCAAGCTCACGCCCGACCTCGACTTCGCCGCGATGTTCCACGGCGTCGACGAGCGCGTGCCGCTCGCTGCGCTCGACTTCGGCACCGACGTGCTCGAAGACCTGCTGCTGACCTACTGACCTGCCCTCGACCTCCTGAAGGACCATGGACTGGCTGACCGCGATACTGCTCGGCGCGCTGCAAGGCGCGACCGAGTTCCTGCCCATCTCGTCGAGCGCGCACCTGCGCATCGCGGGCGAGCTGCTGCCGAGCGCGGAGGACCCGGGCGCGACGTTCACGGCGATCACCCAGATCGGCACGGAGATCGCCGTCGTCGCGTTCTTCTGGCGGGACATCTCGCGCATCATCGGCAAGTGGTTCGGCGCCCTGCGCGGACGGGTCGCGAAGGACGACCCCGACGTGAAGATGGGCTGGCTCGTCATCATCGGGACGATCCCGATCGTGCTCGCTGGTGTGCTCTTCCAGGACCTCATCCGCGACCAGTGGCGGAGCCTCTGGATCACCGCGACCGTGCTCATCGTCTTCGGGATCGTCCTCGGCCTCTGCGACATGCTCGGCCGCCGCGCCAAGACGCTCGAGACGACCACCTACCGCGACGGCCTGCTCATCGGGCTCGCCGAGGTGCTCGCGCTCGTGCCCGGCGTCTCCCGCTCCGGGGCGACCACGAGCATGGGCCGCGCGCTCGGCTACGAGCGCCCCGCCGCCGCGAAGTACGCGTTCTTCCTCGCCGTGCCCGCCGTGTTCGGCGCCGGCCTCTACGAGACCGCGCAGGCGATCAGCGAGCCCTCGTCCGTGGGCCTCGGCTGGGGGCCGACCATCGTCGCGACGATCGTCGCCTTCCTGGTCGGCATCGCCGTCATCAAGTGGCTCATGGCGTTCCTCTCGCGCGGCAGCTTCCTGCCGTTCGTCGTCTACCGCATCGCGCTCGGCGCGGTGCTGCTGGTCGCGCTGAGCGCCGGCTGGATCGACGCCCGATGAGGGCTTGGGAGCGCGCCGAGGTCCCGTCGCTGGACGCCCTCGGGCACGGCACGGGCGAGCGGCCGAGCGTGCACGACGTGCGGCGCGACGGCCGGGCGGTCGTGCCGGCCGGGCCGACCGCATCTATGTACACGTGCGGGATCACGCCGTACGACGCGACGCACCTCGGCCACGCCTTCACCTACCTCGCGTTCGACACGCTCACGCGCGTGTGGCTCGACGCCGGGCTCGAGGTGCGCACGGCGATGAACTCGACCGACGTCGACGACCCGCTGCTCGAGCGCGCCGCTCGTGACGGCGTCGACTGGCGCGAGCTCGCCGACCGGCAGCAGCAGCTGTTCCGCGGCGACATGGAGGCGCTGCGGATCCTGCCGCCCGACTCGTGGGTCGCGGTGACCGAGCGCATCCAGCCGATCGCCGAGGCGGTGCAGCGGATGCTCGAGACCGGCGACGCGTACACGCTCCCCGCCGAGGGCGCGGCCGACGAGCAAGGCGTCGACGTGCTGTTCGACTCCGCGAAGCAGCGGCAGTTCCCCATGGGCACCGGCAGCCGCACGGGAGCGGCCGAGATGCTGGAGCTCACGCGCGAGTTCGGCGGCGACCCCGACCGGCCCGGCAAGCGCTCGCCGCTCGACCCGCTGCTGTGGCGCGCCGAGCGGCCGGGGGAGCCCGCCTGGGACTCGCCCGTCGGACGCGGACGGCCCGGCTGGCACGTCGAGTGCACGGCTATCGCGATGGAGGAGCTGGGCGCGCCGTTCACGGTCGCGGCCGGCGGTCGCGACCTGCGCTTCCCCCACCAGGAGATGCAGGGCCACCACGCGCTCGCGCTCGGCGCACCGATGTTCAGCGACGTGCGCCTGAACGCTGGGCTCGTCGCGTTCGAGGGACAGAAGATGTCGAAGTCGCTCGGGAACCTCGTGCTGGTCTCGAGGCTCCTGCAGGAGGGCGCGCGGCCCGCTGCGTTGCGGCTCGCGCTGCTCGACCATCACTGGCGCGACGACTGGGAGTGGTTCCCGGAGATGCTCGAGGCCGCCGAGCAGCGGCTCGACCGCTGGCTCGCGTGGGCTGCGACGCCCGATGACGACCCGTCGCTCGCGGAGTCGATCGTGCCGTGGCTGCGCGTCACGCTCGCGGACGACCTGCACACGCCGGCGGCGCTGCAGGCGGTCGACGCGTTCATCCTGCGAGCCCCGGCCGACGAGGGCAGCCTCGCCGCGATCGACGCGCTCCTCGGCGTCGACCTCAGGAGCGTCGACCCCCGCTGAGCCCGCCCCGCCCCCCGATTGGCCATTCCCGACCCAGTGGGCGCCCGAGTGGTCGCGGGCGGCCACGATCGGCGCCCACCGGCAGCCACAGGCGACCAATCGGCTGCTGCTCGGGGTCGAGCAGCAGCCGCGGTGGATGCCGAAGCGTCAGACGGGCGGCGCGGGCGGCGCGTCGTCGCCGCGCTCCGGGTCCGACGGCTCCTCGGTCGGCTTCGTGCTCTCGTCGCGGAGGAAGCGCTCGAACTCGTGCGCGATCGCCTCGCCCGACGCCTCGGGGCTCTCGACCGCGTCGCGCTGCTCCTCGAGCTTGCCGATGTACGCGCGCATGTCGTCGTCGCGCTCCGTGAGCTCGTCGATGCCGCGCTCCCACTCGCCCGACTGCTCGACGAGGTCGCCGAGCGGGATCGT
The DNA here is from genome assembly GCA_031178105.1 of Agrococcus sp. GTDB lineage: Bacteria > Actinomycetota > Actinomycetes > Actinomycetales > Microbacteriaceae > Agrococcus. Next base: position 16,515 of record JAPSJX010000022.1, on the reverse strand, counting down.
GACGTCGACCATCTCGGACAGCTGGTCGACGAGCGCGATGACCGCCTTCGGCGCGGGCGCGTTGTGCACGTAGTGCGGCACCGAGGCCCAGAGCGACGCGGTGCGGATGCCCGCCTCCTGCGCCGCGAGCGACAGCACCGTCATGATGCCCGTCGGGCCCTCGTACTCGCTCTGCAGCACCCCGAGCCGCGACTGCAGCTCGCGGCTGTCGCTCGTGATCGAGGTCGAGATGGGACGGGTGTGCGGCACGTCCGCGAGCATGGCCCCGACGAAGACGATCGCGTCGATCTCGCAGCCCCGCACGATCTCGAGGAACTCCGCCGCGTACGCGGTCCAGTTGCGGCTCGGCTCAGCACCGACGAGCGCGTAGATCTCGCCCTCGTTGCCGCTCGACACGTCGAGGCCCGCGTCCTCGGCGAGCGCCTCGCGGCTCGACGGGCGGGTGGGCGCGTAGGCGATCGCCGACGGCCACTGCAGCGCGCGGGTGCCGTCCTCGAGCGTGCGCACGACGGGGCGGTGCATCGCGAAGTCGACGAAGTCGTCGGGCTCGATCTCGTCGAACGCCTCGAGCTCGCAGGCGTCGATGAGCCGGCGCACGGCGCCGCTCGCCGCGTCGCCCGCATCGGTCCAGCCCTCGAACGCGACCACCATGATGCGGCCCTCGATCGGTCCTCGTGCCACCCCCGGCACCTCCCTCACGTCAAGCGCCGAGTCTACGCGCGCGCGGTCCGTCCCGGCGGCTCCGCCGACTAGGCTGGCTCGGTGAACCTTCCTGCCGCTGTGCTGTTCGACATGGACGGGACGCTCATCGACTCCGAGCCGTCGTGGATGGCCGCGGAGGCCCGCCTCGCCGCCGAGTTCGACGTCCCCTGGACCGCCGACGACGCCGAGTCGCTCGTCGGCATCGACCTCTGGGACGGTGCCCGCGCCTTCATCGCGCGCGGCGTGCCGATGGAGGCCGACGCCATCGTGCAGCGGCTCGTCGACGAGGTGATCGCCGATCTCGGCGACACGCTGCCCGCCCGCCCGGGTGCGATCGAGCTCCTCCGCGAGCTGCGCGCGCAGGGCGTGCCGGTCGCGCTCGTCACCATGTCGACGCGCGCGCTCGTCGATCGCATCGAGGCCGCGTTCGCCGCGGCGCTCGGCACCGCGCCCTTCGACGCGACCGTCACGGGCGACGAGTGCGAGCGCGGGAAGCCGCACCCGGAGCCGTACCTGCGGGCTGCCGCGCTGCTCGGCGTCGAGCCGGCGGATGCCATCGCCATCGAGGACTCCTTCACCGGCGTCGCGAGCGCGCTCGCCGCGGGCATCACGACGATCGGCGTGCCGCACGCCGTCGACGTCTCCCGCGTGCCCGGCGTCATCCACTGGCCCACGCTCGACGGGCGCACGCCCGCCGACCTCGCGGCCGCGATCAGAGAGGCCCGCGCATGATGGGCAGGACCGGCCCCTTCCAGTGGGGCGACGTGGTGCAGGTCACCGGGCCGAAGCAGCGGATGAACACCATCGTGCTCACCGAGGGCAAGCACCTGCACACGCAGCACGGCTCGGTGCCGCACGACGACTTCGTCAGCACGGACGACGGCTCGCTGATCATGGTGGGGGAGGCCCCGCACCTCGCGATCCGCCCGCTGCTGCACGACTACGTCATGTCGATGCCGCGCGGCGCCGCGATCATCTACCCCAAGGATGCGGCGCACATCGTCGGCTTCGCCGACATCCACCCCGACCTGACCGTCGTCGAGGCGGGCGTCGGCTCCGGTGCGCTGTCGCTGTTCCTGCTGCGCGCGCTGCACGGCACCGGCCGGCTCGTCTCGTTCGAGCGGCGCGAGGAGTTCCGCGCCGTCGCGGAGTCGAACGTCACCGGCTTCTTCGGCGGCCGGCCGGACAACTGGCAGACGGTGCTCGGCGACCTCGTCGAGGAGCTGCCGACGCACGTCGCCGACGGTGAGGCGGACCGCGTGCTGCTCGACATGCTCGCGCCGTGGGAGTGCGTCGAGGCGACCGCTCGCGCGCTGCGGCCGGGTGGGCTCGTGCTCTGCTACGTCGCGACCGTCACCCAGCTCTCGCGCACCGTCGAGGCGATCCGCGCGGACGGCCGCTTCACGGCACCGAAGTCATCGGAGACGCTCGTGCGCGGATGGCACGTCGAGGGCCTCGCGGTGCGCCCGGACCACCGGATGGTCGCGCACACCGGCTTCCTCATGACGGCTCGTCGCGTCGCGGACGGCGTCGACCTGCCGTCGTTCCGTCGCCGCGCCGCGAAGGCCGACTTCTCCGACGCCGACATCGAGGCGTGGACCCCCGGGGCGGTCGGCGACCGCACCCCGAGCGACAAGCGCGCCCGCCGCGCAGCGCGCGACGCCCGCATCCAGGCGGAGGCGATCACGAGCGGCGGCAGGCGCACCCCGCCCGACCGGGGCGAGCCGGCCGCGCAGGTAGACTGACCCGAGCCTCCCCGACCCCGAAAGGCATCGCCGTGCGCACACGCCCCCTCTCGATCGCCGCGCTGCTCGTCGCCGCAGCCGGCCTCACCGCGTGCCAGGCGCCCGCGGGCAGCGTCGATGGGTGCGGGCCGCTGCTGCAGCCGGGTGCCGCGACGGACCAGGTCACCGTCGAGCCGGGGGAGGGCGCCCCGAGCGTCGAGTTCGAGATCCCGCTCGTCTCCGACGGCGACCAGGCGCGGGTGCTGGGCGGCGAGGGGGAGCGCGCGAGCGAGGGCGACATCGTCGACGCCGACTACGTCGTCTACTCGGGGAAGACCGGCGACCTCATCTCGAGCTCGTACCAGGCGTCCGCCGAGGGTCAGCCCGCCGCGACCCCGCTGCGCCTCACGGCCGGCGGCGAGTCGGTGCTCGCCGACGCCGTCGCCTGCGGTGCTCCCGGCGCCAGCATCGTCGTGACGACCACCATCGCGAGCCTCTTCGGCCCCACCGCCGCCTCGCAGGAGCTCGACATCACGCCGGCCGACACCGCCGTGGTGGTGCTCGGCGTCAGCGACGTGCGCGCCGGCCGCGCCGAGGGCAGCGCCCGGCCGGGTCAGGACGGCATGCCGGCGATCGCGCTCGCGCCGGACGGCCGCCCCGGCGTCACGTTCCCCGGCAGCCCCGCGCCGGCAGAGCTCACGGTGATGCAGAGCATCCGCGGCACGGGCGAGGAGGTCGTCGAGGGCGACCGGCTGCTGCTGCACTACACCGGCATCGTCTGGGAGACCGAGGAGGTCTTCGACTCGTCGTGGGAGTCGGGCGCGCCCGCCGTCTTCACCATCGACGACGCCAGCCTCATCCCCGGTTTCGTGGACGCCGTGGTCGGCCAGCCGATCGGCAGCCAGGTCGTGGTCTCGATCCCGCAGGAGCTCGGCTACGACGACCCGGCGACGCGCCCCGCGTCGATCGGCGAGGGCGAGCACCTCCTGTTCGTGATCGACATCCTCGACCGTCTCGAGCCCGCCGCCGAGTGACGGCGAGCTGATGCAACGCATCGACGCGGAGGAGCGCCAGTTCTCGCTCCTGCTCGCGCTCGTCGACACCCGCGGCGGCGTCACGAAGCACGAGCTCTTCGAGCGCGTCGCGGGCTACCAGGGGCAGCGCCCGGGTGACGCGCTCGAGCGCATGTTCGAGCGCGACAAGGATGCGCTGCGCGAGCTCGGCATCGTCATCGACGTCGTGCAGCCGCCCGGCGACGACAGCAACCACGACGCGCGCTACCGCGTGCTCGACGGCGTGCTCGGCGACCCGGCCGAGCTGCAGTTCGACGCCGAGGAGCGCGAGCTGCTCGACCTGGCGCTGCGCGTCTGGCACGAGGGCGGCCTCACCGAGGAGGCGCAGCGCGCGGCGCTCAAGCTGCGCGCCGATCCCGAGTTCCGCGGCGGGCTGCCGCTCGAGCGCACGCCGAGCCGCAGCGGGCCGGCCGCGGTGCTGCAGCCGCGCCAGCGGCCGCGCGAGCGCGCGTTCCAGGCGCTCAAGCGCGCTGCCGACCGCGGTCGCGAGGTGGTCTTCGACTACCTGAAGCCGGGTGAGCGCACCCCGCGGACCCGCACGGTGCAGCCGTGGGCCACGGTGCTGTTCCGCGGCCGATGGATGCTCGTCGGCTACGACCTCGGCGCCGAGGAGTCGCGCACGTTCCTCATGCAGCGCATCGTCTCGCCCGTCCGCGACCGCGCCCCGAAGCGACCGTTCGAGGCGCCCGCCGACGCCGCCTCCGCCGCGATCGAGAAGCTCGAGGAGATCTGGCGGACCGCGACCGTGCGCGTGCTCGCCGTGCCCGGCAGCGACGCCGACATCCGCCTGCGCCACCGACCCGACACGACCGAGGAGGGGCAGCTGCTCGTGATCCACCACGCCGACCGGCACGTCGTCGCCGACGAGCTGGCCGCGTTCGGGGCCGACGTCGAGGTCGTGTGGCCCGACGAGCAGCGGGCGCTCGTGCGCCAGCGGCTCGAGCGCATCCGCGACGCCCACGCCGACGGGACCGGCGCATGAGCGCCGGCCGCGTCGAGCGCGGTCTGGGCCTCCTGCTCTCGCTCATCCAGTACGTCAGCGCATCCGGCTCCGCCTCCGTCGCGGAGGCTGCCAGTCACTTCGGCGTGGAGGAGGAGCGCATCCGCGAGGCGGTGCGGCGCGTGTTCATGTCGGGCGTGCCCGACGGCGCCGGTGACTTCGTGCGCTTCGACATCGACGTCGACGCCTTCGAGGAGCAGGACATCATCGCCGTGACGATGCGACCCGCCTTCGAGGACGAGACGCTGCGGCTCTCGCCCCGGGAGGCGAGCGCGCTCATCGCGGGGCTCGCGCTCGTCGCCGGCTACACCGACGCGACGCCCGAGCGCGTGGCCGCACTGCGCGAGAAGCTGCGCCGTGCCGCCTCGACGGGCGCGGACACGGTCGCCGTCGATGCCCTCGCCGTGCCGCGCGCCGCCCAGATCGTGCGCGACGCCGTCCGCGACCGGCGCGTGCTCGCGATCGACTACCGGAAGCCCGGTGAGGGCACCGCTCGCCGCCGCGTCGCGCCCGTGCGGCTGCAGCTGCGCGAGGGCCAGGTCTTCGTCGAGGGGGTCGACCTCGACCGGCAGGGCATGCGCACCTTCCGCCTCGACCGCATCGAGTCGATCGAGCCGGTCGGCGCCGCGTGGCCCGAGCAGCTCCCCGCGCACGACCGCGCCGTCGCCGGGACCGCGCAGGTCGTCGCGACGCGCGCCGCGGCAGCGATGCTGGCCGACTACGCGACGAGCGACCCGGAGTCGGTCGACGGCGAGCGCGTGCGGCTCGACATCGAGGTGTGGAGCGAGGCGAGCGTGCTGCGCGCGGTCGCCGCGTGCGGCGGCGACGCCGAGATCATCGCGCCGGCGAGCCTCCGTCGTGCGATGCACCGCTTCGCGGTGGAGGCGCTGCGCGCCGGCGCCGACGACGGCGAGCGCGTCCCGCTCGGGTGACGCCTGCGGCACGCAGTGCCGGGCCGCTAGGATGGAGCCCAGGGCACACGACAGGGGACTGCATCATGGGCGGCTTTTTCAACAACGCGGCATCGCATTGGTGGATCATCCTCATCATCGTGGTGCTCATCTTCGGCGCCGCGAAGCTCCCGGCGCTCGCTCGGAGTATCGGGCAGTCCGTGAACATCCTGAAGAAGGAGGTCAAGGGCGGCGACGCCGACGCCTCCTCCTCTTCGACGCCCGAGACCGACGACACCGCGTCCAGCACCGACCGGAAGTAGCCGGATGGCCCGCAGAGGCCGCATCGAGAACCCCCAGGGCCGCATGCCGCTCGCCGGGCACCTGCGCGAGTTCAAGCGGCGCTTCACGATCGCGGGCATCGTCTTCGTGGCGTGCGCGATCTTCGGCTTCTTCCTCGCCGCGCCCGTCCTGCACCTGCTGAGCTCGCCGCTCGACGAGCTGCGGGCCAGGGGGCTCACCGTCGACCTCAACATCACGGCGGTCACCCAGGCGTTCGACGTGCAGATGCGCATCGGCTTCATGCTCGGCATCATCCTGTCGAGCCCCGTCTGGCTCTGGCAGCTGCTCGCCTTCGTCGTGCCGGGTCTGCGCACCGTCGAGCGGCGCTACGTGTTCGGCTTCGTCGCTGCGGCGGTCCCGCTCTTCATCGGCGGCTGCGCGACGGGCTGGTACGTGCTGCCCCGCATCATCAGCCTGTTCGTCGGCTTCACGCCGGCGGGATTCAGCGCATACCTGGGCGCGCAGGACTACTGGGACTTCTCGTTCAAGCTCGTCTTCGCCGTGGGAGTCGCCTACGTGCTGCCGGTGATCGTCGTCTTCCTCAACCTCGCGGGCGTCTACGAGGGCAGGACGATCCTCAAGGGCTGGCGGTGGGCCGTGCTCGCCGCGACGCTCTTCGGCGCCTTCGTGACCCCGGCGGGCGAGATGCTGAGCATGTTCATCATCGCCGTGCCCATGGTCGTGCTGTACTTCGCGGCCGCCGGCTTCGCGCTCCTGGTCGACCGCCGCCGCGCCAAGCGCGCGCTCGCCGAGCAGCGGGCCGCATGAGCATCGCGACCGACGCGTTCGCCCGCGCCATGCCGTTCGGGCTCGACCCGTTCCAACGGGAGGCGTGCGAGGCGATCGAGGCGGGCTCGAGCGTGCTCGTGGCTGCGCCGACCGGCGCGGGAAAGACCGTGGTGGCCGAGTTCGCGATCCACCTGACCATGGAGGCGCCGACCGGCCGGGTCTTCTACACGACGCCGATGAAGGCGCTCTCGAACCAGAAGCACCGCGAGCTCGCCGAGGTCTACGGACCGGCATCCGTGGGACTCCTCACCGGCGACACCTCGATCAACGGCGACGCGCGCATCGTCGTCATGACGACCGAGGTGCTGCGCAACATGCTCTACGAGGGCCGCGACCTGACGGAGCTCGAGCACGTGGTGATGGACGAGGTGCACTACCTCGCCGACCGGTTCCGCGGCGCGGTCTGGGAGGAGGTCATCATCCACCTCCCGCGCCACGTGCGGATGGTCTCGCTGTCGGCGACCGTGTCGAACGCCGAGGAGTTCGGTGCGTGGCTCGACGCGGTGCGCGGCGACACCCGCGTGATCGTCAGCGAGCACCGGCCGGTGCCGCTCGACGCGCACGTGCACATCCGGGGCCGGCTCGTCGACCTCTTCGACTCGAAGGCGGGCGAGGAGTCGCACAAGCCCGGCCGCGAGCTCGTCGAGCTCGCCCGCGGCGGCGACATCGCCGACTCCGCGTCGCACGGCCACCGGGACCGCGGCGGCCACAACCGCTACCGCTCGCGCCGGCCGCAGAAGGGCGGCCACCGATCTGGCGGCCCGGGTCGCGGCCGGGGCGGGTTCGGCGGCCGCGTCGACCGGGTCGAGCTCATCCGGATGCTCGACGAGCGCGCGATGCTCCCGGCGATCGACTTCATCTTCTCGCGCGCCGGGTGCGACGCGGCCGTCCGGCAGGTCGTCGAGGGCGGGGTGCGGCTCACGACGCCCGAGGACCGCGCCGAGATCCGGGCGATCGTCGACGAGCGGTGCCGGCTGCTCGACGACGCCGACCTCGGCGTGCTGGGGTACTTCGACTGGCTGGACGGGCTCGAGCGCGGTGTCGCCGCGCATCACGCGGGCCTGCTGCCGGTGTTCAAGGAGGTCGTCGAGGAGCTGTTCCGCGCGCGGCTCGTGAAGGTGGTGTTCGCGACCGAGACGCTCGCGCTCGGCATCAACATGCCCGCGCGCACCGTCGTGCTCGAGCAGCTCGAGAAGTTCAACGGCGAGGCGCGCGTGCGGATCACGCCGGGGGAGTACACGCAGCTCACCGGCCGCGCGGGCCGTCGCGGCATCGACACCGAGGGCCACGGCGTCGTCATCTGGAACGGCGCCCTGCAGCCCGCCGAGGTCGCGGGACTCGCCTCCCGGCGCACCTACCCGCTGCACTCGAGCTTCCGACCGACGTACAACATGGCGGTCAACCTCGTCGACCGGCTCGGCGTCGTCGGCACCCGCGAGGTGCTCGAGACGTCGTTCGCCCAGTTCCAGGCCGATCGCTCGGTCGTGCAGCTCGCGCGCCGGGTCGTCGACCAGCGCGCGAGCCTCGCAGGGTACGAGCAGTCGATGACGTGCCACCTCGGCGACGTCCGGGAGTACGCGCAGCTGCGGCGCGAGGTGACGGACCTCGAGCGCGACGACCAGCGGCAGGGCCTCAGCCACGGCGACCACGAGCGGCTGCAGCGCGAGCTGAAGCGCGTGCGCGCGGCGATGCGCGCGCATCCGTGCCACGCCTGCCCCGACCGCGAGCAGCACGCCCGCTGGGGCGAGCGCTACTGGCGGCTGCGCCGCGACATCGAGAAGGCCGAGCGGCAGATCGACCGGCGCACCGGCCAGGTCGCCGAGCGCTTCGACCGCATCACCGAGATCCTGCGCGAGCTCGGGTACCTCGAGCCGACCGCCGACGGCGAGCGCGTCTCGGCGGCGGGCGACGTGCTGCGCCGCATCTACGGCGAGCGCGACCTGCTGACGGCGGAGAGCCTGCGCCGGGGCCTCTGGACGGGTCTCGACGCGCCCGCGCTCGCCGCCATCGCGTGCGCGCTCGTCTACGAGGGCAGGCGCGACGACGGCATGCTCCCCGAGCGGATGCTGCCCAAGGGGCCCTTCCTCGACGCCCTCGACGCGACGCAGCGCCTCTGGGCGCAGCTCGACGACCTCGAGCAGGGCCACCGGCTCCCCGGCACGCTGCCGCTCCAGACCGGGCTCACGCTCGCGATGCACCGCTGGGCGCGCGGCTATCCGCTCGACGGCGTCCTGCGCGACACCGAGCTCGCCGCGGGCGACTTCGTGCGCTGGACGAAGCAGACGATCGACGTGCTGGAGCAGCTCGAGCAGGTCGCGCCGAAGCGCCTCTCGCGCACCGCGCGGGAGGCGGTCGACCGCATCCGCCGCGGCGTCGTCGAGGCGTCCGGGTCGGCGCTGTGAGGACGAGCGCCGTGGGGACGAGCGCTGCGAGGACGAGCGCTGCGGCGGCCGGCGCCGTGAGGACGAGCGCTGCGAGGACGCGCGCACGGCAGCCGCTGCCGCTCGCCTATGCCTGGGCTGCCGCGGTCCTCGCGGGCGCGATGCTGCCGTTCGCGTTCCAGCCCTTCGACTGGTGGTTCCTCGTCGTGCCCGCCGTCGCGCTCTCGCTCGCGTCCCTGCGGGGCCGTTCGCTGCCCGCCGCCTTCTGGCTCGGCTTCGGCACCGGCGCCGTCTTCTTCCTGCTGCACATCCAGTGGATCACCGTCTACCTCGGCGCCGTGCCCCTCGTGGCCCTCACCGCGTGGATGGCGGCCTGGTGGGGGCTCGGCGGCATGGCGCTGGCGCTCGCGTGGCGCTGGGGGGAGCCGCGCCTGCAGCGGCCGCTCGGTGCCTTCCTCGGCATGCCGGTGCTGCTCGGCGCCGTCTGGACGCTGCGGGAGTCGCTGTCGTCGAGCGTGCCGTGGGGAGGGTTCGCGTGGGGGCGGCTCGCGCACACGCAGGCGTCCAGCCCCCTCGCCGACACGACGAGCTGGGTCGGATTCGCGGGCCTCACCTTCGTGCTCGCGGCGCTGTCGGCGCTGCTGCTGCAGCTCGTGCTGCACCGCCGCACCATCCTGCGGCGGCGGCTGACGATCGCGGCGGCGGCGCTCATCGCGGCCGTGGCGATCCCGGCGTTCCCGATCGAGACGAGCGGCAGCATCCGCGTCGGTGCCGTGCAGGGCGCGAGCGAAGCCGGCCTGCTCGCGCCATACACGCGCGGCGAGATCCTGCAGGAGCACGTCGACGCGACCGGGCTGCTCGCCGGCGAGGAGCTCGACCTGCTCGTGTGGCCCGAGAACGCGGGCGAGTTCCACGCCGACGAGGACCCGGCGACGATGGCGGCGCTCGACCGGGTGACGACCGCCTTCGACGCACCGCTCGTCGTCGGCTCCGTGACGCGCGACGGCGACGCCACCTACAACGCGCTGCTGCAGGTCGAGCCGGGGGAGGGCGCGGTCGCGGAGTACCGCAAGCGGCACCCGGTGCCCTTCGCCGAGTACCTGCCCGAGCGCTGGCTCTTCGAGCCGATCCTCGATGCCCTCGGCTTCCTCGAGCTGATCCCGCGCGACTTCTCGGTCGACCCCTCGAGCGCCAACGCCTTCGACGTCGCCGGCGTCTCGGCCGGGCTCGCGATCTGCTTCGACATCATCGACGACCGGCTCGCGAGGGAGATGGTCGCGACGCACGGCGCCGAGATCATCCTGGCGCCGACGAACAACGCCGACTTCGGCCGCGGCTCGGCGGAGAACGTGCAGCAGCTGGCGATCGCGCAGCTGCGGGCGGTCGAGGCGGGCCGCGCGCTCGTGAACATCTCGACCGTCGGGACGAGCGCGATCATCGCGCCCGACGGCACCGTCGTCGACCGGCTGCAGCAGTACGAGCCGGGCGCGATGCTCGAGGAGCTGCCGCTGTCGACGACCGTGACTCCCGGCATCCGTCTGGGAGCATGGGTCGACGCGGCGCTGTGCATCGGCGCCGCGCTCGCACTGGCCGGGCTCGCGATCGCGAGCCGCGGGTCCCGTCGCAGCACCGACCGAAGGAGCGCGGATGCCTGACGTGATGATCGTCGTCCCGACCTACAACGAGATCGAGACCATCGAGCGCACGGTCGGCAGGCTCCGCCAGTCTTTGCCCCACGCCGAGCTCGTCATCATCGACGACGACAGCCCCGACGGCACCGGTGAGCTGGCGGACCGGCTCGCGAAGGCCGACGCGGGGACGCTCGTGATCCATCGCGCCGAGCGCGGCTACCGCTCCGCCGTGATCGAGGGCATCCGGTTCGCGATGGCGCGCGGCGCGACGAAGGTCGTCGTCACCGACGCCGACGGCTCCTACGACGCCGACGACCTGCCGGAGCTGCTCGCGGTCGCGAACGGCGGCGTCGACCTGGTGATCGGCTCGCGCTTCGTCGACGGCAGCGACGTGCGCAACATGGGGGCGCGGCGGCGCGTGCTGGCGCGGCTCGGCAACGCCTACGCGCGCGGCATGCTCGCGACCGGCGTGCAGGACCTCACGAGCTCGCTGCGCGTCTACCGCACGCGCGTGCTGGAGCACGTCGACCTCGACGCGATCCAGGTCGACGCCTACGCCTTCCAGATCGCCATGGCGGTGCGCATCGCGCAGGCGGGCGGCACGATCGCCGAGGTGCCGATCCGCTTCATCGAGCGCGCGGTCGGCTCGTCGAAGATGCGCCTGGCGGAGGAGCTCGCGACGCTCGCCGCGGTCACGAAGTGGTCGCTCGCCGGCGTCCGCGCCCTGCCGAAGGCTCCGCGCTAGCCGTACCCCCGCCGCCTGCCGTCCCCCTTCGGGTGGCAGTGGTCACGATCGACGGCCGCGGCCCGCTCGAACCGGCAAGACGTGACCACTGCACGCCTCGGCTAGAGCAGGGGGAGGGCCAGGTCGCAGCGGTCCGTCACGATGCCGTCGACGCCGAGCGCGAGCAGCTCTCGCATCTCCGCCTCGTCGTTGATGGTCCACACGTGCACCTCGACGCCCGCGCGGTGGAAGGCAGCGACGCTCCGCTCCGAGACGATCTCGATGCCCCTCCTGCGGCGCGGCACCTGGAGCGCGACCACGGGGGCCAGGATGCGGCGGAGCCGGCCGTGCAGCCCGAGCCGCTGCGCGGCGACGGCCTGCACCACGATGGACTGCGACGCGCTCGTCGCCACGCCGGGCAGCAGCTGCTGCGCCCGCCGGCGGCGGCGCTCCGAGAGCGACGTGAGCAGCACGCGGTCGACGGCCTTGGCCTCGACGACCGCGCGCACCGCCGGCACGACCGACGCATCCGTCTTCAGGTCGAGGTTCCAGCGGGCGTCCGGCAGCGCGAGCAGCGCTTCGCGCAGCCCGGGCACCCGCTCGCCCTGCCCCAGGTCGATCTGCTGCAGGTCCCGCCACAGCGTGCTCGCGATCTCGGCGTCGGTGCCGGCGACCCGGTCGAGGCTCCGGTCGTGCGCGAGCACGGCGACGCCGTCGGCGGTCGCGTGCACGTCCGTCTCCAGGAAGGTCGCCCCTGCGTCCACGGCCGCGACGAACGCCAGCATCGTGTTCTCCGGCGCGCCGAGGGCGAGCCCGCGATGGGCGAGCACCCGCGGCGGAGCCGGCGTCAGGTAGGGGCTCACCCCCGCGACGAGCCGCCGTCGGATGCGCCCCGGTCCTCCGTGGTCGCGCGCGGCGCGTCCGCGGCCGCCTCGCGCGCCGCCTCGATGGCCTCGCTGTAGTCCGCGTCGGGGGTCTCATCGGCGAGCGACGTCGTCGACGAGACGGTGTCGGTGCGGCCGGCGTCCTGCGGATCGATGCCGCTCGCCTGCAGCGTCTCGGCGATCGACGGCACCTCGACGTCGCTCACCGAGTCGGCCTGGAAGGTCTCGTCGAGGATCGACGGCTCTGCGGTGTCGGAGTCCTTGCGCTTGGACTTCGGGAAGGGCGCGTCGGCACGGCCCTCGAGGAAGCCGCGGCCCACGCTCTGCAGCGCGTCCGTGAGCTCGGAGGGGATGATCCACAGCTTGTTCGCGTCGCCCTCGGCGAGCTTCGGCAGCGTCTGCAGGTACTGGTAGGCCAGCAGCTTGTCGTCGGCGTCGCCCTCGTGGATCGCGGCGAAGACGCGCTCGATCGCCTCCGACTCACCCTTGGCGAGCAGCACCTGCGCCTCCGCGTCGCCCTTCGCGCGCAGCACCTGCGCCTTCGCCTGGCCCTCGGCGCGCAGGATCTCGGACTGGCGGAGGCCCTCGGCCTCCAGGATCTGCGACTGCTTCGAGCCCTCGGCCGTGAGGATCGCGGCGCGACGGTCGCGCTCGGCGCGCATCTGCTTCTCCATCGAGTCCTGGATCGAGTGGGGCGGGTCGATCGCCTTGAGCTCGACGCGGCCGACGCGCAGGCCCCACTTGCCGGTGGCCTGGTCGAGCACGTTGCGCAGCTGCCCGTTGATCGTGTCGCGGCTCGTCAGCGCCTCCTCGAGGTTCATGCCGCCGACCACGTTGCGCAGGGTCGTGGTCGTGAGCTGCTCGACCGCCGACAGGTAGTCGGCGATCTCGTAGGTCGCGGCACGCGCGTCGGTCACCTGGAAGTAGACGACGGTGTCGATCGAGACGACGAGGTTGTCCTCGGTGATCACGGGCTGCGGCGGGAACGAGCGCACCTGCTCGCGCATGTCGACGTGGTAGGAGACGCGGTCGATGAACGGCACGAGGAAGTTCAGGCCCGGCTGGAGCACGCGGTGGAAGCGTCCGAGCCGCTCGACCACTCCGGTGAATCCCTGCTTGATGATCCGGATCGACCTGAACAGCGTGACGAGCACGAACAGGACGACGAGGACCACGACGACCAGCAGGAATGCTCCGAGGATGGTTTGTCCGTCGATCGGCATGATGCTCCTTCGGGGTTAGCGCTGCGCGGGGACGACGATGGCCGTCGCCCCTTCGATGGCGGTGACGACGATGCGCTCGCCGACGTCGGGATCGCGCTGCCGCGCGGCGGGGGAGAGGCGGGAGGTCCAGACGTCGCCGTTCGCGAGCGTCACCTCACCGGCGCCGCGCTCGAAGGAGCGCGTCACCTCGCCGGCCATGCCCAGCAGCGCCTCGACGCCCTGCTTGTTGACCTCGCCCGACTCGTGCAGCCGCTGCAGCATCTTGGGTCGCACGAGGAACAGCAGGGTCAGCGCGGCCGCGGCGGCGATGAGGATCTGCACCCACCACTCGAGACCCGTGATGCTGGAGACGAGGCCGACCGTCGACGCGAGGCCGATCATGAGGAACGTGAACTCGAGCGTGACCATCTCGATGATGAAGCAGACGAGCGCCACCACGAGCCACACGACCCACGCGTACTGGACGAGATCCACGACCCCAGCATAGGGAGCGCACCCTGGGATGCGGACCGGCACGCCCGCGCCGCGCGGTCGACGTGGCAGTAGGGTCGTCGGGAACGAAGGAGCTCCCGTGCCGAACCCCGCACCCGCCCATCTCGAGCCAGGCTCGCTCACCGGCCGCACGGCCCTCGTCACCGGCTCGAGCCGCGGCATCGGTGCTGCGACGGTCGCGCTGCTGGCGACCGCCGGCGCCGACGTGGTCGTGAACTACCGGGCGAAGGCGCCGCGAGCCGAGAAGGTCGTCGCCGCCGCCGAGCAGCAGGGCGTGCAGGCGATCGCGGTGCAGGCGGATCTCACGGACGCCGAGAGCGTCGCCGCGATGTTCGAGGCGGCTCGTGAGCGCTTCGGCGGGCTCGACATCCTCGTGATGAACGCCTCGGGCGGCATGGAGAGCGGGATGGGCGAGGACTACGCGATGCGGCTCAACCGCGACGCGCAGGTGGCCCTGCTCGACGCGGCGCTGCCGGTGCTGCGCGACGGTGCCCGGGTCGTGTTCGTCACGAGCCACCAGGCGCACTTCATCCGCACGACCCCGACGATGCCCGAGTACGAGGCCGTCGCCCGCTCGAAGCGCGCGGGCGAGGACGCGCTGCGCGAGCGCATCCCGACGCTGCAGCAGCGCGGCATCGAGCTCGTCGTCGTCTCCGGCGACATGATCGAGGGCACCATCACGGCGACCCTGCTCGAGCGCGCGAACCCGGGCGCGATCGCGAGCCGCCGCGAGGACGCCGGCAGGCTGTACAACGTGGAGGAGTTCGCGCGCGAGGTCGCGCTGGCCGCGGTCGAGCCCGTCCCCGCCGACAGCACGCGCCTCGTGGGCGACGTCTCCGGCTTCGGCGCCGCGGAAGGGGCGCAGGCCTGATGCGCGCCGAGGACATCGAGCAGCTCGTCTCGCTCTCGCGCCCCGCCGTCCACCCGAGCGGCGCCTGGGCCGTCGTGGCCGCGAGCCGGCCGAGCCTGCGCGCGAACCGGAACGTCGGCCAGCTCTGGCGCGTCTCGCTCACCGACGGCAGCCGGCGCCGCATCACCGGCGGCGTCGCCGACCGCGCGCCGCAGGTGAGCGCCGACGGCGAGGCCGTGCTGTTCCTGCGCGCCGACGCGAAGGGCAAGCAGCAGGTGTGGGCCATGCGCGCGGACGGCGGCGAGCCCGTGCAGGCGACGGCGCTCGACGGCGGCGTGGAGGAGTTCGCCGTCTCGCCCGAGGGCGACCGGATCGCCTGCACGGGCACCGTCGTCGAGCCGGGCCGCTACGGCTCCGTCGAGGGCCTCGACGCCGCGCACGAGTCGCCGAGGCTCATCACGCGCAACCGGAACCTCGCGAACGGCACCGGCAGCCTCGTCGGGCGCCGCACCCACGTGTTCATCGCGCCGATGCCCGACCTCGACGCCGAGCCGTTCTACGACCGCGCGCCGCACCCGCACGACCAGCCGTCGACGAGCGACGACGTGCCGCGCGCAGCGCCTGCCATCCAGCTGAGCCACGGCGAGTTCGACCACCACGCGCCCGTCTTCTCGAGCGACGGCCGACGGGTGCTGTGCACCACCGCGCGCCACGACACCCGCGACGACGACCTCGTCAACGCGGTCGTCGAGTTCGAGGCGGATGTGCCGCAGGGCGAGCCGCACACGATCCTCTCCTCGCGCGCCGGCCTCGCCGTCGACGAGGTGCAGCCCACGCCCGATGGGGGCTTCGTGCTGCTCGCGCAGCGGATGGGGGAGTCGAGGCGCGACTTCGTCGCCCGCCACACGCAGCTGTTCGTGCTGGAGCGGCCGGGTGCGCACCCGGAGGAGGTCACCGACGAGGGCGGCGCGGACCTCGGCGAGGTCGGCAGCCACGCGACCGTCGTCGACGACGGCGTGCTCGTGCAGGAGCGCTCGCGCGGTCGCGTGCGGCTGCTGCACGTCACCGGCGGCGGCATCAAGGAGCTCATCGGCGGCGACGTCGAGGTGCTCGGTCACGGCGTGGGCGCCGGCGTGACGGTCGCCACCGTCGCGACCCCGACGTCGGCCGGCGAGGTGGTCGCGCTCGATGACCGCGGCGTCACCGTGCTCACCGACTTCGGCGCCGGCCTGCAGCGCACCGGCCTCGTGCAGCCCGTCGAGCACGAGCTGCCGGGACGCGACGGCGGCTCGGTCCACGGCTGGGTCTGGGTGCCGGAGGGCCCGGGTCCGCACCCGGTGCTGCTCAACATCCACGGCGGTCCGTTCGCGCAGTTCGGCGTCGGGGTCTTCGACGAGGCGCAGGTCGCGGTGGCGGCCGGCTACGCCGTCGTGCAGTGCAATCCGCGCGGCTCCGCCGGTTACGGCCGCGAGCACGGCCTCGCGATCCGCCACGCGATGGGCACCGTCGACATGCACGACGTGCTGGACTTCCTCGACGGGGCGATCGCCGCGCATCCCGAGCTCGACGGCGAGCGCCTGGGCATCATGGGCGGCTCCTACGGCGGCTACCTGACGGCCTGGATCATCGCGCACGACCACCGGTTCACGGCCGCGATCGTCGAGCGAGGCTTCCTCGATCCCGAGAGCTTCGTCGGCACGAGCGACATCGGCTGGTTCTTCGGCGGCGAGTACACCGGCACCGACCCGG
Organism: Agrococcus sp.; assembly: GCA_031178105.1. Classification (GTDB taxonomy): domain Bacteria; phylum Actinomycetota; class Actinomycetes; order Actinomycetales; family Microbacteriaceae; genus Agrococcus. The sequence continues at coordinate 61 of JAPSJX010000022.1, read as the reverse complement.
AGGCGATGCGCGCGCAGAGCCCGATGGCGCACGTCGGCGACGTGCGCACGCCCACCCTCGT
>JAPSJX010000124.1 GCA_031178105.1 Agrococcus sp. | reverse complement strand
CGAACGGCACGAGGAAGGTCGCAGCGAACAGCAGCAGCATCGCGCCCAGCAGCGCCGACCGCGTGCGGTCGAGCGGGCGGCAGAGCACGCACAGCACCCAGAACGCGACGACGAAGAGCGCGACGGTGGCGGCCGTGCGCGCCTCGGGAAGCGGCAGCAACTGCAGCCCCACGAGGTAGACGGTGATGGCTGTCGCGGCTGCCACGACACCGGTTGCCGCGGCGTAGCGCGTGAGCCTGCGCAGGATGCCGGGAACGTACCTCTTGCCGTTGGGCGCGAGAGCGAGCACGAACGACGGGATGCCGATGGTCAGGGTGGAGACCAGGGTGAGCTGACGCGGAAGGAACCCGAACGGCACGAGCAGGGCCGCGAAGGCAACCGCGAAGAGGATGCCGTAAACGGTCTTCGCGAGATAGAGATTCGCCACCCGCTCCACGTTCGCGATCACCCGCCTGCCGTACGCGAGCACCGACGGCAGCGCCTCGAAGCGATCGTCGAGCAGCACGATGCGCGACACCGCGCGGGTCGCCGCTGTGGCGCTTCCCATCGCGATGCCGAGGTCGGCATCCTTGATCGCCATCGCGTCGTTGACGCCGTCGCCTGTCATCGCGACGGTGTGCCCGTCGCGCTGCAGCATCCGTACGATCGCGCGCTTCTGGTCGGGGGTCACCCGCCCGAACACCGTCGAGGTGGCGAGAGCCCTCGCGAGGGCGTCGTCGTCGGACAGAGTGCGGGCGTCGACCGCCTCGCCTTCCACGCCGAGCCTGCGCACCAGCGCGGAGACGGTGTCGGGCGCATCCCCTGAGAGCACGAGCACCCGCACGCCCTGGCGCGCGAAGAACCCGAGGGTCTCGGCCGCGTCAGGGCGCAGCGACTCGGCGAAGACCAGCAGTGCGGCCGGGCGCACGCCGGCCTGATCGACGACGTCGTCCGGCAGCCGTTCCACCTCGACGAGCGCCAGGGTCCGGCGGCCCTCGGCTGCAGTTCGAGAGGCGTGTTCTCGCACCTCCCCCTCGGGCAGCAGACGCTCCGGAGCGCCGAGCAGCCACGCCGACCCGTCGGCGAGCTCGACTCCGCTCCATCCTCTGCTGCTGCTGAACGGGATGCGACGCGCGGCAACCCCGGCGGATGCCGCGAAACGCTCGCGCAGAGCTCTGGCCGTCGCGTTGGCCGACTCGTCGGCGGCGATGGAACCGAGGGCCCGGGCGAACCGTGCGTCGTCGCCGAGCGCAGTGACCTCATCGAGCACGATCGTGCCGTCGGTCAGGGTGCCCGTCTTGTCGAGGCACAGCACGTCGACCCTGGCGAGGATCTCGACGGCCGCGAGCTCCTGCACGAGCACCCGCTGCGCTGCGAGACGGATCGCGGCGACCCCGAAGGCGAGCGAGATCAGCAGCACGAGACCCTCGGGGATCATGCCGACGACGCTCGCGATGAGGTCGAGCAGGGCATCGCGCCACCGGTCGTCGATGAGGAGAGCACGGATGTCGAGCGAGCCCGTGTAGGCGAACGCACGGCTCGCGAGCACCACGACCACGATCGGCGCGAGGATCCACGACACGTAGACGAGGA
>JAPSJX010000076.1 GCA_031178105.1 Agrococcus sp. | reverse complement strand
ACATCGCTGTCGAGCGGATGACGAGATTCGAACTCGCGACCCTCACCTTGGCAAGGTGATGCGCTACCACTGCGCCACATCCGCGGGGCTCATCGCTGAGCACCTGATGACTATAACCCGCTTCGCGCGGTGATTCCAAATCGACCGCCGGGCGCCCGCACCCGCCCGCCCACCGGGCGCGATCCGCTCGTGCATGGTCATCGGTCGGCCTCAGTCTGTGGCAGAATCGATGCGTCCCGCCTGGCGGGCACGGGCGATTGGCGCAGTTGGTAGCGCGCTTCGTTCACACCGAAGAGGTCATCAGTTCGAGTCTGGTATCGCCCACCATCGAGGCCCCGGCATCCGCCGGGGCCTTCGTCGTCCCCGCACAGTTCGGCGCGCGGTGCTGGGCACGCCGGCAGCGCATCCGGCTACCGTCGGTGCATGGACCTCCAGATCACAGACCACGTCGTGCTCGTCGTCGGCGGCACCGGCCTCATCGGCAGCGCCGTGGCGGACGCGGCACGCGCCGAGGGCGCGACCGTCGTGACCGCGGCTCGCGGCGACGGCGCCGACCTCCGCCTCGACGGCGCGGACGACGCCTCCGTCGACGCGGCCGTCGGCCGCGTCATCGAGCAGCACGGGCGGATCGACGCGCTCGTGGTCGCCGCCGCGCCGCCTGCGCAGTCGCTCGACCCCGCCAAGCAGGGCGACCCGGCGCAGGTCGCGGCCGCGGTCGAGGGCAAGGCGATGACGTTCCTGCGCATCGCGAACGCCGTCATCCCGACGATGCGCGCCGCGGGCTACGGCCGCATCGTCGGGCTGAGCGGCCAGAACGCGCTCATCACCGGCAACATCACCGGCGCGGTGCGGAACGCCGCCCTCATCATCGCCGCGCAGAGCCTCGCCGACGAGCTCGCGGGCACGGGGGTCGCGGTCAACGTCGTCAACCCCGGCCCGGTGACGGCGTCGCCGAAGGCCGAGGTCGCCGCCGGCAAGCCCGGCGAGTCGTCCCCCGAGCAGGTCGCCTTCGCGGTCCTGCCGCTGCTCTCGCCCCGCTCGGCCATCTCCGCCGAGTCGATCGCGGTCGGCCACCGCGTCCGCGGCGTCGTCGCCCTCTAGCCCCCCGACGTCATCCGCCCGCCGCCCCGCGGCACTGGTCACGATCTGCAGCCCCGGACACCCAGGACCCGCCGATCGTGACCCCTGCCAGGGGCCTTCCCGGAGCACGCGGAAGGGGGCCGGCTCGCGCCGGCCCCCTTCGCTGCGTGCTGCGCGTCAGATGCGCTGGCGCTCGAGCTCGTAGCCGTACGCGTCCTCGCCGTGCACGGTCTGGTCGATGCCGGCCAGCTCGTCCTCGTTCTTCACGCGGAAGCCGATGGTCTTCTCGATCGCGAAGCCGATGGCGAAGGCGACCACGAAGGCGTAGACCATGACGCCCACCGCGGCGATGAGCTGCACCGCCAGCTGGCCGGCCCCGCCGCCCAGGAACAGGCCCGTGTCGGTGGCGAAGAAGCCGAGGTAGAGCGTGCCGATGAGGCCGCCGACGAGGTGGATGCCCACGACGTCGAGCGAGTCGTCGAACCCGAGCTTCCACTTCAGCTCCACCGCGAGCGCGCAGACCGCACCGGCGACGACGCCGAGCAGCAGCGCCCAGCCGGGCGTCAGGTTGGCGCACGCGGGGGTGATGGCGACCAGGCCCGCGACGGCACCGGATGCGGCGCCGACCGACGTGGGCTTGCCGTCCTTGAACTTCTCGACGAGGAGCCACGCGCAGATGGCGGCAGCGGTCGCGCCGATCGTGTTGAGCGTGATGAGGCCGGCGTTCTCGAGGCCGTTGAGCCACTCGGCGCCGACGTTGAAGCCGAACCAGCCGAACCAGAGGATGCTCGCGCCGAGGATCACGAACGGCACGTTGTGCGGCTTGTGGGCGCCCTTCGTGAAGCCGATGCGCTTGCCGAGCACGAAGGTCAGGGCGAGCGCCGCGGCGCCGGCGTTGATGTGCACGGCCGTGCCGCCGGCGTAGTCGATGACCGACGGGAGGCCGAGCAGCTCGCCGAGCGAGTAGGCCCAGCCGCCGCCCCAGACCCAGGCGGCGATCGGGAAGTAGCCGAGCGTCGCGAAGGCGCCGGCGAAGAGCATCCAGGCGCCGAACTTGGCGCGGTCGGCGATGGCGCCGGAGATGAGGGCGATCGTGATGATCGCGAAGGTGGAGCCGTAGGCGACGCCGACCAGGTCGGTGTTCGCGCTCTCGCCGGCGGCGAGCGCCGCGAGGCCGAGGTCGCTGAACGGGTTGCCGGAGAACGCGAACGGCGAGTCGACGGCGGCCATGTTGAACCCGTAGAGGATCCAGAGGGTGCCGACGAGGCCGATGGCGCCGAACGACATCATCATCATGCTGATGACGCTCTTGGCGCGCACGAGGCCGCCGTAGAAGAACGCGAGCCCCGGCGTCATGAACAGCACGAGGGCTGTCGCGATGACACCGAAGGCGATGCTGCCTGCATCCATGAGGTGCTCCTTGGGGGTATCCGAAGTGGGACTACTGCTGAGGTTGCACCCGTCCCGTTTCGGCAGGCGACGCGGGCGCGTTTCGCGAAGGTTACGGATGCGCGACCGTGTTTCGCGCGCGTTTCGGCGTCCGTCGCGGTCTGGCTCGGATGCGAGGATGAGGGCATGACGTGGATCCGCAACCCCCAGGTGTCGGCGATGCTCCTCCTGGGAGCGGCGATCCTGGGCCTCGTCGTCGCGAACTCCGGGCTCGGCGCCGGGCTCGACGCCGCGAAGCACGCGCACCTGCCCTTCACGATCTTCGGCCTCGACCTCTCGGCAGCGCACTGGGTGACCGACGGGCTCCTCGTCGTCTTCTTCTTCGTCGTGGCGATCGAGCTGCGCTACGAGTTCACGCAGGGCGACCTGTCGAGCGTGTCGAAGGCCGCCGTCCCGACGATCGCCGCGCTCGGCGGCGTCGCGATCCCCGCGCTGCTCTACTTCAACATCGCCGGCGCCGACGGCGCGCTCGGCTGGCCGATCCCGACCGCGACCGACATCGCGTTCGCGCTCGGCGTGCTCGCGCTCGTGGGCAAGCGGCTGCCCTCGAACGTGCGCGCGCTGCTGCTCGCGCTCGCGGTCATCGACGACCTCATCGGCATCCTCTTCATCGCGGTCTTCTTCACCGAGTCGGTGTCGTGGCTGCACCTCGGGCTCGCCGCGCTCGGCGTGGTCGGGTTCTGGCTGCTGGGCCGCGTATACCGCGGCAGGCGCGGCAGCTGGCCGCTGCGCATCGCGCTGCTCGCCGTCGCGGTCATCACCTGGTGGCTCGTCGCCTCGAGCGGCATCCACGCCACGATCGCCGGCGTCGCGCTCGGCCTCGTGCTCTCCCCCGCGCCCGCCGAGTCGGCGCGCGAGAAGCTCGAGCCGCTCTCGAACGGCATCGTGCTGCCGCTGTTCGCCTTCACATCGGCATCGGTGGCGATCCCGCAGGTGCCGATCGGCGAGCTGAGCCCCGTCTTCTGGGCGATCGTCGTCGCCCTGCCGGTCGGCAAGCTCGTCGGCATCACGGCCGCGGGTCTCGCGGGTCAGACGGCGCTGCGGGTGCCGCGACAGGAGCGGGTGCGCTTCCGGGAGCTCGTCGGCATCAGCCTGCTGGGCGGCATCGGCTTCACCGTGTCGCTGCTCATGAACGAGCTCGCCCATCGCACCGCCGAGGAGCTCATCGTCGAGGGCACGCTCGGCGTGCTGACCGGCTCGCTCATCTCGGCCGTGCTCGGCGCGATCTACCTGACGGTGCTCAACCGCACGTACCCGTCCGTCGACACCGCGGCCATCCAGGCTCGGGACGCCGAGGAGCAGCGCCACCGCGTCGACGGCGTCTGACCCGCGTCACTCGTTGGCGAGCGCGACGAGCCGCGAGATGGCCCGCAGGTACTTCTTGCGGTAGCCCCCGCCGAGCATCTCCTCGCTGAAGACGAGGTCGAGGCTCGTGCCGCTCGCGCGCAGCGCGACCTGCGCGTCGTAGAGCCGGTCGACGAGCGCCACGAACCGCAGCGCGTCGTTCTGGTCGGTGAGCACCCGCACCCCGCGGAGGCCCAGTCCCCGCAGCCCCTCGACGAGCCCGATGTAGCGCGACGGGTGCACGTGGGCGAGGTGCGCGATGAGCGCGTCGAAGTCGTCGAGCGCGGTCTCCCCCGCGATCGCCGCGAGCTCCGACTCGATCGCCTCGTCGTCGACGACCGGCGCGTGGCCGGTGATGTCGCGGTGGCGGTAGTCGTCGCCGTCGATCCGCATGATCTGGAAGCGATCGGCGATCGCGGTGATCTCGCGCAGGAAGTCGGCGGCGGCGAAGCGGCCGTCGCCGAGCGCGTTCGGGGGCGTGTTGCTCGTCGCGGCCAGCTTCGTGCCGCTCGCGACGAGCTCGCCGAGCAGCCGGGTCATGACCATCGTGTCGCCCGGATCGTCGAGCTCGAACTCGTCGATGCAGACGATCCTCGAGCCCTGCAGCTGCTGCACGGTCTCGGCGTAGCCGAGCGCGCCGACGAGCGCGGTGTACTCGATGAAGGTGCCGAACACCTTCGGGCCGGGCATCGCCTTCCACAGCGATGCGAGCAGGTGCGTCTTGCCGACGCCGAAGCCGCCGTCGAGGTAGATGCCGGGCTTCACCTCCGGCGCCTTCCGGAACAGGCCGCGCTTCGGCTTCGTCCACGCCTCGACGAGCTCCTGCATGCGCTGCAGCGCCTCTGCCTGCGAGGGATGCCCGGGGTCGGGCCGGTACGAGGCGAATGTCGCCCCGTCGAACTGCGGCGGCGGCACGAGGCTCGCCACGATCTGGTCCGCGCCCACCTGCGGCCGGCGCTCCGCGAGCGAGATGGGTGCGGACATGGCGCTCCTTCGGCGGCACCGGGAGGCCCGGCGGAAGATTCGGTGGGAGGATGGCGTTCCCTCCACCGAGCCTAGTCAGGCCCACGAACCCCCTGTATCCCCGCCCCCGAGAAGGAGACGCCGTGACGGAGTCCGAGCCCCGCTTCGCCGAGTACGCAGCACCCGAGCGCCTGGTCTCGACGGACTGGGTCGCGGCGCACCTCGACGATCCCGACGTCGTGATCGTCGAGTCCGACGAGGACGTGCTGCTCTACGAGGTCGGGCACATCCCGGGCGCGGTGAAGGTCGACTGGCACACCGAGCTCAACGACCCGGTGCAGCGCGACTACGTTTCGCCGGCGGCGTTCGCCGAGCTCCTCGGCCGCAAGGGCATCGGCCGCGACACGACGGTCGTCTTCTACGGCGACAAGGCGAACTGGTGGGCGACGTACGCGCTGTGGGTGTTCGCGCTCTACGGCCACGACCGCACGCGCATCATGGACGGCGGCCGCGACGCCTGGATCGCCGAGGGCCGGGAGCTGACCCGCGAGCCCGCGAGGCGGCCCGCCGTCGAGGTGCCGGTCGTCGAGCGGGACGACCGGACGCTGCGCGCGTTCCGCGACGACGTGCTCGCGCACCTCGGTCGGCCGCTCGTCGACGTCCGCAGCCCCGAGGAGTACGCGGGCCTCCGCACGACCGCGCCGGCGTACCCGGAGGAGGGCGCGCTCCGCGCGGGGCACATCCCCACCGCCGCGAGCGTGCCGTGGGGCCGGGCCGTGCACGAGGACGGGACCTTCCGCTCGCGCGCCGAGCTCGAGGCGATCTACCTCGACGGCGCCGGACTGCGGGGCGCCGACGACGTGATCGCCTACTGCCGCATCGGCGAGCGCTCGAGCCACACGTGGTTCGTGCTCACCTACCTGCTCGGGATCCCCGGCGTGCGCAACTACGACGGATCCTGGACGGAGTGGGGCTCGCTCGTGGGCGTGCCGATCGCCGTCGGCGCCGAGCCGGGCACCGTGCCCGGCCAGACGGGGCCCGCTCGATGAGGCTCACCCCTGCCCTGCAGCGCACGGTCGACGACTTCCAGTCGATGGAGGAGGGCGACCGGCTCCAGCTGCTGCTGGAGTTCGCCGACGAGCTGCCGGACCTGCCGCAGCGCTACGCCGACCACCCCGACCTGCTCGAGCGCGTCGCCGAGTGCCAGTCGCCGGTGTTCCTCCTCGTCGAGGTGGACGACCACGTGCACGTGCACGCCTCGGCGCCCGCGGAGGCGCCCACCACCCGTGGCTTCGCGTCGATCCTGGCGCAGGGGCTCGAGGGCGCGACGGTCGGCGAGGCGCTCGCCGTGCCCACCGACATGCCGCGCCTGCTCGGGCTGGATCGCGTCGTCTCGCCGCTGCGCCTGCGCGGCATGGCGGGCATGCTCGGTCGCATCCAGCGCCAGGTCCGGGAGCGCCTCGACCAGCATTGATCGATCGGTCGCTCCCGCCGCCGCGGTCATCGATTGGTCGCTCGTGGCCGCGCGCGGGCCTCCTGGGCCGCCACGAGCGACCAATCGAAGTGCTGGCGGAGGCCGGGTGGGGATGCGCTGCGTCAGCCGAACGCCGTGATGCCGCGCTCGTCCAGCCAGCCGCCCAGCTCGCGCAGGTAGCGGGCGCGGTCGAGGTTCCACAGCTTCGTGTGCCGCGCCGTGCGCCACTCGCGGTAGTCGACGATGTCCGGTCGCGCCTCGGCGAGCGCGCGCGATGCCTCCGGTGGCACGAAGCCGTCGTCGGCGGAGTGCAGGAGCAGGATCGGCTGCGTCAGCGCATCCGCGTGCAGCACGTTGTCGAGCTCGTCGAAGTCGAGGCTGCGGCTGCCCGAGAGGAGTGCGGCCGGCGACTCCAGCAGCCCGATCGCCGTGTCGACGAGCCACCCGGGCTTGCGCACGAGCGCGACCTGCAGCCGCAGGGTCGGCTGCCAGCGGACGACCGGCGAGTCGAGCACGAGCCCCACGATCAGGCGGCGGTGGCGCGAGCGGCGCGCCGCCTGGAGCACGATCTGCCCGCCCATGGACCAGCCCATGAGCACGATGCGCCGCGCGCCGCGCGCGACGGCGAAGCCGATCGCGTCGTCGACGTCGCGCCACTCGTCGAGGCCGAGCCGGAACTTGCCGTCGTGGCTCGGCGGCGCCTCTGTGTCGTTGCGGTACGAGACGGCCATGCACGGGATGCCCCGCTCGAGGAACGCGGGCACGGCCCTGATCGTCTCGCGCCGCGTCACACCGCGCCCGTGCACCTGGATGCACCAGGTGTCCGCCTCCTGGTCGCCCATGATCCAGGCC
>JAPSJX010000021.1 GCA_031178105.1 Agrococcus sp. | reverse complement strand
GTCGGCCTCGAGCTGCGGCTCGCGGTCGAGCACGGCACGAGCGTCGGCGAGGTCGAGATCCGGGCCACCGCGACGACCGAGGACGACGCCGTCCCCGCCGGCGGCTGCGAGCTGTCGTCGAACAACGTGTCGTGCATGCGGCTGGGCGTGGTGGCCGGCGCTGTCACGGCGCAGAAGTCGGTGTGGGAGCGCGTCGACGGCGTCTGGATGTCGTCCGACGGTGCCGTCGGCTTCGGCGACCGGGTGCAGTTCCGCATCGTCGTGCGCGCCGTGGGCGCGGCGCCGAGCACCGGGGTGGCCGTCGTCGACCGCCTCCCGCAAGGCCTGCTGGTCGGCGCCGAGCCCTCGTGCTCGGTGCCGTGCGCCGTCGAGCTCGACGCCGCGACCGGCACGCACCGCATCCGCATCGGCACGATGCAGCCGGGCGACGTCGTCACCGTCACGATCGACGCGAAGGTGCCGGACGTGCCGTCGCAGGCCGACGGCACCACCGTGCGCATCGCCTTCGACAGCGCGGCCTCGCTCTCCAGCGACACCGTCGCGAGCGCGCCGACGAACCTGGTCACGCTGCGCGCGAGCCACGAGCTGCCCGCCGGGCGCCGCAGCGGCGGCGAGATCCCGCTCGGCGGCATCGGCCTCGCGTTCGCGCTGCTCGTCGCCGGCGGCCTGCTGCTCGTGCGCTCGCGGGAGCTCGCGCTCCGCTGACCCCCAGACCCCGGGCCCCCGTCTGTCGTGACCAGGCGGGGGCTCGGTCCTGTGCGGGGCGATGCGCCGTGGCAGGCTGGGGGCATGACGCGCGAGCTCCACCTGACCGGCGACGACGCCGCAGACCGTCTGCTCTCCGACGACGACTTCGCCCTGCTGACGGGCATGCTGCTCGATCAGCAGGTGCCGATGGAGACGGCCTTCGCGGGCCCGGCGAAGCTGCGCGACCGGCTCGGCGGCCTCGATCCGTCCACGATCGCCACGATGGATCCGGACGCGTTCCAGGCGGCGTTCGCCGAGCGCCCCTCGGTGCACCGCTTCCCGGGCTCGATGGCGAAGCGCGTGCAGCAGCTCGCCGCCGTGGTCTCCGACGAATGGGGCGGGGACGCTGGCGCGATCTGGCGCTCGGGCGATCCGGACGGTGCCGAGGTGCTGCGCCGGCTGCAGGCGCTGCCGGGGTTCGGCGAGCAGAAGGCGCGCATCTTCCTCGCGCTGCTGGGCAAGCGCGCCGGGTTCGAGGGCGCGGGATGGCGGGAGGCGTCGGCCCCCTACGGCGAGGAGGGCGCGAAGCGCTCGGTGGCCGACATCGTCGATGCGGCGTCGCTCTCCGAGGTGCGCAAGGCGAAGCAGGCGGCGAAGGCCGCGGCGAAGGCCGCGACGAAGGGCTAGCGGCCGTGCCTATCGATCGAGGTCGGCGCCGAGGGATCGCACGAAGGCGCGCACGGCAGCCGTCGCGTGCGCGTGCCTCGCCGCGGGCGGCAGGATCGCATCGTCGCCCAGCAGCATCGCGTCGTTGAGCGGTGCGCCCATCACGATCCAGTTGAAGCGCTGCGCGGCCGCACCATCGACCGGCGGCAGCACGCCGTCCGCCGACCACGCCTCGAGCCGGCGCTGCACGCCGGCGATCGCGCGAGCGGGTCCGTGCGCGTGCAGGGCTCGTCCCAGATCGGGGAAGCGGTCGGCCTCGCCGATGACGAGCCGGCGCAGGCGCAGGATGCGAGGCGTGAGCACGGCGTCGAGCATGGCGGTGGCGAGCGTCACGAGGGTTCCCTCGACGTCTGCTGCCGGGACGGCCGATTCGTGGCCGACCGGGTCGCCCGCCGCGTCGGTCATGGAGGACACGAGCTCGACGAACAGCCGCTCCTTGCTGCCGAAGTGCTTGTAGACGGTCTGCTTGGAGACGTGGGCGATCGCCGCGATCTCGTCCATGCTCGCGCCGCGGTAGCCGTCGCGGAGGAAGACGTCCTCGGCTGCGGCGAGGATCGCCGACCGCAGGCGCTGCTGGCGCGACGCGAGCTCCGTTGACATGGCAGTACCGTACCGTCTAGTCTCGCGCTCGACGGAACTGGACGGTCCAGTCTCGCGTGATGAGGTGGCGGACATGCACGAGGATGCGGCGACCGAGGCGGACGTCGTGCACGTGCGCGACCGCCCACGAGCGGAGTCGTGACGATGACCGACTTCGCGGTGACCGGCGCAGGCGACCGGATCGGGTTCGACCGCTGCGGGGAGGGGCCCGGCATCGTGTTCATCGCGGGTGCGGGTCCCTTCCGCGCGACGGATGCCACGACGACCGCGACGGCGCAGCTCGCGGCACGGTCCGGCACGAGCACGCTCGTCTACGACCGGCTGGGCCGCGGCGACAGCCCGGCCCAGGGCGACCTCACGCTCGAGCGCGAGCTCGCGGCCGTCGCGGCCGCGATCGAGCAGGTCGGCGGCAGCGCGGTGCTCGTCGGCCACTCGTCCGGCTGCTCGATCGCACTGGCCGCTGCCGATGCCGGGCTGCGGGTCACCGCCCTCGCGCTGTGGGAGGCGCCGTTCTGGCAGTTCGCCGGCGGTGCGGCGCGCTTCGAGGAGGACTTCCTGCGGCATGTCGACGCGGGTGACCTCGAGGCGGCGCAGGTGGAGTACATGCGGGACATGCCGCCCGAGTTCCTCGAGCAGGCACGCGCGATGCCGGAATGGCCGCAGATCGCGGCGGGGAGCCGCACCTACCGTGCCGACGCCCGCTCGCTCGCCTGGGTCGAGGAGCTGGAGCCGGCCGAGCGCTTCCAGGGGATCGCGGTGCCGGTGCTCACGATGGTCGGGGAGCAGACCTTCCCCGGGATGACGGAGACGGCCGCGCGGCTGGCTGCCGCGATCCCGAGCGCGGCCGTCCGCGTCATGCCGGGTGCATGGCACGACTGGGAGCCGGGGCCGATGGCCGAGGCGCTCGTCGAGCTCGCCACGTCGCGGTAGCCCTCGCGACGGCGGCTACGCCTGCGCCCGGCGCTTCGCCCGTCCCCGCGGCAGCAGCTCGACCGTCGGTATCCGCGGCGACGGCAGGGTGGTGCCCGAGCGGTCGTCGACGAAGCCGAAGCGCGGGCGCGCATCCGTCGGCGCCTCGCGCTCCGCCATCCATGCGTCGCGCGCGCGCTGCACCGTGGCGTGGTCGCGGCCGATGAAGTTCCAGAACATCACGAACTCCTCCTCGTGCGGCACGCCGCCGAGCAGGATCGCGATGCCGTCCGCGCGGTCGGCCGAGACGATCGCGGCAGCGCGACCCGGCTCGAGCACGCCGATCTCGCCGACGCCGATGGGCACGTCGTCGAGCGCGATGCCGGGGGTGAGGGCGAGCACCCCGTGCTCGAAGCGGGCGTCGAGCGCGAGCTGCGCCTCGGCGGCGGCCGGGATCCGCAGCTCCGCGCCGAGCAGCGGCGAGTACGTCGGCGCCGCGCTGGTGGCATCCGCGTACGAGCCCGCGAAGACGCGCAGCACGGCGCCACCCGGCAGCCGCACGCTCGGCACCTCGTCGACCCCCGCGAACGACGGCGCGACGTCCTGGCGCTCGAGCGGCAGCGCCGTCCACAGCTGCACGCCGTGCAGCACCGTCGTGTCGCTCGTGGAGTACTCGCTGTGCGAGATGCCGCGCCCCGCGGTCATCACGTGCACGCCGCCCGGTCGCACGGTGTGCTGGGCGCCCGTCGAGTCGGTGTGCGCGACGGCGCCCTCGACGAGCCAGGAGACCGTCTGCAGCCCCGTGTGCGGGTGCGGTGGCACGTCCATGCCCGGCCCCCCGCTGACGTCGAGCGGCCCGTACGAGTCGGCGAAGCACCAGGCGCCGATCATGTGGCGATCCCTGTTGGGCAGGCTGCGCAGCACGGGCATCGCCCGCGGACCGCCGAGCGGCACCTCGCGCGGCAGCAGCAGCTCGACGCCGGCCGCGCGTGCCTCGTCGATGCAGGCCCCCTCGCCGCCCTCGACCAGCAGCGCCTCGTCGTTGCTCATGCGCCCACGGTAGTCGCCGAGCCGCCGCCCGGTCCGGCGGTGCCAGGATGAGGCATCGACCGAGGGAGCACGATCCATGCCGCACGTCTCGACCGCCATCGGCCGCGCTCTGGGCGCGGGGTTCGCGGCGCTCGCCGCGGTGCGACGCCCGCACCCCATCCATCCCCACGGGGTGCAGCTGCACGGCAGCCTGCGCCGCACGGGATGCGCGCTCGCGACCGGCGTGCCCTGGATCGACGAGGCCGATGCTGCGGCCGTGCCGGTGCTCGCGCGCGCCTCGCGCTCAGCGGGCCTGCCGGCACCGCTGCCGGACGTGATCGGCCTCGCGGTGCGCTTCGACGGGGACGACGGCCCCGCCGACCTCGAGCTGGCGTCGACCGGCCGTGGCTGGCCCGCCCGCTTCTGGCTGCTGATGCACCGGTCGCCGTCGCGCGCGCACCTCGGCTCGCTGTTCCCGTACCGCTCGCCGAGCGGCCCGGTGCTGCTCGCCGCTCGCACCCGCACCCCGGCCGACCTCCCCACGACGCCCGCCGCGGTCGGCGAGCGGCTCGAGGCGGAGCCGTGGCGGCTGCAGCTGCTCGTCGCGCGGCCGCGCGGCGCGTGGCACGCGTTCGCCGAGCTCGAGCTCACCCGCGGGCCCGGGCCGCTGGATCCGCTGGTGCGCTTCGACGCCGGGCGGCATCCGCTGCCGGGCACGCAGCAGTACGAGTGGGCGCTGCGGGCGCGACAGCCCTCGTACGACCGCGTGCAGCGCACGACGCGTCGCTGACCTCGGCCGGATGCCGAAGCGCTGCCGAGCCCGCGTCCGACCGCCGTACGATCGGGTCATGACCTCGCCGCAGCCGCCGTCCTCGCAGCCGCCGGGGTGGTACCCCGATCCCTACGCCGCGACGCCCGGGGTCGAGCGCTGGTGGAACGGCCTCCAGTGGCTCGCGGAGACGCGCGACCCGACCGCACCCCCCGCATGGGCGCCCGCGTCGTGGGCGCAGCCGGCCGCCGCCGAGCCGGAGCCCGAGGCGGCGAGCTGGGGTGCGCGGCTCGGTGCGTACCTGCTCGACATCATCCCGATGGTCGTCCTCGCCATGGTCGTGCTCGGCATGTTCGGCTGGTTCGACCTCGTCGGCCGCGCGGCCGAGGGCGACGAGGCGGCGTTCGCCGAGCTCGAGGCGATGAGCGCGCCGGGCAGCCAGGCGTCGGTCGCGAGCATCGTCATCGGCGCGATCGCCTACTGCTGCTACAACGTGGGCTTCCACATGGCGAGGGGCCAGACGCCCGGCAAGATGCTCGTCGGCATCCGGGTGCGGATGCGCGACGAGGACCGCCTGCCGGACGCCCGCGCCGCGATCGTGCGGTGGGTCGTGCAGCAGGGCGCGCCGCAGCTGCTGAGCGGCTTCGCGGGGCTCGGGCTCCTCGCAGGCGTCTTCAGCATCGTCGACCACCTGTGGCCGCTGTGGGATCCGCGCCGCCAGGCGCTGCACGACAAGGCGGCGCGCACGATCGTCGTCCGAGCCCCCCGCCGGCGCGTCAGCTGAGGCTCAACCAGTAGAACGACTGGGTGCCGAAGGTGAGCGAGAAGCGGCCGTCCTCGGCGATCGTCGGGAACGCGCCGCCCCCGAACAGGTCGTGCAGGCGGGCGCCGGCGAACCGCTTCGCGTCGATCGTGACGTGCACCGGGTTGTGGCTGAACGAGAAGACGCAGAGCACCTGCTCCGCGCGCGGTCCGGCGTAGCTGCCGTCCCCCTCGTAGGAGCGCACGAACGCCAGCACCGCCTCGTTGTCGGTGTCGAGCACCGCGATGTCCCCGAGCCCGAAGACCGGGTGCGCTCGGCGCACGTGCAGCACCGAGCGCATCCAGTGCAGCAGGCTCGAGGCCTGCGCCATCTGCGACTCCACGTTCACGGCGGCGTAGTGGTACACGAGCGACTGCACGACCGGCAGGAACAGCTTGCCCGGGTCGGCGTTCGAGAAGCCCGCGTTGCGGTCTGGCGTCCACTGCATCGGCGTGCGGGATGCGTCGCGATCGTCGAGCCAGATGTTGTCGCCCATCCCGATCTCGTCGCCGTAGTAGACGAACGGCGAGCCCGGCAGCGACAGCAGCAGCGCGTTCGCGAGCTCGAGCTCCGCGCGCGAGTTGTCGAGCAGCGACGCGAGCCGCCGCCGCACGCCCACGTTCGAGCGCATCCGCGGGTCGTAGGCGTACCAGCCGTACATCGCCTGCCGGTACTCCTCGCTCACCATCTCGAGCGTCAGCTCGTCGTGGTTCCGCAGGAAGACGCCCCACGCCGAGCCGGGCGGCACGTCGACCTGCTCGGCGAGGATCCGCTTGAGCTCGAGCGCGTTCTGCGCGCGCAGCGAGTAGAAGATGCGCGGCATGGTCGGGAAGTCGAAGGCCATGTGGCACTCGGGTTCGGTCGCGGTGCCGAAGTACGCGGCGGTCTCGGCCGGCCACTGGTTGGCCTCGGCGATCAGCACTCGGCCCGGGTACTCGTCGTCGACGATGCGGCGCAGCCGCTTGACGTACTCGTGCGTGGCGGGCTCCGACTCCCCGTTGCCGTCCTCGGACTCGTAGAGGTAGGGGATCGCGTCGAGGCGGATGGCGTCGACCCCGAGGTCGAGCCAGAAGCGCAGCGTCCCCTCGATCGCGGCGTGCACCGCGGGGTTCTCGAAGTTGAGGTCGGGCTGGTGGGAGAAGAAGCGGTGCCAGTAGAACTGCCGGCGCACGGCGTCGAACGCCCAGTTCGACCGCTCGGTGTCCACGAAGATGATGCGCGCGTTGGGGTAGCCGTCGTCGGTGTCGCGCCACACGTAGAAGTCGCCGTACGGGCCCTCCGGGTGCTGGCGGGAGGCGAGGAACCAGGGGTGCTGATCGCTCGTGTGATTGATCGGCAGGTCGATCATCACGCGCATGTTGCGCGCGTGCGCCTCGGCGACGAAGTGGCTGAAGTCGTCGATCGTGCCGTACTCCGCGAGCACGGCCTGGAAGTCCGAGACGTCGTAGCCGCCGTCGCGCAGCGGCGACCGGTAGAAGGGCGGCACCCAGATGCCGTCGACGCCGAGCCACTGCAGGTAGTCGAGCTTCGAGGTCAGGCCCTGGAAGTCGCCGAAGCCGTCGCCGTTCGAGTCGACGAACGAGCGCACCATCACCTCGTAGAAGACGCTCTTGCGATGCCAGTCGCGATCGAGGGCGAGGCCCGGCACGTTCCCGCCGATGATCGGGATGGGCGAGGTGAAGCTGGAGGTGAAGCTCACGGGCGCTCCTCGAGGTGCAGTGCCTGGGAGCGCAAGCCAACCACGGATCGTTCCGCGCGGGAACGAGGACCGGACGCGCCGGCGGGCTGCGCACCGGGCTCAGGCGCGCGGCGGCGCCGCGGTGGACGAGCGGATGACGAGCACGGGCGCGTAGCTCGTGTGGCTGCGGTCGGGATCGGCGTCCGGCCGGCCGTGCGGATGCTGGGCGAGCGCGGACATGATCCACGCGACCACGTCCTCGCCGTGCTGGGCGGGGTCCTGGCGGATCGTCGTCAACCCGAACGGTGCCGCCGTGGGCACGTCGTCGACCCCGATGACGCTCAGCTCGTCGGGCACGCGGATGCCGAGCTGGTGCGCAGCCAGCAGCACGGCGAGCGCGACGTCGTCGGTGCCGGCGACGATGCCGGTCGGACGATCGGCGCGGGCGAGCAGCTCGCGCGCGGCGAGGTGCGCACCGTCGGGCGACGTCGGCACCGTGACGACGGGACGCGTCCGCAGCCCATGCCGTGCCGAGACCCGCTCGAACGCTCGACGCCGGCGGTCGGACGACGAGGCGTCGATCGGCTGCACCTCGGTCTCGCTCATGATGTGGAGCAGGTCGCGGTGGCCGAGGCGCACGAGGTGCTCGGCGGCCTGCTCGCCCGCCGCTTCGTCGTCCAGGCAGAAGGAGCGCGAGTGCGGCGTCGGCTCTCCCACCGTCGCCACCGGGATGCCGAGCTCGGCGAGCCTCGAGAGGTCGCCGCCCACGAGGCTCCACGTGATCGTGACGAGGCCGTCGACCTCCCCGCGGCGCATGAACCGCTCGAACTTCTCGTGGCCGCCGCGGCCGAACGCGCCCAGGTCGTAGAGCAGCACGTCGTGCTCGTGCGCGTCGGCGGCGTGCGCGATGCCGTGCAGCACCGAGCCGAAGTACCAGCGGTCGACCGACGGCGTCAGCACGCCGATCGTGCGCGTGAGGCCGGTCGCGAGTCGCCGCGCGGCGCCGGAGGCGCGGAAGCCGAGGTCGCCGGCCGCGCGCTGCACGCGCTCCCGGGTCGTCGCCGAGACGCCGTCGGCGCCGGAGAGCGCCCGGGACGCCGTGGCCTTCGACACGCCGGCGGCGCGGGCGACGTCGTCGAGCCTGGGCATCGCGCCTCCTCGCGCCACGGCGGGCATCGTCGCCCGTCCATTCATGGAACCGGTTCCGAGCGTACAGCGCCACCATGCCGCACGCGGGAGCGGTCGTCGGTCGATCGTGACCGAATCGAAACATCATCGAGTGGACGGGACCCGTCCGGGGTGCGCTACCGTCGCTGGCAGTGGAACCGGTTCCGGCTCCCTGCACGATGCCGTGCTCCGTCGCGGCTCGTGTCCCAGGCACTGAGCGAACGAAGGAGTTCACGTGAAGCACGCACGCAGGATCGCGGTGCCGCTCGGCATCGCCGGCGTCGCCGCGCTCGCCCTCACCGGGTGTGTCGGCGACGCGCCCGCCGACCCGTCCGCCGCCCCCGGGGCATCCGGCGAGGCTGCCGCGGGCTGCGAGGCCTACGCCGAGTACGGCACGTTCGACGGCGCCGAGGTGAACGCCTACGGCACGATCCTCGACGTCGAGGCCGAGCGGCTCAACGAGTCGTGGGCCGAGTTCGAGGAGTGCACGGGCATCGACGTGGTGTACGAGGGCTCGGGCGAGTTCGAGGCGCAGATCAACGTGCGCGTGCAGGGCGGGAACCCGCCCGACCTCGCGATCTTCCCGCAGCCGGGCCTGCTGGCTTCGGTCGCGGGCACCGGCAGCCTGCTGCCCGCCCCGGAGGGCGTCGTGGCGAACGCGCAGGAGTTCTGGACCGAGGACTGGCAGAACTACGGCACCGTCGACGGGACGCTCTACGGCGCACCGCTCATGGCGAGCATCAAGGGCTTCGTCTGGTACTCGCCGTCGGTCTGGGCCGAGAACGGCTGGGAGGTCCCGACGACCCTCGACGAGCTCGATGCGCTGACCGCGACGATCGCGGACTCGGGCGTCATGAAGCCGTGGTGCGTCGGATTCGGCTCGGGCGAGGCGACCGGCTGGCCGGGCACCGACTGGGTCGAGGACTACGTGCTGCGCACCGCCGGTCCCGACGTCTACGACCAGTGGGTCGCCCACGAGATCCCCTTCGACGACCCGCAGATCGTCGAGGCCGTGGACCGCGTCGGCGCCCTGATCAAGAACCCGGACTACGTCAACGGCGGCTTCGGCGACGTCTCGACCATCGCGACGCAGGACTTCGGCGAGGCCGGCTGGCCGGTGCTCGACGGCGAGTGCGGCATGCACCACCAGGCGACGTTCTACGAGGGCCTGTGGCCGGAGGGCACGACGGTCGCGGAGGACGGCGACGTGTGGGCGTTCATCCTCCCCGGCGCCGAGGCCGACGCGGCCGCGGTCACCGGCGGCGGCGAGTTCGTCGGCGCCTTCAGCGACGCCGAGGAGGTCGTGGCGGTGCAGACCTACCTGTCGAGCGACGAGTGGGCGAACACGCGCGTCGAGATCGGCGGCACCCTCTCGGCGAACATGGGGCTCGACCCCGCCAACGCCTCGAGCCCGCTGCTCCAGTCCGCGGCGGAGACGCTGCAGGACCCGGACACCACCTTCCGCTTCGACGGCTCGGACCTCATGCCGGGCGCCGTGGGCGCGGGGACGTTCTGGACGGCGATGGTCGACTGGGTCTCGGGTGCCGACACGGCGACCGTGCTCGGCCAGGTCGAGTCGAGCTGGCAGTAACGGATCGCTGACTGCCGGCGTGGGGGTCGCCGACGCGGCCCCCACGCCGGCATCGCGGAGGTGACGCATGACCACGATCGATCTCATCGGCAAGGTGCTGCAGGCCGTCGTCGGCCTCGCCGCCTTCGGCGTCGTGATGGCGCTGCTGCTGACCTTCCTCGACCGGCCTGAGGACAAGCCGCGCATCGAGGGCTGGCGGGCCGCCGTCAAGCAGGGACTGCGGCCCCGCCTCATCATCATCGCGGCACTCGTCCTCATCGCCGTCCTCGCTCGCGTGCTCTACGGCACGGCGTCGTGGATGACGCAGGAGCTGACGAACGCGGCGATCGTGCTCGCAATCGTCGGCATCGGGCTCGTGCTGCTGCAGTGGCTGCTCGACCGCGTGCTGCAGCGCGCTCGGCAGGCCGTGCGCAGCGCGGTCATGCGCGTGCTCGGCGCGGTCCTGGTCGTGGTCCTCGTGCTCCTCGGCCAGGCGGCCGAGGGCATCCCCGCGCTCGACTGGGTGACACCCGCGCTCACCCAGGCCGCAGTGGTCGTCGGCTGGCCGCTCGCCGCGGCCCTGCTGGCGACGGCCGCGATCGCGTTCCTGCCCGACCGCATCCGCCGCAGCGCGCGCCTGGTCGCCTGGCTGCTCGCGGCGGTCGCGGTCGTCGTGCTCGGCCTCGTGCTCGAGCAGGGCCAGGAGCGGCCGATCGGCGTGTGGCCGTGGGCGGCCGCCGCGGCGATCAGCGTCGTCGGTGTGCTCGGCTACGTCGCCGACAAGGACGACGACTCCAAGCCGATGCTCGTCTTCCTGCTGCCGGCGGCGCTGCTGCTCACCATAGGCCTCATCTACCCCGCGATCCGCACGGCGATCCTCGCGTTCACCGACGCGACGGGCACGTTCAACGGCGTCGACAACTTCGTCTGGATGTTCACGCAGCCGGAGGCGCTCATCACGCTCGGCAACACGATCGTGTGGGTCATCCTCGTGCCGCTGCTCTCGACGGCGATCGGGCTCGCCTACGCGGTCTTCATCGACAAGAGCCGCGGCGAGCGCGTCTACAAGATGCTCGTCTTCATGCCGATGGCCATCTCGTTCGTCGGCGCCGGCATCATCTGGAAGTTCATGTACGCCTACCGCGGTGCGGAGCAGGACCAGATCGGGCTCATCAACCAGCTCATCGTGCTGTTCGGCGGCGAGCCGCAGCAGATCCTGCAGAACAGCCCGTGGAACACGCTCGCGCTCCTCGTCGTCATGATCTGGATCCAGACCGGCTTCGCGATGGTCGTCCTGTCCGCGGCGATCAAGGGCGTGCCGACCGAGCAGATCGAGGCCGCGTCGATCGACGGCGCGAGCCCGTGGCAGCGGTTCTCGAACGTCGTGCTGCCCGGCATCCGCTCCTCGCTCGTGGTGGTCGTCACGACCATCTCGATCGCCACGCTCAAGGTGTTCGACATCGTCCGCACCATGACGGCAGGCAACTTCAACACCTCCGTCGTGGCGAACGAGATGTACACGCAGGCGTTCCGATCGGGCGAGCCCGGACGCGGCGCGGCGCTCGCGCTCATCCTGTTCGTGATGGTGCTGCCGATCGTCGTCTACAACGTCCGAATCCTGAACCAGCAGAAGGCGATCCGATGAGCAGCGTCGCACTCACACCAGAGCCGAAGGTCTCCGAGGGAGCCGTCTCCGCCGCGGCGGGCGTCGGCCGAGCCGACCGCGTCAAGCGCAGGCTCACGAGCCCGTGGGCGACGATCGCGGCGCTCATCATCGCCGTGGTGTGGACCATCCCCACCTTCGGCCTGCTGCTGTCGTCGTTCCGACCGGCCGACCAGATCTCGAGCACCGGCTGGTGGTCGTTCTTCACGAACCCGCAGCTGACGCTCGCGAACTACCGAGACGTGCTCTTCTCGGGCTCCGACACCTCGCCGCAGCTGGGCGAGTACTTCGTGAACTCGCTCATGATCGCGATCCCCGGCACGATCATCCCGCTCGTGCTCGCGGCGCTCGCCGCCTACGCGTTCGCCTGGGTGAAGTTCCGCGGCTCGGGCACCCTGTTCGTCGTCATCTTCGCCCTGCAGATCGTGCCCCTGCAGATGGCGCTCATCCCGCTGCTGCAGCTGTTCGTGACCTTCCTGCAGCCGTTCCAGGACGCGCTCGCGGAGACGGTGCCGTTCATCAGCGAGCGGCAGTACCTGCCGGTGTGGATCGCGCACACGATCTTCGCCCTGCCGCTCGCGATCTTCCTCCTCCACAACTTCATCTCCGAGATCCCCGGCGAGGTCGTGGAGGCGGCGCGCGTCGATGGCGCGGGCCACGGGCAGATCTTCTTCCGCATCATCCTGCCGCTCGCGACCCCCGCGATCGCGTCGTTCGCGATCTTCCAGTTCCTCTGGGTCTGGAACGACCTGCTCGTCGCGCTCGTGTTCTCGTCGGGCACACCCGACACCGCCCCGCTGACGCAACGATTGGCCGAGCTGGCGGGATCGCGCGGCGAGAACTGGGAGCGGCTGACGGCCGGCGCGTTCGTCTCGCTCATCGTGCCGCTGCTCGTGTTCTTCGGTCTCCAGCGGTTCTTCGTGCGAGGGCTGCTGGCCGGCTCCGCGAAGGGTTGAGCGCGCAGGGCGCAGTGCGGCGGAGCCGGGCTGCGCCCCCAGCGCTCACGGTCGAGTAGGGAAGGAGGAGGCGGAAGCCCCTCCTTCCCCGCATCGAGACCTGGGCTCCTAGCCCTCCGGCTCCACGAGGCGCAGCCGCGGCCGCTGCGTGGGCTGCATGCCGCCGCCCGCGCCCTTGCGCACCGGCAGCGGGATCGGCCCCGTGTCGCGCAGATGCGGGCGCTCGACGGCGGCGAGGTGGCGGTCGGCGATGTCGGTGCGCTGCCTCGGTCGACCGGCGCGCGCCTCGAGGGCCCGGTGCGCGACGACCACGGATGCCGCGCTCGCGGCGTGCGGGCTGCAGGCGCCGGGCAGCGGCACGGGCCCCGTCACGTCCTCGAGCCCGAAGCCGGCGAACGCGGCGGGCAGCCGGCCTCCGCATGCGTCGGCACCGGCGAGCAGCTGCTCGGCGAGGACACGCGCCTGCTCGCCGAGCCCGGCGCGCAGCAGTCCTTCGATCGCGAGCCCGGTCTCGTGCGGGTGGACCGCACCGCCGTGCTCGAGCAGCGGCCAGTACCAGGCGTCGTCGGCGGCGAGCGAGCGCAGGCCGAAGCCGGAGGCGATGGTGTCGTCGAGCAGCATGCGCGCGACGATCGCCTCCTCGTACTCGTCGAGGATCCGCGTGCCGAGCAGCTGGCCGAGCTCGGCGCCGAGCCGGTCGTGCCGGTCGCCGTCGCGGTCGAGCGCGAGGGCGGGCCTGCGGCCGGAGCCGTCGCCGCTCCAGAACGCGTCGCGGAAGCGCGACCGCAGTCGGGCGGCCCAGGCGCGCCACTCCTCGCCGTCGTCGCCGAGCGCGTCGAGCAGGTCTGCGGCACCGACCGCGGCGCGGCACGCGATGGCCTGCACGGCCGCGCTCACCTCGTCGTCGTCGGGGTCCGCCAGGAAGCCGTCACCCGTGCGCACGGCGAGCCAGCGGAGCGCCGCGTGCAGCGCCGTGCGCAGCTCGCGCACGGTCTCGGTGGGCATGCCGGCGACCCACGTGTCATGGAGCAGCACGATCCAGAGCGGCGTCGCGTCGATGGATGCGTGGAACACCGCGGCGCCGCTGTCCTGGCGCACCTCGTGCGGGATGCGGCCGGGCTGCTCGCCGCTCTCCGGGTCGTGCAGCACGCCCTGCCGGGTCGCCAGCGTGCGGAGCGTGCCCTCGGCGATCGCCGCACCGTGCGGGAGCGCCAGCCGTGCGGCGACGAGCGCGTCCCGCGAGAGCAGCGTCAGGCGCCAGGGCGCTGCAGCGGCCAGGAACGGTCCATGGCCGACGTCGAGCGAGAGGGCGTCGAGGTCGGCGAGCGCGCGATCCGCCCAGCGATCGAGCGCGGCCGTGCCCGTCGGCCGCAGGGCGGGCAGCTCCGGCGTCGGCAGTCCGGGCGCGACGTGCAGCGGGTCGTCGATCGCGACCTCGATCGACAGGGTCGCCCAGTCGCCCGGTCGCACGACGACGCTGCGGGATGCGGTGATGCGGTCGCCGTCCACCTCGATCGCACCGCGCGTGGTCGCGCAGCGCAGGCTGCGCGTGCCGTCGGTCGCGACGGCTGCCCCGTCGTCGATGCGCAGCGCGATCGGGACGGAGTCGGTGCGGCCGCCGCGGACGGCGGCGAGCGGAGCGAGCTCGAGCTCGAGCCGGAGCTCGAGCAGCGCGGTGATCTCGACGTCGCGGCCGTTGACCAGCGTCACGCGCTCGACGAGACCGCCGGGCTCGACGCCGCGCGTCCGCTCGACGAGCACGCGCGAGGTGGAGGGGTCGCCGTCGAGCTGACGGGCGACCGCGCGGAACACCGTGCTGTCGGTCTCCTCGGCGGTCGTCAGGTGCTCGACCGGCCGGCCGTCGACGAGCAGCTCGAGGGAGCGCACCCAGCGCCACTCGCCGTGGAAGATGCCGTCGGCGGCGCCGCCCATCGAGCCGTCCCGGCGCGACCAGACCTGCGTCGGTGCGGAGAGCGCGACGAGCTCATCGTGGAGGAGCGGCGGTCTGCTGGCCTTCACATCGAGCTCGGGGTGCATTCGAGGTCCTAACGTCGCCGTGCTGCGGCACTCGTCACGCTAGACCGGGCGCCGGGGGGAGGCGCCCAAGGCGGCCTCAGCCTTGGCGCACGGGAGGCTCAGCCGAACCGCGAACGCCTCCGGCGCCAGCGCCGGATCCCACGACGACCGCTACGGCGTCGGCGTGCGGGCGTCGTAGGCCAGGAAGGAGCGCTGCGCCCGGGTCACGACCGCGATGAGCGCGACGATGAGGAGGCCGCCGACGAGGGGCGGGCACCAGAGGGCGACGAGGCTCGCCGCGGCACCGGCGTAGAGGTCGCCGATGCGAGGGCCACCGGCCACGACGACCGTGAACAGGCCCTGCGTGCGACCGCGCATGTCGTCGGGCGCCGCGGTCAGCATCATCGTGGATCGGAAGATCGCGCTGATCTCGTCGCTCGCGCCCATGCCGGCGAGCGCGAGCGCGGCGACGGCGAGCGCGGGCCACGCGACCTCCGACCAGTCCTCGCCGACCCGGCCGCCCCATCCGAGCGCCATCGCCAGCAGCACGGCGCCGAAGAGCGCGACGAACGCGCCGTAGACGGTGATCGCGCGGGCGACCGCGACGCCGTGCCGGTGCACGTGGGCGACGGGCCCGGAGAACAGGCTCGCGAGCAGCGTGCCGACCGCTGCGGCCGCGGTGAGGACGCCCACGGTGATGGGGCCGCCGCCGATCGCGATCGCGCCGACCGCGGGCAGCAGGGCGAACGGGCGGCCGAACGACATGGCGATGATGTCGACGAGGAACGACATGCGGATGTTCGGCGCCTGGCGCAGGAACCGCCAGCCGTCGCGCAGCGACTCCAGGCCCGGCTTGACCACCGCGCCGAGCGGCGGCAGGCGGGGCAGGCCCAGGATGCCGACGAAGCCGGCCGTGAAGAGCACCGCGTCGATCGCGAACGTGATGGGCAGCCCGACGCCGGCCACGAGCACGCCCGCGAGGGCCGGACCGACGGTGAGCATGATGCCGATCGCGATGCCGTTGAGGGCGGTGGCCCGGGAGATGAGGTGCGCGGGCAGGATGCGGGGTGTCACCGCCGAGCGGGTCGCGCCCGAGACGGTCGCGGCCACCGTGTTAAGGGTGGTCAGCACGTAGAACGGCCACACCGCCGCTCGCTCGCCGTCGGCGACGAGCGCCGCGTCCCAGGTGGAGAGCGCCACGAGGCCGAGCACCGCCGCCCAGCCGACGAGGCTCGAGACGATCAGCACGGCGCGTCGGTCGAACGCGTCGGCGATCATGCCGCCCCAGAGGCCGGCGATCACCATCGGCAGCAGCGCGATGCCGCCGACGAGGGCGACCGCCATCGTGCTGCCGGTCATGTCGAAGATCTGCAGGCCGACCGCGACCACGGTCATCTGCGCGCCGATGCCGCTGATCGCGTTGCCGATCCACAGGCGCGCGAAGACGGGGGAGGCCGTGAGCGGTGCGAGGTCGACGAGCCGCCGTCGCTTCGCGGGGGCGGGCGCCCCGCCGGTCTCGCGCGGGTCGGTCTCGACGCCGGCCGGCGGCAGGATCGCGTGGTCGCCCGTGGAGGTGCTCTCGGCCGGGGTCACGCCACGTCGTCGATGCCGTAGAGCGCGTCGATCGCCGACAGGAAGTCGTCGTGACGGCCCTCGGCGGCGAGCTCCCTGGCGCGCACGGTGGGCTTGTGCAGCAGCACCCCGGCGAAGTGGCGCAGCGCCTGCTCGGCGGCGCGGCGCTCGTCCTCGCTGCCGCGCTTCGCGACCCGGGCGAGCTCCGCCTCCATCGCGTCCTCGACGTGCTGGCGGAGCGCCGCGATCGCGGGACCCAGTCGCCGCTCCTCGGTGCCGCGCTCGAAGCGGCGCGCCGCCTTGCGCACGAGGTCGCGCGCATCCGCGGCGGCCGTCAGGTGCTCGAGCGGCGCGTGCAGGCGGATGGTCTCGAGGTCCAGCACCTCGACGCCCGCGACGGTGGCGACATCCGGGTCCACGTTGCGGGGCATGCCCATGTCGATGACGAGCTGTGCGCCGCGACCGTGCTCGACCGGGCAGTCGGCCACCGCGGCGCCGGCGGCGTGCAGCGGGCATCCGGCGGCCGAACCGCCGAGCGCGACCGGGCACGTCGCCGCGTCGTGCGCGTCGCCGGGGAAGTCGTGCGTCGCGAGCCGCGCGCGGCCGGCGTGCAGGAGCGCGGCGTCGACGACGAAGCGGTCGGCGCTCGTGCACGTGACGATGACGTCGGCGGATGCGGCGGCGAGCGCGGCGTCGCGCCCGTCGACGTGGCCGATCGCGTGGCTGCGGGCGAAGCCCTCGCCGCGGTCGGACGGGCTCCACACCTCGATGTGCTTGGCGCCGCGGCGTCGCAGCTCGGCGAGCGAGACGCCGGCGAAGCGACCGGTGCCGACGAGCAGCACCCGGGCGTCGACGAAGTCGACGCGCGCGCTCGCGAGGTCGAGCGCGAGGCGCACGATCGAGCGGCCGGCCTCGCCGATGCCCGTGCGGTTCTTGATGCCGCGCTGCGTCTCGGACGCGCGCTGGAACAGGCGCTCGAGGTGCGGCGACGTCGTGCCGGCGACCTGCGCGGACTGCAGCGCCCGGCGCACCTGGCCGGCGATCTCACCCTCGCCGACGACGACCGACTCGAGGCCCGCCGCGACGGCGAAGAGGTGCTCGGCCGCCTCGACGTCGGCGAGCGGCTCGAGCGACTCCGGCTGGTGGAGGCCCAGCGCATCCGCCGCGACGGTCTGCGCGATGCCGGCTGCCGCATCCGCCTCGGCGTCGATGTCGAGGTACACCTCGAAGCGGTTGCACGTCGAGACGACGACCGCGCCGTCGACCGAGGGGTGCGACGCGAACGACGTGGGCAGCTGCGAGGCGTCAGCCGTCGACAGAGCCTCGAGGGCGGTGAAGTCGGCGTTCTTGTGACTCGCCGTCAGGCAGATGAGCACCGGACCATCCTACCGTCCCCCGATGGTGCCCTCCGAGCGCGCGCCTGCGCTCGGGGCGAACGCGTCGGCTCGCCGCGATCATCGGCGCCTGGGAGGATCTCGACGTGCCCCGAGTCGACCGATACGCCGCGTTCGCTGATGATGCCGCCGGTGGCAACCTCGCCGGTGTCGTCCTCGACGCATCGACCCTCAGCGAGGCGCAGATGCAGGCGATCGCCGCGGACGTCGGCTACAGCGAGACCGCGTTCGTGGCGACCGGTGGCGACGGTGCGCGATCGATCCGCTACTTCTCGCCGGAGCGGGAGGTCGACTTCTGCGGGCACGCGACGATCGCGGTCGCCGTCGCGATCGGCGCAGCGCACGGGACCGGCGAGTACGAGCTGCGCACGCCGGTCGGCCCCGTCCGCGTGCAGGCCGAGAACGGCTCGGGACGGCTGCGCGGCTCGTTCCTGAGCCCCGCGTTCGACGCCGCGCCGATGCAGGACGACGATCGGGTGCGGCTGCTGGAGCTGCTCGGGTGGGAGCCGACGGAGCTGCACCCCGAGTACCCGCCCGCCGTCGCGTTCGCCGGGAACTGGCACCCGGTCCTGGTGGCCAGCACCACGGCGAGGCTCGCCATCCTCGACTACGACTTCGACGGGCTTCGGCAGCTGTGCCAGGGTCGTCGCTGGACCACGGTGCAGCTCATCGCGCCCGCCGGCGAGGGCGTGTGGCGATCGCGCAACCCCTTCCCGTGGGGCGGGGTCGTCGAGGACCCGGCGACCGGGGCCGCCGCTGCTGCGTTCGCGGGCTACCTGCTGCGCCTCGGGCACGTCGACTCGTCGCGGCTGACGATCGTGCAGGGGGTCGAGATGGGTCGCCCGAGCACGATCGACGTCTCGATCGAGGGCGATAGGGCGCGCATCGCCGGGTCTGCGGCTCGCATCGAGGGGTAGCGCGGCCCCGTCCGACGTACCGACCTCGCCCCGCCGCCAGGCGCGCCCACGGCCAGGAGGTGGGATGATGATCGGGATGCCTGCGCTGTCCGAGTCCCACCCGCTCAACACGCGCACCGGTCGCTCTCGACTGGTGCGCGCCTACCGCGGCGATCGCCCCGAGGTGACCCCGGTTTGGTTCATGCGTCAGGCGGGCCGATCCCTGCCGGAGTACCGCGAGCTGCGCCGCCGCACCGACGGCCCGGACCGCGACATGCTCGACACCTGCCTCGACCCCGCCCTCGCGAGCGAGATCACCCTGCAGCCGGTGCGCCGCCACGGCGTCGACGCCGCCATCTTCTTCAGCGACATCATGGTGCCGCTGCGCCTCGCGGGTGTCGACGTGAAGATCGAGCCGGGCGTCGGTCCGGTGGTCGCGCAGCCCATCCGCACGCCCGACGACGTCGAGCGGCTCGTCTCCCTCGACCCCGCCGGGCTCGACGCCGCGCTCGAGCCGGTGCGCGAGGGCGTGCGGCAGACGGTCGCGGGTCTCGCCGAGATCGGTGACGGGTCGACGCCGCTGATCGGCTTCGCGGGGGCGCCGTTCACGCTCGCCGCCTACCTCGTCGCCGGCCGGCCGTCGAAGGACCACCTCGAGGCGCGCACGCTCATGCGCGCGTTCCCGGATGCCTGGGATCGGCTGGCGCGCTGGTCAGCCGACGTGACCGGTCGATTCCTCCGGGCCCAGGTCACGGAGGGCGCGTCGGCGGCGCAGCTGTTCGACTCGTGGGCCGGCTCGCTGCCGCTCGAGCAGTACCGCGAGCACGTCGCGCCCGCGTCGCGGCTCGCGCTCGACGCCGTGCGCGACCTGGTCGACGCATCCGGCCGCCGGGTGCCGCTCGTGCACTTCGGCGTCGGCGCCAGCGAGCTCTACGGGGCGATGGACCTCGACGTCGACTGCGTCGGCGTCGACTGGCGCGTGCCGCTCGACGCGGCGCTCGAGCGCATCGGCTCCGACGTCACCGTGCAGGGCAACCTCGATCCCGCCGTGCTCGGCGCCCCGTGGGAGATCGTCGAGGCGGCGATCGACCACGTCATGATGGCCGGCTCCGTCGCCCGCGCGCACGTGTTCAACCTCGGGCACGGCGTGCCGCCGTCGACCGACCCGGATGTGCTGACGCGCATCGTGCAGGCGGTGCACGCGCGGTGACCGGTGACGCTGGGCAGGCGGATGCGGTGCCGCAGCCCGAGACCCCGCAGCGCGATGCGCAGCCGTGGGACTCGATCGTGGTCGGCGCAGGCGTCGCCGGGCTGACCGTCGCGCACGACCTCGCCGGGCGCGGCTATCGCGTGCTCGTGCTCGAGGCGGCGGACCGCCTCGGCGGCGTCGCCTCCGGCATCGAGGTCGCGGGGCTCGAGCTCGACGCGGGAGCGGAGTCGTTCGCGACCCGCGGCGGCGCGGTCGCCGAGCTCGCGGGCGAGCTGGGCCTCGCTGATCAAATCGTCTCGCCGAACCCCGCCGGCGCGTGGCTGCAGCTCGGCGACCGCGCCGTGCCGCTGCCGAAGGCCACGCTGCTCGGCATCCCGTCGTCGCCGCTCGCGCGCGACGTCATCGCCGCGCTCGGGTGGAGCGGAGCGCTCCGGGCCTACGCCGATCGCCTCATGCCGGTGCTGCGGATCGGCAAGGACGACGCGCTCGGCCCGCTCGTGCGCCGCCGCATGGGCCGCAAGGCGCTCGACCGGCTCGTGGCGCCGCTCGCGGGCGGTGTCTACTCCGCCGACGTGGAGCGGCTCGACGTCGCGACCGTCGCGCCCGGCCTCAACAACGCGCTCACGCAGGCGGGCTCGCTCTCGGGCGCGGTCGCCGTCGTGCTCGAGGAGCGTGCCGCTGCGGTCGCCCGTGGCGATGCGGCGCCGAGCAACGCCCAGCGCCCCGGCTCCGCGGTGCAGGGCATCCGCGGCGGCGTCCACCGCCTGACGGCCGCGCTCGCCGACGGCGCTCGCGCCCACCGGGCGGAGCTGCGCACCGGTGTCCGGGTGGCCTCGGCCGCGCCGACCGCCACCGGCTGGGCCGTCGAGACGGATGCCGGCGGCTTCTCGGCGTCGTCGCTCGTCGTCGCGCTCCCGGAGCCGCAGGCGCTCCGCGTGCTCGGGGACCTCGAGGGCTTCGCCCCGCTGCGCGGCGATGCGGCCGGCGTCACCGTCGAGCTCGTCACGCTCGTCTTCCCGCCCGGTGCCATCGAGGGGGACCCGCGCGGCACGGGCGTGCTCGTCGCGGCCGACGCTCCGGGCATCTGCGCGAAGGCGATGACGCACTCGAGCGCGAAGTGGCCGTGGCTGCGCGAGGCAGCCGCGGGGCGCGAGGTCGTGCGGCTCTCGTACGGCTCCGGTGCCGCCGCGCCCGCCACCCAGGGCCTCGACGACGAGGACGCCGCGGCGCTCGCGCTGCAGGACGCGCGCGCGATCCTCGGGCGCGACCTTCCCGAGCCGGTCGCGAGCGCCCGCGTGCGCTGGGAGCAGGGGCAGCCGACGACCGTCGTCGGGGCGCGCGGCCGCCAGCGGGCGCTCCGCGATGCCGCCGACGCGCATGCCAACCTGATCCTCGTCGGGGCCGCGGTCGCGGGCACGGGCCTCGCGCAGGTCGTGCCCGACGCGCGGAGGGCGGCGCTCGGCATCCGCCGTGAGCGGTTCGCGGTGCCCGGCACCCCGTGGACCGCCGACCTGGAGGCAGACGAGCGCGCGCCCGACGCGGCGCCCCCCGACGAGACGGGCGGCGCGGTGTCGCACGCCGCACCCGCCGCCGCAGCACGAGACACAGACGAGCGAGGAGACGCATGAGCGACCAGCCGACGCAGCAGCAGGACGTCGAGCAGCCGCAGGACGACGGCTACACGATCTGGAGCGTGCACCGCCGCGGCGCCGCCGACGCCGGTGGCGCGGGCACGCCGATCGCGGACGAGATCGCCGCCCTCGAGCGCGAGGGCGTGGTCGTCCGCGGCATCTACGACGTCTCCGGCATGCGCCACGACGCCGACGTGATGGTGTGGATGCACGGGGCACCGGGCGCCACCGTCGGGCCGGAGGCGCTGCAGGCCGCCGTGCGACGCATCCGCCGCACCCGCGAGCTCGCGGGCACGACGCAGACATGGGGCGCCATGGGTGTGCACCGCGACGCCGAGTTCAACAAGCGCCACGTGCCGGGCTACATGCGCGGGATCGCGCCGAAGCAGTGGGTGACGGTCTACCCGTTCAACCGCTCCTACGACTGGTACCTGCTGCCGGCCGAGGATCGCGGGCGCATGCTCGCCGAGCACGGCCGCGCCGGCGCCGCCTACCGCGGCGTCGTGGCGAACACCGTCTCGGCGTTCGCGCTCGGCGACTACGAGTGGATCCTGCCGCTCGAGGCCGATGTGCTCACCGAGCTCGTCGACATGATGCGCGAGCTGCGCGCCGTCGAGGCGCGGATGCACGTGCGCGACGAGATCCCATTCTTCACTGGCCGCCGGATCGCGGCCGACGAGATCGAGGAGGTGCTCGCGTGAGCGAGACGACGACGACCGGTGGCTGCTGCGGAGGCGGCCGCTGCGGCGGGATGCAGCAGCAGCCGGAGCAGCAGCAGACCGAGCAGCAGCAGACCGAGCAGCAGCAGACCGAGCAGCAGCAGACCGAGCAGCAGCAGTCGCGCCGGGAGACGAAGGCGCCGGCCGCCACGGGCGTGCACCTCGAGCCTGGCGCGGCCGTGCCGAGCGCGAGCCCGGCGGCCCAGGCCGGTCCGGAGCACGTCGAGGAGCCCGTGGCCTACGACGGCATCCTGCTGTCGGGCTTCGGCGGTCCCGAGGGCCAGGATGACGTGCTGCCCTTCCTCCGCAACGTCACCCGCGGTCGCGGCATCCCCGACGAGCGGCTCGAGGAGGTCGCGACGCACTACCGCCACTTCGAGGGCGTCAGCCCCATCAACCAGCAGAACCGCGACCTGAAGGCCGCGCTCGAGGGGGCGCTCGCCGCCGCCGGCGTCGACCTGCCCGTCTACTGGGGCAACCGCAACTGGGCGCCCTACCTCGACGAGGCGCTGCAGCAGGCCGCCGACGCGGGTGCGACGCGGCTGCTCGCCATCCCCACCTCCGCCTACTCCTCATACTCGTCGTGCCGCCAGTACCGCGAGGACTGGGCGGATGCGCTCGAGGCGACGGGTCTCGCGGCGTCGATGCAGATCGACAAGGTGCGGCAGTTCTTCAACCACCCCGGCTTCCTGGCACCCTTCGTCGACGGCGTGCGCGCAGCCGTGGCCGAGGCGCGCGCGGCCGGGTTCGCCGACGCCGAGATCGAGGTGCTCTTCGCGACGCACTCGATCCCGACCGCCGACGCGGAGCGCTCCGGCGCGCCCGACCTCCACGAGTGGGGCCCCGGCGGCGGCTACGAGGCGCAGCATCTCGCCGCGGCCGAGCACGTCATGGCGGAGGCGGCAGGCGGCGTCAGCTGGCAGTTGGTCTACCAGTCGCGCTCCGGCCCTGCGTCGCAGCCGTGGCTCGAGCCCGACATCAACGACGCCATCGAGGCGCTCGAGTCGCGCAGGGCCGTCGTGATCGTGCCCCTCGGCTTCGTGAGCGACCACATGGAGGTCATGTGGGACCTCGACGAGGAGGCCATCGAGACGGCCACCGAGGCGGGGCTGTGGGCGCGCCGCACGCCCACGCCCGGTGTCGACCCGCAGTACGTGGGCGCGCTCGTCGACCTCGTGCAGGAGCGGCTCGAAGGCCGGCCCGAGGCCGAGCGCAAGGCGGTGACGTCGATCCACACCTGGTACGACGTCTGCCGTCCGGGCTGCTGCGAGAACCCCCGGCTCGGCTTCCGCCCGGCGATCGCAGGGCTGCAGCCGTGACCGTCAGGGTCGGCACGCGCGGCTCGGCGCTCGCGCTGGCGCAGACGACGGCGCTCGCGGCCCGCTTCGCGGGCGAGGTCGAGATCGTCGAGATCACCACGCAGGGCGACACCGACCGCACGTCGCTCTCGCAGCTCGGCGGCACCGGGGTGTTCGTCTCTGCACTGCGGGATGCGCTGCTCGACGGCCGCGTCGACGTCGCCGTGCACTCGATGAAGGACCTGCCCACCGCGCCCGCCGATGGCATCGAGCTCGCCGCCGTCACGAAGCGCGAGGACGCCCGCGACGCCCTGTGCGCGCGCGACGGGCTCACGCTCGCGGAGCTGCCGGAGGGCGCGAAGGTGGGCACCGGCTCGCCGCGCCGCATGGCGCAGCTGCGCGTCGCGCGACCCGACATCGAGGTCGTCGACATCCGCGGCAACGTGCCGACGCGGCTCGCTCGGGCGCAGGGCGACGGGGACGGGGGCGGCGGCGACCTCGACGCGGTCGTGCTCGCGCTCGCCGGGCTCAAGCGGCTCGGGCTCGAGGGCCGCGCGACCGAGGTGCTCGACCTCATCGACTTCCCGACGGCGCCGGCGCAGGGCGCGCTCGCGGTCGAGATCCGCGCCGGAGACGGCGCGGCCCGGTCTGCGGTCGCCAAGACGGACCACGCGTGGACCCGGGCCGCCGCCGACGCGGAGCGCCGCGTCCTCGCGGGGCTCGAGGCCGGCTGCGCGGCGCCGCTCGCGGCGCACGCGGAGGTCGCCGACGGGATGCTCTTCCTCTCGGCCATCGCCTACGCGACCGACGGCTCGAGCCGGGTGGCCGCATCCCACGCCTACACGCTCGACTCGACGACGTCCGCCGAGCTCGAGGAGGCGGCGCGCGACGTCGCCGAGCGCGCGGTCGCCGAGCTGCTGGAGGGCGGCGCCGCCGATCTCGTGCAGGCCGCCCGCGCGTAGGCACGCGCTACGGGCACGGCAGGCGCCCGTGCGGCCTCGCGACGGGGGTCCAGGCGGCTCTGCGAGGATGCCGTGCACCCACCATCGACCCCGGAGGCACCCATGCGCGTCCTGATCCCCCGCGGCGGCAGCTGGGGCGACGAGGTCGCCCGGCTCGTCACCGACGCGGGCCTCGAGCCGCTCATCCTGCCGCTCGTGCAGATCGAGCCCGCGGAGGACCAGCAGCACCTGCAGCAGATCCTCGGCCAGCTGGCGGAGGGCCGCTTCGACTGGCTCGTCGTCACGAGCCAGTCGACCGTGCGCGTGCTGCCGCGCGTGCCCTCCTCGGTGCAGGTCGCCGCGGTCGGCTCGGTGACGGCGGCATCGCTGCGCGAGCGCGGCGTGCCGGTGGCGTTCATCCCCACCCGGCAGTCGGCGGCCGGGCTCGTCGACGAGTGGCCCATCCGCGAGGGCAGGGTGCTGTGGCCGCACGCGCTCGATGCTCGGCCGACGATCGCGAGCGGGCTGCGCCAGCACGGGATGCAGGTGACCGAGGTGGTCGCGTACCGCACGGTGCCGGTGTTCGAGTCGGGCGAGCAGCTCGTCGAGGCGGTGTCGACGCAGACCGGCGCGATCCCCGTCGTCGGAGCGCAGGCCGCGACCGGGCAGGGCGTGAGCGGCCAGCGCGTGAGCGGCCAGGGCGCCGACGACGCCGTGCTCACCGCCGTCGAGCCCGCGGAGACGCCCATCGACGCCGTGCTCGTGACGTCGGGGTCGGTCGCGAAGCAGGTCGCCCGGCTCGGCCTGGCCGCCGACACCCGGATCGTCGCGATCGGCGAGCAGACGGCCGAGGACTGCCGCAAGTACGGGCTGCAGGTCGCGGGCATCGCCGAGCGGCCGAGCGCCCAGGCCCTCATCGCCGCGCTGGTGGCGACCATCCGCTGACCTCCGGACGCCCGGCGTAGCCTGGCGGCATGGCCGACACGAACCCCGCGCTCGACGCGCTCGCCGCATCCGGGCTCCAGCACGAGATCACCCGCCACGGCCGCGTCGGGTCGCTCGCGGAGGCCGCCGCAGCCCGCGGCGTCACGCCCGCCGACGTCATCAAGACGATGGTCGTGCGCCGTGGCGAGGGCGATCACCTGCTCGTGCTCGTGCCCGGCGACCGCACGATCGCCTGGCCGAAGCTGCGCGAGCTGCTCGGCGTCAACCGGCTGTCGATGCCGGATGCCGACGCGGCGTTCGCGGTGACGGGGTTCCGGCGCGGCACGATCACGCCCTTCGGCACCACCACGCCGCTGCCGGTCGTCGCCGACGAGCGCGTGCGCGGACGGCGGGTCTCGATCGGCGGGGGAGAGCACGGCGTCGCCGCCACCGTGGACGGGGATGCGCTCATCGCGCACCTCGGTGCCCGGGTCGCCGACGTGACGGACCTCGAGCCGGAGCGCTGAGCGGCTCCGGTCGACGCGGTGGGCGGCTCCGGTCGACGCGGTGGGCGGGGCGGCGCGGAGGCCGCCCCGCTCGCGTCAGGTCAGCCCTCCCAGTACTGGCACGTGACGGTGGGATTGAAGTCCGCGTGCATGCCCCACGGGTTGTGCTTGAACACCCAGGCGTGCAGCGCGTAGAAGGGCGCGGTCCCCGGCGGGGCGACAACGTGCATCTCCTCGTCGAAGAGCATCGGCGGATCGTCGTGCTCGGCGTCCCACGCCGCCTGCGGCACGATGTACTCGACAGCCACGAGCCGCAGCTTGCCGTTGGGCATCGGCTCGTAGACGAGCAGCTCGGGCGCGGCGACGTCGACCGTGGTGTCGTACAGCGCCCAGTTCGCCCAGTGCACGCCCATGCCGGCGTCCGGCAGCGTGATGCACGCGTCGAGCAGCGTGCCCTCCTCGGGTGGCAGGTAGCCGTCCGCGATCGCCTGATCGGTGTTGTGGTACGCCGCGATCGAGGCACGCAGCGCGGCCAGATCGCGGTTGTAGTCGGAGGGCCCGGCGGCCCCCGCGGCGGTCGGAGCGGAGAGCATCGCTCCGACCGCGATGAGCGCCACCAGTGCGCCCTTGAGACGGGTCCTCATGGCTCGAGCCGATCGAGGACACGCGTGTGCAGCATCGTTCTTCTCCTTCGAAAGCGGCGGCGGCCGCCGCCGATGCGCGCATGGTACGTCCGGCTCGGAGGGCTGCACAACGGGCCTCCTCGCGCTCGGCGCCGGCGGCGGATGCGCCTCAGCTCGGGCGCGGCTCCGGGAGCGCGCGCAGCACCTCGAGCACCTGCTCGGCCGGCATCTCGCACGGCCGCAGGAGGATGCCGGCATCGGTGCGCCAGACGTTCGCGCTCATCCGCCGGTTGCCTCCGAGCTCCTCGCCGTCGATCGTGCTCGCCCGCCCGCCGGCGCGGTCGACCCTCGTGACGCCCCACGCGCGTCCGTCGACGAGCTGCCGGCTCCAGCCGAGCGGGACGCGCGCGACGAGCGCGTCCAGGTCGTCGTGCCGACCCCCGTCGCGCGCTCCGCCGTCCACGCGACGACGGTAGCGCCGCATCCGGTGGGCTTCCCGTCCGGCGGTCCGCGGATCGACGCCTGGTTCGTCGACGGGCCGGCGTGACCGGCGTACGATCCCACCAGCACGAGGGAGCAGCCATGCACGTGGACCCTGGGGCGCTCGACGACGCGGTGGCGAAGCACGCGTTCTCCGGCGTCGCGACGATCGACGTCGGCGACCGGCGGGTGCTGGAGCGCTGCGAGGGCTTCCTGCACCGAGGACTGCGCGTGCCGATGACCGCCGAGGCGCGGATCGCGATCGCGAGCGGCAGCAAGGCGTTCACCGCGCTCGCGGTGGCGCGGCTCGTCGAGGAGGGCCTCCTGCGCCTCGACCAGCGGGTGCGCGAGCTGCTCGGTGCCGACCTGCCGCAGATCCACGATGCCGTCACGATCGAGCAGCTGCTGAGCCATACGTCCGGGATCGGCGACTACCTCGACGAGGAGGCCGACTGGGAGCCGGAGGACTACGTGCTCACCGTGCCGGCCCACGCGCTGACGAGCGCCGAGGCGTTCCTCCCGATGCTCGACGGCCACGCCCAGAAGTCCGTCCCGGGGGAGCGCTTCTCGTACTGCAACGGCGGCTACGTGGTGCTCGCGCTGCTGCTCGAGCGGATCACCGGCGAGCGCTACCACGACGTCGTCCGCCGCCTCGTGCTCGAGCCGGCGGGGCTCCACCGCACCGGATTCCTGCCGCTCAACGCGCTTCCGGCGGACGCGGCGCCCGGCTACGTGGCAGACGCGGGCGACCTCGTGAACACGCTCCACCTGCCGGTGCTCGGCAACGGCGACGGCGGCGCGTTCACGACGGCCGCCGACCTGCACCGCTTCTGGCTCGCGCTGCTCGACGGCCGGATCGTGTCGAGGGGCGGGGTCGCGGCGATGGTCCGACCTCGCGTCGACGTGCCCGGTGAGCGCAAGCGGTACGGCATGGGCTTCTGGCTGCATCCCAAGCACGACGCGCTCATCCTCGAGGGCTACGACGCGGGTGCATCCTTCCGCTCGACGCACGTCATCGCGACGCAGACCACCGTGAGCGTGCTCGGCAACAGCTCGGAGGGTGGCTGGCCCGTGATCCGCGCGCTCGCCGACGCGATCGACGCCGACCTCGACGCCTGAGCCCGCGGCGCGGCGCGGGCGGTGACGCACAACCGTCGGCGATGTCAACGCCGACGCCTCCCGCCAGGAGGGCCGAGCATGGGGCGGGCGGCCGTCGCGCGGCCATCCGCCCCTGCTCGACTGCGGTGCTCGGCGTTGCCGGTCACCGCCCGGCGGCGATCATCCCTGGACCACCCGATGGATCTCGTCGGCCACGAGCCCGTGCGCCTCTCGGTGCACGCGCTCGGCCGCCTCGGCGTCGGGCGCGTCGACGAGGCAGAAGATCTGGCGACCCTCCTGGTCGAACCAGTAGTTGATGTAGTTCGCGCCGTGCGCGCCCTGGGTGCGCACGTCGGCCATGTGCGCGTCGGCGACCGCCTGCGCGTCGGTGCCCTCGGGAACGTCGCGGTGGACGTCCATGAACAGCGGCATCATTGCCCTCCTCCGTCAGGTCGGCGCTCGTCGCCGACGAGGATGACGCTAGGGAGCGGTGGCGGTCGGGACATGGGGAGCGTTCCCCATCTTCGGCACCCACTCCCGCTCCACCGCGAGGCGGGCCGCGCTCGTCCGCCCCGTCACCCGGAGCGTCGCGAGGATCGCGCTCACGTGATGGCCGACCGTCTTGGCCGACACGGACAGCCGCTCCGCGATCTCGCGGTCGGTGAGCCCCGCGGCCACGAGCTCGAGCACCGCCACCTGTCGCAGCGTCAGCCCTGAGGGATGCGTCGTCGACGCGCGCGGGCCGAGCGGCACGGAGGTCGCACCGAGCTCCCGCAGCGCTCGCCGGACCCGAGCGGCGAGCGGCTCGGCGCCGAGCTCCCGCAGCAGGTCGAGGGCTTCGCGCAGGGCGGCCTCGTCCTCGGAGTCCGCGAGCGCCGACGCCCGCTCGTAGGGGCAGCCGAGCGCGAGCCACGCGCGTGCGGCGCCGTGGTGGTCGCCCGCGAGCTGCAGCGCGAACCCGGTCGCTGCGCCCGCTGCCGCTGCCGACACGACGGGCGCATCGCCGCGCAGGCGCGCGCGCCACAGTGCCAGCTCGTCCCGCGCCCACTCGACGTCGCGCTCGAGCGCTACCGCGAGCACGGCCTCGAGATCGGACGACACCGCGTCGGCTCCGTCGCCGGCGAGCCACGCGGCCTCCGCGCGGGCCGCGACCACCGGCCACAACCGCTGCAGATCGCCGGTCCGCCGGGCGAGCTGCCAGGCGTCGTCGAGGGCGCTCCCGACGGCCTCGCCTCGGCGCGCCCGGATGCCGCCCAGCACGGTCAGCCCCACGATCGTGCTGATGGGCGAGCCTGAGCGCCAGTCGTCGAGCTCGGACAGCAGCGCCTCGGCGTCGGCCCAGCGCCCCTGCTCGAAGCGCACGCGCGCGAGCCACGCGGTCACGTAGTGCGCTGCTCCGTCGAGGTCGCGCTCGACCGCGAAGCGCATCGCCTGCTGCAGGTACCGCGTCGCGAGCTCGTACTCGCGGATCTCGCCCAGGGCGGAGCCGAGGTTCACGAGCGCATCGCCGACGGCCGCGTCGCGGCCGATGGCGCTCGCGATCGCGCGGGACTCCTCGAGCCGATCGACGCCCCCGAGGTCGCGGGC
>JAPSJX010000020.1 GCA_031178105.1 Agrococcus sp. | reverse complement strand
CCGGTCGTCGGCGTTCGAGAGCGCGACGAGCGGGAAGTGCTCCGCCATCTTCGCGAGCGGCTCGGGCACGTCGGGGTGCGCGCCCCACTCGAGCACGTCGCGCTGGATCGCGGCGACGTCCTCGTCGCGCACCTCGAGGCCGTAGCGGGCGCAGGCGCGGCGGAAGGAGCGGTCGAGCACCTCGTCGTAGGGGCGGTACTCGAGGATCTCGTCGTAGCGGATGAAGCTGAAGTCGGCGAAGAAGGCCTCGAGCTGGTCGCCCTGCAGGCGGTCGGCGACGATCGGCTCGACCGTCTTGCGCATCTCGAAGTAGATGAGCGTGCCGATGACGTCGAAGGAGATGTACTTGGGACGGGGCAGTTCGGTGGTCATGTGCGCCTTTCGTGTGGGTGTGGTGCGGGGACGGTGGTCAAGGGGTGGTCGCCGGGGTGCTGTCCGGCTCGACTGCCTGGCTGGCGTCCGGCTTGGTCCGGGCCGCCGTGGGGATGAGGCCCGTGCGCAGCTCGGTGATGTTGCGCAACGGCTTGCGGCGCCTGCTCACCCGAGCCCGGCCGCCGCGCAGGTCGATGCTCAGGCTCGAGAGCGACACGGCGAAGATGGAGAGCAGCACGAGCGCGCCGGCCGGGACGAGCACGACGAGGGGAGCGCGCTCCACGTAGGGCAGACCCTCCGCGAGGACGAGACCCCAGTCGGACTGCGGCGGCTGCGGGCCGAGGCCGAGGAAGCCGAGCGCGGCGAGCGCCAGTGCGATGCCGGGCAGTCGGAGGCAGGCGTGGCGGAAGACCGGTCCGATCACGCTGGGCAGCACGTAGCGCAGCAGCATCCGGACCGGGCCGACGCCGAGGACGGGCGCGATCTTCACGTGCGGCTGCGCCTTCACCTCCGCGACGAGCGCGGCGGTATGGGCTGCGAGGGGGGCCCAGCTCACGGCCGCCACCGCGATCGCCGCGCCGAGCGACGAGGGCCCCATCACCGAGGCGACGATCAGGCCCGCGAGGATCGGCGGGGCCGCGTTGGTGACCTCGATGGGGCCCGCGCCGAGGTTCGGGAACAGGCCGATGAGCAGACCGAGCCCGAGGCAGACCGCCGCGACGACGGCTCCGACGCCGATGGTGGAGAGCGCGCCGTGCGAGATGCGGGCGAGCACGTCGCGGCCGCTGGCGTCGGCACCGAGCGGCAGCTCCCAGCTCGGAGCCTGCAGCCGTGTGTAGTCGAGGGCGAACGGGTCGCGCGGGAGGCCGGACAGGATGAGGACGACGAGGATCGCCAGCACGACGGCGGGGAGCACGAGCGCCCACTTCGAGCTGGGCGTCTTCGGCACTGCCGCGGGGAGCGAGTTGGAGCGCAGCGCCGGGCCGAGCAGCACGCGGCGCACGAGCGTGGCGCCGATGCCCAGCACGACGGCGAGCAGCATGAGGAGGATCACCCCGCCCTGGAGCATGGGGAGGTCCTGCGACTGGGCGGCGGCGAGGGTGGCCCGGCCGATGCCCGGGATGGCGTAGACCTGCTCGATGACGACCGCGCCGGCGGTGATGCCGACGAGGATCAGCGACATGGGCGCGGTGACGCCGGGGAGCGTGCGGCGGATGGCGGCGAGGATGATGCGCGGCTTCGAGAAGCCCGCGACCTGCCACGTCGCGACCCAGCGCTCGCTGAAGGTGTTGGCCAGGGCGTCGGACAGGAGCCGGCCGAGGAAGCCGCCCGTGGGCAGCCCCATGGCGAGGGCGGGCAGCACGACGTACTCGGGACCTCGCCACCCGAACGGCGGGAACCAGCCGAGCCAGACGGCGAAGACGACGAGCAGCACGGACGCGAGCAGGAACTCCGGGAGCGCCGTGAAAGCGGCGGCCAGGCCACCACCGGTGCGGTCGGATCGTCCGGCGAGACCGCGGCGGAAGGTCGGGATCGTGAGGAGGCCGCCGAGCACGACGCCGACGACGAGCGCGGCCAGCATGATCATCAGCGAGTTGCCGAGCGCCTCGATCATCACCGGCATCACCGGCTCCCGGGTGGTCCACGAGACACCGAAGTCGCCCTGGATCGCCTTGCTGACCCACGCGAAGAATGCGCCGATCGGGCCCGCTTCCAGGCCGAGCTCCTGGCGGATCGCCTCCAGCGCCTCCGGCGTCATCTCGCCCTCGGAGTAGCGCGTGCGGAACACCGAGACCGCGATGTCGCGGCCGGAGAGGAGCGGCAGGATGCCCAGCAGGAAGATGACACCGATGATCGTGGCGACGCGCGAGATCGTCGAGATGATCGCCGCCCGCGAGCCGGTCGACAGCGAGGCCCTGCGCTGGGTGCGGCCCAGTGCGGGGACGGCTTGGGTTGTGAGCGCCATTCGCGTTCCTTCCGAGAGTCTTGGTGGTCCGTGCTGCGGCGTCGTCGGCGCGGCGGGACCGGGTGCGCAGTGGCCCTAGACGGCCATCTG
Organism: Agrococcus sp.; assembly: GCA_031178105.1. Lineage (GTDB taxonomy): Bacteria > Actinomycetota > Actinomycetes > Actinomycetales > Microbacteriaceae > Agrococcus. The sequence goes on along the minus strand of JAPSJX010000020.1, from coordinate 27,143 downwards.
CAGGGAGGCGGGCATCACGTGGAGGGTCGGGATCGCGTCGAGCAGCTCCTTGGTGCGCTCGTGGCGCGGAGCGGTGAGCAGCTCCTTGGTCGAGCGGTCCTCGACGACCTCGCCTGCGTGCATCACCACAGTTCGCTCGCAGAGGCTCGCGACCATCGAGAGGTCGTGCGAGACCACCACGATGCCCGTGCCGCGCTCCTCCGAGACCTTGCGGAGCAGCGCCACGATCGCCTCGCGCATCGGCAGGTCGAGGCCGCTGACGGGCTCGTCGGCGAGCAGGAAGTCGGGGCGGGTGGCGATCGCCCGAGCGATCGCGAGGCGCTGCGCCTGGCCGCCGGAGAGCTCGTTGGCGCGACGGTTCATGAACGTCTCGTCGAGCCCGACCGAGTCGAGTGCCTCGCGCACCATCTCGTCGTGGTCGCCGGCGACGCCGAGGCGCACGAGCGGCTCCCGGACGAGCTTGCGCACCGTCATGAGCGGGTCGAGCGTGCTCGCCGGGTCCTGCGGCACGTACTGCACCTTCCGGCGGTACCACTTCAGCGTGCGGACGTCGGCCGGGTAGATCTCCTTGCCCTCGCACGTGACGGCACCGGTGTCCGTCGTGTCGAGCGCCAGCATGAGGCGCAGGAGGGTGGTCTTGCCGGAGCCCGAGACGCCGACGATGCCGACCCGCTCGCCCTTCGCGATCGTCAGGGTCGTGGGGTGCAGCGCCGTCTTCATCTCGCGCTCCCCGAACAGGCGCTTCCGCGGCATGGCGTACGCCCGGCTCACCTCGCCGATGTCGAAGAACATCGAGCGCTGCGGCTGCTGGGCCGCGTCGTCCGCGCGCAGCTCGGCGAGCTCGTTGCGGAACTTCTCGATGTAGGGGTCGACGGTCGCTGCCCGGGCCGCGCGGATGAGCTCGCGGGTGTACGGGTTCTCGGGTGCTGCGAAGATCGAGTGGACCTGTCCGTGCTCGACCACGTTGCCGTCCTTCATCACGACGGAGTCGCTGCACAGCTCGGAGGCCACGGCGAAGTCGTGGGTGATGAACAGCAGCGCGGGCGTGTGCTGGCCGGCGGTGTACTTCTTCAGCACGTCGAGCACGCGCTTCTGCGTGACGACGTCCAGTGCGGTGGTGGGCTCGTCCGCCACCATGAGACGGGTGTTGCAAGCGAGGGCCAGCGCGATGCAGATGCGCTGGCGCTGCCCGCCCGAGAGCTCCGCGGAGAAGCGGTCGATGATGGCCTCGGGGTCGGGCAGCCCGACCGACTCGGCGAGCTCGACAGCCGCCTGCAGCGCTGCCTCTCGGGAGAGCCCGCGGTGGCGGCGGAGGGGCTCGATGATCTGCTCGCGGATGCGCACCAGCGGGTTCAGCGCGACAGCGGAGTCCTGGAAGACCATCGCGACGCGCGCCTCCTCGGGCCGCTTCGAGGCCGGGACGCCCAGGACCTCGACGCCGTTGACCTTGATGCTGCCCTCGGTGACCGCGTTGGCCGGCAGGCGGCCGAGCACGGCGCTCGCGGTGAGCGACTTGCCGGAGCCCGATTCACCGAGCAGGCACACGCGCTGGCCGACACCCACCGAGAACGACGTCCCGTTGACGATCGTGCGGCCTCCGATCGAGATCCGCAGATCTGTCACTTCGAGACTGTGCATGTTCACCCCGTTCAGAGAGTCGGCGCCTGCTCCGTTGCTGGCATACCGGCGACGCTAGCCCTCCTAACGGCAGATTGTCAACAATCCAATGATCTCGTTACCGCTCCGAAACATTGTCGTCACGAGCGACGGTGCCGGAGCTCCGCGATCACCGCGGCGCCGACCTCGACGGTCGAGAGACTGCCCCCGAGGTCGGGCGTGACCTCACCGCGCTCGAGCACAGCCGTGAAGGCCTCCTCGAGCTCGGTGGCGATCTCGTCGTGCCCGAGGTGGCGCAGCATCATGGCGCCCGCCCAGATCTGCCCGATGGGGTTGGCGATCCCACGGCCGGCGATGTCCGGCGCGGAGCCGTGCACGGCTCGAACATCGAGGGGTGCTCGCGCTCGGGGTTGAGGTTCGCGCTCGGGGCGATGCCGATCGACCCGACCGCGCCCGCGACGAGGTCGGAGAGGATGTCGCCGAACAGGTTGGACGCGACGATCACGTCGATGCTCTGCGGCGACCGCACGGCGCGCGCGGCGAGCGCATCGATGAGCACCGACTCGAGCTGGATGCCGCCTGCCTGCTCGACGACCTCGGCGACCACCTCGTCCCAGAAGGGCATGGTGTGGATGATGCCGTTCGACTTCGTGGCCGAGACCAGGCGACCCGATCGGCCCTGCGCGACCTCGACGGCGAACCGCGTGATCCGCTCGATGCCATGCCGCGTGAAGATCGACTGCTGGTGGGCTGCCTCGAACGGCGTGCCCTGGTAGCTGCGTCCGCCGACCGCGGAGTACTCCCCCTCGACGTTCTCGCGCACGATCACGACGTCGATCTCGGGGTCGCCGGCGAGGGACGAGCGCACGCCCGAGAAGGAGCGCACCGGGCGGAGGTTCACGTACTGGTCGAACTCCCGGCGGATCGGGATGAGCATCCCCCACAGCGTCTCGACGTCGGACACCTCGGGGTGCCCGACCGCGCCCAGGAAGATCGCATCGGTCGCTGCCATCGTCTGGATCGCATCCACCGGCATCATGCGCCCGTGCTCGCGGTAGTAGTCGCTCCCCCACGGCTGCTCGCGCCACTCGAGGCGCACGTCCCGCCCCTCCACGGCGGCCTCGAGCACCTCGATCGCGACGGGCATGACCTCCAGGCCGATGCCGTCGCCCGCCAGCACCGTGATCACGTGCGCGTTCATGTCGTCCTCCTCGTCGAGCTGCAGATGCAGACTGTCAACAATCTACACAACCGCTCGGCGCGCCACGAGTAGCGGATCCGGACGCCCGCGATGCGGGGGTGGTCACGACGCGCCGAGCGCGGTAGTGCGCACCCGGCGTGTCCTGACCACCCCAGCGCGAGTCAGCGGCGTGTCGTGACCACCCCGGCTGCCTTCGGGTGCATCTCGCCGAAGGAGGGCGTGCGCCAGGCGTGCGCTGCAAAGCCGAGCGCGACCGCGGCGACGAGTGCGAGCAGCAGCGAGGTCGGTCCGAAGCCGAGGATCGTGGCGCCCCAGCCGGCGAGCGGGTAGCTGATGAGCCACCAGCCGTGGGCGAGCGAGAACTGGGCGGCGAAGACATCGGGCAGGTCGTCGTCGGGGACCGCGTCACGCATGACGCGTCCCATCGGCGCGAGCACGGCCGAGTATCCGAGGCCTCCGAGGAACCAGATGGCCCAGAGCCACGGCAGCGCCTGCTGACCGGGCGCGAAGGCGAGCACCGGCCACACGAACGACATCGCGACGACCATCAGCAGCAGGCCCGCGAGCATGTACGGGCGAGGGCCGATGCGCGCGATGATCGCGGGCATCAGGATCGCCGACGTGATCGACCCCACGCCGAAGACGGCGAGCAGCGCCGCCGCCTGCGCCTCGCTGCCGCCGAGCTCGCCGAGCACGAGCGGGAGGGTGAGCACCATGGCGATCGCGCCGACGGCGGCGAGCGCCAGGTGGAGCGTCAGGACGGCGCGCAGCCGCGGGACGCGGAGGACGAACCTGGTGCCCCGCGTGATCTCCCGGCGGACGCTGCGGGTGCCGCGCGGCAGCGCGGCCGCCTTCGGGAGCGCCGCCGAGACGATGAGGAGCGCCGACGCGAGGAAGCCGACACCGGTGCCGAAGAAGAGCGCCGACGACGAGGCGACGACGACCACCACACTCGCGATCGTCGGGGACACCAGCGCCTCGATGTCGTAGGCGAGCCTGCTGAGCGCGAGTGCGCCCGTGTACTGGCGCTCGTCGGTCACGACGGCGGGGATGGTCGCCTGGAAGGTGGGGGTGAACAGGGCTGACGCCGACTGCAGCACGATGATCAGGACGTAGGCCGTGACCACGTCCCCGACGAACGGCAGCGCGAGCGCCACGACCACCCGCACCAGGTCCGTGAGCACCAGGAGCCGCTTCGTGCCCACTCGCCGCGCGATCGCCGGGGCCAGGGGCCCGAGGAGCAGGTACGTGAGCATCTTGATCCCGAGCAGCGTGCCGAGCACGCCCGCGGCGCCGCCCCCGGTCGTGTCGAAGACCAGGAATCCGATCGCGATCGTCGAGAGCCCGGTGCCGAGGAGCGCGACGACGTGCGCTGCGAAGAGGCGGCGGAACACCCGATGGCGGAGAGCGATGAACATGGCTTCATTCTTTGCGCAGTTGCGCAATAAAGCAAGGGCCGCCGGAGAAGTTCCTGCTCGGCATCCGATCGGAGGTGGAGCGCGCCGCTCGGGAGCCCGCTCGACTGACAGACTGCAGCAGATGGATGACGGACGGAGCGAGCGCAGCGCTGCCGCGGCGCCGCAGGGCGCCACGGGCGCCGACCGCGCCATGGCGCCGCTGTCCCTGCAGCGCACGAGCGCCGCCGAGCAGGCCGCCGACCACCTGACCGCGCTGATCCTCGACGGCACGCTCGGACCGGGCGAGCGCCTGCGCGAGAGCGCGATCGCCGAGAGCCTCGGCATCTCGCGCAACTCCGTGCGCGAGGGCATCCGGCTCCTCGAGCAGGGTCGCCTCGTGCGCTACGAGATGCACCGCGGCGCCGTCGTCGTCACGCCGTCGATCGCCGAGCTCGATGACCTCTTCCGCACCCGCCTGCACCTCGAGGTGCTGGCCGTGGGCGCAGCGCGCTCCCCCGAGCGCATCGCGGCGCTCGAGGGCGCATTCGAGGCGCTGGTCGCGGCGGCCGGCACCGGCCAGGCGCGAGAGATCGTCGCCGCCGACATGGCGTTCCATGCCGCGATCGTCGCGGGGCTCGGCAGCGCGCGCATCAGCGCCTTCTTCGCATCGCTCACGACGGAGCTCGGCTACTACCTGCTCATCCTGTCGCACACCGATGACGAGCCCGGGCACGTCGACGAGGCGGTGCTCGCGCATCACCGCCACCTGCTCGACACCGCGCTCTCCGGCGACGTCGAGGGCGCGCGGGCGGCGCTGACCGAGCACCTGCACGAGAACCATCAGCGCATCCGCCAGATCCTGGCGGCGACCGAGGCCGACGCGCGGGAGCGCTGATCCCGGAGGGCCTCCCCCGGGATCAGCGCGCCGGTGGCGCTAGGCGCCGCGACGGCCAAGGTTGTAGAACCGGATCTCCTGGTACTCCTCAAGGCCCTCGCCGCTGCCCTCACGGCCGAGGCCCGAGGCCTTCACGCCGCCGAACGGGGCGGCGACGTTCGACACGATGCCCTGGTTGATCCCCACCATGCCCGCGTCGAGCTCGTCGGCGATGTTCAGCGCGCGGTCGATGTCCTGCGAGAAGACGTAGCTCGCGAGGCCGAACGGCGTGCTGTTCGCGCGCTCGATCGCCTCCCGCTCGCTGCCGAAGCGCGCGATCGCGGCCACCGGACCGAAGATCTCGGTGTTCGCGATCTCGGCGTCGTCCGAGACGCGGTCGAGCACGGTGGCCTCGAAGAAGTGGCCTTCGCCCTCGGGCGCCGCACCACCGGTGCGGAGGTCGGCCCCCTTCGACACCGCGTCCTCGACGAGCCGGGTGAAGCTCGCCACCGCCCGGTCGTCGATCACAGGGCCGAGCGTGACGCCCGCAGCGAGGCCGTTGCCCAGCACCGCCTGGCGCATCCGCTCCGTGAAGCCCTCGACGAACGCGTCCGCGATGCCGCTCTGCACGAGGATGCGGTTGGCGGCCACGCAGGACTGCCCGCCGTTGCGCAGCTTCGCCACGACCGCGCCCTCCACGGCGCGCTCGAGGTCGGCGTCGTCGAAGACGAGCAGCGGGGCGTTGCCGCCGAGCTCCATCGAGCTCTTGATGACGTGCTTCGCGGCCTGCCCGAGCAGCACGCTGCCGACGCCGGTCGAGCCCGTGAAGGAGACCTTGCGCACCCGCGCGTCGGCCATGAGCGCCTTGCTGAAGCCGGACGCATCCGTCGTGGTCACGACCTGCACGAGCTCGGCGGGCACGCCCGCCTCGACGAAGATCTCGGCGACGGCGAGCGTGGTGAGCGGCGTGAGCGCCGCGGGCTTCACGACCGCGCCGCAGCCGACGGCGATCGCCGGCGCGATCTTGCGCGTCGCCATCGCCATCGGGAAGTTCCACGGCGTGATGAGCAGCGTCGTGCCGATCGGCGCTCGCGTCGTGAGGATCGTCGAGCCGCCGGCCGGGTTCTCGCGGTAGTTGCCCGCGGGTCGCAGCGCCTCCTCGGCGTACCAGCGCACGTAGTCGGCGGCGTACTGCACCTCGCCGTAGGCCTCGGCGAGCGGCTTGCCCATCTCGCGCGTGATGACGCGGGCGAGGCGGTCCTTCTGCTCGATGATGAGGCCGTAGGCGCGGTGGAGCACGTCGGACCGCTGGCGCGCGGTCGTGCGCGCCCAGGCCTTCCCGGCCGCGTCGGCGCGGGCGAGCGCCACGAGCGCGTCGTCGATCGAGTGGTTCGCGGGCGTCGCGATGACCTGCCCGGTCGCGGGGTCGCGCACCTCGAACGTGTCGGTCGTGCCGAGCTCGAGGCGGTCGAGCACGACGCTCGCGATGGCGGCGTCGGAGCGCTCGAGCTCCTGCCGGTCGACCTCGCGGGCCACGGCCGAGCGCTCGATCAGCTGCTGGTTCGTGCTGTACGTGTTCATCGGGATACCGCCAGTTCCTGAGCCGGCGCGTCCGCGCCGACCTCGTCGATTGCAGAGATGGTGGCCGCGACGATGCCGCGCAGCTCGTCGTCGGTCGTCGTGAAGGGCGGGCTGATCTGCACGACGTTGCCGCGCAGCGGCCGCGCGATCCAGCCCTGCTCGACCATCGCGTCCGTCACCCGCTCCGCCGAGATCTCGGGCCGCAGCTGGATGCCGCCCAGGAGGCCGGCGACGCGGGTCTCCTCGATGCGGGCGTCGCCGGCGAGCGCGTCGAACTCCGCGTGCAGCACGCCCTCGAGGCGGAGCACGCGGTCGAGGAGGCGCTCCCGCTCGATGATCTCGATGTTCTTGAGCGCGAGCGCCGCCGACGTGGCGTGCCCGGAGTACGTGGTGCCGTGCCGGTAGATGGGCGCGCCCGACGCGTAGAACGGTGCCCAGACCTCCGGCGCGACGATGATGCCGCCCACCGCCGAGTAGCCCGACGAGATGCCCTTCGCCATGGCGATGATGTGCGGGCGGATGCCGTAGCGATCGGCGGCGAACCAGTGGCCCGTGCGGCCGAAGCCGGTGATGACCTCGTCGAGGATGAGCAGGATGTCGTGCTCGTCCGCGATCTGCTGGAGGCCCTCGAGGTAGCCCGGCTTCGGCGGGATGACGCCGCCCGTGCCCTGGACGGGCTCGGCGATGAGCGCGGCGATGCGGTGCGCGCCGATCTCGGCGACCGTCCGGCGGACCTGCTCGATGTCGTAGGTGTCGAACCGCGCGGTGTCGGGCACGAGCGAATCGGTGCCGAAGCCCTCGCGGTTGAAGTCCAGGCCGGCGACGCTCGTGCCATAGGCGTGGAGCCCGTGGTACGCGAGGTCGCGGCTGAGGATCATTGTCTTCTCGGGACGCCCCTGCAGCTGCCAGTAGCGCCGCGCGAGCTTGAGCGCGACGTCGATCGAGTCGGAGCCACCGCTGTTGAGGATGATCTTCGGGTCGGCGATCGGCGAGAGGGACGCGACCTTCTCCGCGAGCTCGACCGCGCGATCGTTGAGGTAGCGGCCGAACACGTGGTAGGTCTCGAGCGTGCGCATCTGCGACGCGGCGACCTCCGCCATCTCCTCGCGGCCGTGGCCGATGTTGGCGTGCCAGAGGCCCGCGGTGCCGTCGAAGAGGCGCTGCCCGTCCGTCGTGTACACGTAGTTGCCCTCGCCGCGCGCGATGACGAGCTGCCGCCCGAGCACGGAGGGCATGTGCGCCTGCGCGCTCCAGAGCGCGGATCCCGTGGACGTGGAGGCGGTGCTGGCGCTTCCCGGGACGATGGGTGTGTTCACGGTGCAGGGCTCCTTCGTGAGTCAGCGCGCAACGGTGCGCGGATCCTCTGATTGTAGGGCAATACTACGATGCGCGGAAGGGCGGCTCGGCTCGCCCTTCCGCGCATCGCGGCGGAGTGATCGGCCGGACTCAGGCCGCCAGGTCGAGGCCGAACGCCCGGGCGACACCGGCGTGCGTGACGGTACCGGCGCGCGTGTTGAGCCCGAGGCGCAGCGCCGGGTCCTGCTCCGTCGCGCGCTCCCAGCCGCGGTCGGCGACGTCGAGCACGTAGGGCAGGGTCGCGTTGGTCAGCGCCCGGGTCGACGTCTCGGGCACGGCACCCGGCATGTTCGCGACGCAGTAGAAGATCGCGTCGTGCACCGGGAACGTCGGCGCGTCGTGCGTCGTCGGACGCGATCCCTCGAAGCAGCCGCCCTGGTCGATCGCGATGTCGACGAGCACCGCGCCACGGCGCATGGTCGAGACCATCTCGCCGGTGACGAGCTTCGGGGCGGCGGCGCCCGGCACGAGCACCGAGCCGATCACGAGGTCTGCGCCGGCGACGGCCTCGGCGATCCCGAGGCGGGTGGAGGCCAGCGTGCGGATGGCGGTGCCGTAGCGCATCTGCAGCTCCTTCAGGCGCGGCAGCGAGCGGTCGATGACCGTGACGGACGCGCCGAGGCCGATCGCGTTGGCCGCCGCGTGCTCGCCCGCGACGCCGCCGCCGATGACGACGACCTCGGCCGGCGGCGTGCCCGCGACGCCGCCCATGAGCGTGCCGCGGCCACCGCTCGCGCGGAGGAGCGAGTGCGCGCCCACCGCGATCGACAGGCGACCCGCGACCTCGCTCATCGGCGAGAGCAGCGGCAGCGAGCGGTCCGCCAGCTGCACCGTCTCGTACGCGATCGCCGGCGTGCCCGCTGCGACGAGCGCATCCGTGAGGGGGCGGTCCGCCGCGAGGTGCAGGTAGGTCATGAGCGTCTGGTCGCCGCGCAGGTAGCCGTACTCCGAGGCGATCGGCTCCTTCACCTTGACGAGCAGCTCTGCATCGCCCCACACGGTGGCGGCGTCGTCGACGACGGTGGCCCCCGCCGCGCGGTACGCGTCGTCCGTGATCCGCGATCCCTCGCCGGCGCCCGCCTGCACGAGCACGGTGTGTCCGCGATCGGTCAGGGCGTCGACGCCCGCGGGCGTGATGCCCACGCGGTACTCGTTGTTCTTGATCTCGGTGGGGATGCCGATGCGCATGGGAGCTCCTCTGCTGTCCTGCGGGGCCGTTCTGGGAAGTGCCATCATCTTGAAGGCCCGTTCGGGCGAAGCACGATTCATTCGCAGATCCTTCGGCAGATCGGCTGTACGCTGGCCCAGGTCGCGACGGACGGCCGAAACAGGAGGCGCACGCGTGGAGGATCTTCGGGAGCGGGCGCTCGATCCGATCGACAGCTCGCTCGTCGGCGAGCTGTCGCGCGATGCGCGTGCGACGAACGCGCAGCTCGCGGCGCGCGCGGGCGTCGCGCCATCGACCGCGCATGCCCGGCTGCGGGGGCTCGAGGGCCGCGGCATCGTGCGCGGCTACCACGCGAGCATCGACCAGGCGGCACTCGGGCGCGGGCTGCAGGCGATGATCGGCGTGACGCTGCGCCCGGGCGCGCGGCAGGAGAGCATCGAGCGGTTCGCCGCCGAGGTCGGCGCGCTCCCCCAGGTCATCCAGCTCTTCTTCGTCAGCGGCGGTGACGACTTCCTCGTGCACGTCGCGGTCGAGGACTCGTCCGCGCTCCGGGAGGTCGTGGTGCGGCACCTCTCGGCGCAGCACAGCGTCGCGTCGACGCGCACGAGCGTCATCTTCGCCTACCAGCGCAACGCCCTCGCCGCGCCCTTCGACTGACCGCGCTCGTCGAGCAGCGGCCGGGCGCAGCCCGGCCGCGCATCGAGACGGACCTGGGTCAGCCCTCGACGCGTCCGTGCCGGAGCGTCTCCTCGTCGTGGCTGTGCAGGTCCAGCTCGTCGATCGACAGGTGCTCGTGCAGCGCGAGGTGCACCGCCTCCATGTCGCCCGACCGCATGAGCTCGGCGATGTCGACGTGGCTCGCGATCAGGTCGTCGTCGGGCTCGCGGTCGCCGAAGTGCAGCATGCAGATGAGCGCCTCGGTCGCGAGGGTCGTGTACGCCCGCAGCAGCCGGGTGTTCTCGCCGCTGCGCACGAGCTGCGTGTGGAACGCGAGGTCCGCTCGCCGCAGGCGGTCGCGGTCACCGGATGCGACGGCCGCCGCCATCGGCTCGGTGGCTGCGCGCAGCGCCTCGGCGACGCGCGCGCGCTTCTCGGCCTCCATGCTCGTGATGACCTCGGCCGCGGCGCACTCGATCACCTCGCGCGCCTCAGCCACCTCGGCGATGTCGCGGCGCGTGACCTCCTTGACGAACACGCCCCGGTTCGGGCGCCCCTCGAGCAGTCCCTCCTGGACGAGCCGGTGCAGCGCCTCACGCACGGGACCGCGGGAGACCTGCAGCCGCTCGGCGAGCTGCGCCTCGTTGATCTGGTCGCCCGAGACGAACGTGCCGGCGACGATCCCCTCGCGGAGCTGGTCGGCGATGATGACGGCGGTCGAGCGGTTCTCGATCGCCGAGAGCGTCTGGACGCCGTTCATGGTGCCTCCTGCCAACGCACGTGACTGATCACACTGTAGACATGCTGACGGCGCCGCTGCTGGATCCGGCGCACGACGTCAGGCGTGCAGGGCGTTCTCATGGTGCGCATGCTTGACCGGCTCGAGCTGCAGCGTGCAGTGGCTGGTGTCGAAGTGCTCGCCGAGGCACGCGTGGAGCTCGTCGAGGATGTCGTGGTACGCCCGCTCCTCCGCTGTCTCATCGATGACGACGTGCGCCGAGAGGGCGTTGACGCCCGACGTGATGGTCCAGGCGTGCAGGTCGTGCACATCCGTCACGCCCGGCACCGAGAGCAGGTGCTCGCGGGTCTGGTCGAGGTCGACGTCCTGCGGCGTGGCCTCGAGCAGCACGCGCACGACGTCCTTCAGCAGGCTGTAGGCCCGGGGCGCGATGAGGAGGGCGATGGCGAACGACGCGAGCTGGTCGACGATGTACCAGCCGGTGAAGAGGATGATGATGCCCGCGATGATCACGGCCACCGAGCCGAGCAGGTCGCCGAGCACCTCGAGGTAGGCGCCTCGCACGTTGAGGCTCTCCTTCTGACCCGACTGCAGGATGAGCAGCGACACGAGGTTGGCGAGCGCACCGATGATCGCGGCGATGAGCATGGGTCCGGCGGCCACCTCGACCTCGGTGCCGAAGCGGCGGACGCCCTCGACCACGATCACGACGCAGATGACACCCAGGATGATGCCGTTCGCCATCGCGGCGAGCACCTCCACGCGCATGAGCCCGAACGTGCGCTTCGACGTCGCGGGCAGCGCAGCCAGCAGGCTCGCGATGAGGGCGATCGTCACCCCGAGCGCGTCGGTGAGCATGTGACCGGCGTCGGCGAGCAGCGAGAGCGAGTTCGCGATGAACGCACCGATCAGCTGGACGACGAAGATCGTCGCCGTGATGCAGAGCACGATGACCAGCTTCTTGCGGTGCTTGCCGGTGCCGGTCGAGTGGCCCTCGAGACCGTGGCTGTGACCGTGACCGTGGTCGCCGCCCCCGGCGACGGGGCGCGGCGGATGCTGCTCGCCGAACGCATGCCCGTGCGGGTGATCGTGATCGTGGTGGTCGTGGCTGTGGCCGCTCATGGAAGCAATGTAGCAACGTTGCAGATTGTTGACAATATGAATGTTAGAAGAATCTGGGGACGGTCGGTCGTTGCCCTTGGCACGCGGGTGTGTCACTGTTTGCGTATGAACGCAGATATGCAGTCAGACGAGCAGGTCGAGCTCGCCGTCGAGGTCTTCTCCATGCTGGCCGACGTCACGCGGGTGAAGATCCTGCTCGCACTGCGCGACGGGGAGCAGTCGGTCGGCGATCTCGCGGCAGCGGTCCGCAAGCCCACTCCCGGCGTCTCGCAGCACCTCGCGAAGCTGCGGCTCGCGCGCATGGTCGTCGCCCGGCACGCCGGCACGCGCGTCTTCTACCGGCTCGCCGACGACCACGCGAGCGAGCTCGTCTCCGTCGCAATGCACCAGGCGGAGCACATGCTCGGCACCGCGCCCGAGCACATCCCCGTGACGGAGTCCGCGGAGGCCGACCGTGCGTGACGTGCTGCGCAACCCCGCGTACGCGAAGCTCTTCAGCGCGCAGATCGTCGCGCTGCTCGGCACCGGCCTCCTCACCGTCGCGCTCGGGCTGCTCGCCTTCGACCTCGCGGGCGGCGATGCCGGGCTGGTCCTCGGCATCGCGCTCACGATCAAGATGCTCGCCTACGTCGGCGCCGGCCCGCTGCTCATCGCTGCGACGAGCCGCGTGCCGCGGAAGGCCCTGCTCGTCGGCGCCGACGTGATCCGCGCCGCGATCGCCCTCATGCTCCCGCTCGTCGGCGAGGTGTGGCAGATCTACGTGCTCATCTTCGTCCTGCAGTGCGCATCCGCCACCTTCACCCCGGCGTTCCAGGCAGTGATCCCCGAGGTCCTGCCGGACGAGCGGCAGTACACGCGTGCCCTGTCGCTCTCGCGGCTCGCCTACGACCTCGAGTCGCTGCTGAGCCCCGCGCTCGCCGCCGCGCTGCTGCTCGTCATGTCCTACTCCAACCTCTTCCTCGGCACCGTCGCCGGATTCGTGCTGTCGGCTGCGCTCGTGCTCGCGACGCGCTTCCCCACTATCGAGCTCGAGCAGGGATCGTCGTTCGGCGAGCGGCTCACCCGCGGCGTGCGGGTGTTCGGCCGCCACGCGGAGCTGCGCGCGCTGCTCGCGCTCAACCTCGCGGTCGCGGCGCCGACGGCGATGGTGATCGTCAACACGGTCGTGCTCGTGCAGGAGCGGCTCGGGCGGCAGCAGGCGGATGTCGCGATCCTGCTCGCCGCGTACGGCGCGGGCTCCATGCTGGTCGCGCTGTCGCTCCCGCGCATCCTCGACCGCATCGCCGAGCGCACCGTGATGCTGACCGGCGCCGCGACCGTCGCGGTCGGCCTCGCGGCCGTCGCCGTCGCGCTGCTCGGTGAGCCGCCGTGGGCGCTGCTGCTGCCGCTCTGGGCCCTGCTCGGTGCGGGCAACGCCGCCATCCTCACGGCGTCGTCGCGGCTCGTGCGGCGCAACGCGACGACCGAGGAGCGACCGGCGGTGTTCGCCGCGCAGTTCGCCCTGTCGCACGCCTGCTTCATCCTCACCTACCCGCTCGCCGGCATCGTCGGGGCGGCCATCGGGCTGGGCTGGACGGCGCTGGTGCTCGCGGCGATCGCCGCGGTGGCGACGGTCGCCGCTGCATCCCTCTGGCAGACTCGCTCGCTCGCCCCCGTCTCGGTGGCCGAGTAGGCGACGCGCGACGGACGACGGGCTGCGATGGCGGATGCAGCACGTCGCCCTCGAGGGACCCGACGGCGACCCGCTCGACACTCGGCCGTAGCGGTCGCCGCCGGTCTCCCTGTCAGCTCTGCTTCCTCGCGACGCAGGAGATGATGTGGCTGAGGTCCTTGCCGGAGCTGTGCGAGTAGGGCTGGCCCTCCCACGGGTACTTGACGACGTCGTTCGCGCTCGCGCCGGAGCCGGCCTTCAGCACGAGCAGCGTGTACTCGTTCGGCCACGCGAGCGGGGCGAGGGTGTAGCTGCCGATGCCGTCGGGCAGCTCGGTCTTCGTGCATTCGCCGTAGCCGCGCGCCTCCCAGTAGGCCTCGGAGTTCTGCGCGGCGTTCGTCGGCGGCGCGGCCTGCGCCGGGGTGGCTACGCCGAGGACGGCGAAGGCGGCAACGGCCGAGGCTGCGAGCAGCTTCTTCATGATGGGCTCCTTTGTTCCGTGCGATGCCCCGCGCACCGAGCGGTCCGCGACTCCGTTGTCGCGAACCGCCTCGACATATCGTAACGGCGTTACAGCGAGGTGGGAGCGAGCGTAGCGGGAGCGATGGGCAGCGGTGCCCGACCGTGCGGGAACCTGACCCACCGCTGAGCCAGCGCGGCGGTGCAGAGGGCACGAGCACGAGCGGAGGGGTGGACGCGAAGAGGGGACCCCCGGGCCTCTGCTCGTGACTCGGCGGCCGGATCTCCTCCGCGCCGAGAAGGCTCGTCAGGCGTAGTGGGCCGCGAGGCGGCGGAGGCCCTCGTCGAGCGAGACCGTGGGCGCCCAGTCGAGGTCGCGGCGGGTGTCGCGCTGGTCGAACCAGTGCGCCGTCGAGAGCTGCTCGGCGAGGAACCGCGTCATCGGCGGCTCGTCCGCGCCCGCCCGCGCTCCGACACCGGGCATCGCCCAGACGCGCTCCACGAGCGACCCGGCCGCGCGCCCGAGCGACGCCGGCACGCTCAGCCGCGGCGGCTGCACGCCCGCGGCGAGGCAGATGCCGGCCATGAGGTCGGCGACCGGGCGGGGCTCGCCGTTCGTGATGACGTAGGCGTTGCCGTGCGCGACATCCGCCCGGTGCAGCGCCGCGACGATGCCGGTCGCGGCGTTGTCGACATAGGTCGAGTCGATGAGCGCCGTGCCGTCGTTGAGGAGCGGCAGCCGCCCACGACGCGCGCGGTCGATGATGCGCTCGGTCAGCTGGGCATCGCCCGGCCCCCAGACGAGGTGCGGCCGCACCGCGACGACGTGCATCGCCGCGGAGTCGCGGGCGAGCGCGAGCAGCTCGGCCTCGCCCTTCGTGCGGGCGTAGTCGCCGCGCGCCTCCTCTGGCGTCGCCGGCTCAGCGCCGACACCGGCGAGCGCGGCGCCTGCGTGCGCCACGGATGGTGACGACACCTGCACGAAGCGGGTCACCCAGGCGCGCTCAGCGGCGTCGAGCAGCGTGCGGGTGCCCTCGACGTTGACCGCGCGGAACTCGCTCGGGTCGCCGGCGAGCGACACCTTCGCGGCGAGGTGGACGACGCCCTCGACGCCGTCCATCGCGCGAGCGACGTGCGCCGGGTCGGTGATCGAGCCGAGCACATCCGTCACGCCCGGAACCTCGGACGGACGCCGCTGCAGCGTGCGCACGTCGTGGCCGGCGGCGACCAGCTCGGCCGCGACGGCGCGGCCGAGGAACCCCGATGCGCCGGTCGCGAGCACGATCACGGCGTCGTCCTCACTGCTCAGCCCTCACGGCGCGCCGACCGTCTCGCCCGCGAGCGTCCGCTCCGCCCACTCGGAGAGCCGCGACCGGTCGATCTTGGAGTTGTGCCGCACGTCGGTCGGCAGCTGCGGCACCGCGAGCACGGCGGCGAGCGGCTGCTGCGTGCTGGCGCGCACGGCGGCGGTCAGCTCGGGGTCCGCGAGCGCCGGGCGGGCGACGGCAGGCACCGTCTCGACGACGGCGACGGCCTGCCGGAGTCGGTGCGGGCCGATGCCGACGACGGCGGCGCGGCGCACCGCATCCACCGCCTCGACGGCCTGCTCGGCCTCGACCGGCGCGATCGGCCCGTCCGCGGTGACGATGACGTGCTGGATGCGTCCCTCGACCCAGACGCGGCCCTGCGCGTCGAGGTGACCGACGTCGCCGGTGCGGTGCCAGCGGCTGCCGTCGGCCGCGAGCGCCGCGGTGTCGCGCGTCGCCGCCTGATCGGTGAGGTGGAGGCGGTCGTAGTGGCTCTTGAGGTGCGGTGCCGAGATGACGATCTCGCCGAGCACGCCCGGCTCGGCGCTCGGGGCGCCGGTCGCGCGGCCGTCGGCGTCGAGCGCGCTGATGAGCACGCGGTTGCTGCCGATCGGCGAGCCGACGCAGACGCCCGCGTCCGGCGCGTCGGCGGCGACGAGCAGCTCGTCGAGCGTCACGTCGGTGACGAGCAGGCACTCCGTCATGCCGTAGGGCGTGTGCGGCGACGCGTTCGGCATGAGCTTCGCGACCGCCGTGAGCAGGGAGGCGCCGATGGGGGCGCCGGCCGACAGGAAGGCACGCACCTGCATGAGGGCCGCCTGATCGGCGGCGGTGAGGCCGTCCGCCGTCGCGACGACGTTGAGGATCGCAGCCGGCGAGAGGAAGACGACGCCCGCGTCGGAGGCGCGCACGGCCGCGGCGACCGCGCTGGCCGTGAGGGTGCGGGGCGAGGAGACGTCCATGTCGGGCGTCGCCGAGCGGGTGCCGAGCGCGGGGCCGAGCAGCGCGAAGGGCGCGAAGCCGGTGACGAGGCCGCTGTCGGGCGTGATGTCGAGGTGCGCGGCGAGCACGTCGCGGAGGGCGCTCAACTGCCCGTGCGTGTAGACGACGCCCTTCGCGGGGCCGGTGGAGCCGGAGGTGAAGAGGATGGCGGCGTCGTCGTCGGGGCCGGGCTCGACGGGGAGTGCGGACTCCTCGCCCAGGACCGCGACGTCGCGGAGGCTGCAGGCGACGCCGAGCGCGGTCGCGGCGACGCGCGGCAGGCGCTCGGCCGAGATGCGGAGTCCCGGCCAGCCGAGCGCGCGGGCGGCGGTGAGGCCGAGCCGCTCACCGATGATGACGTCGGGCCACGAACCGCGCACAGCCCGGGTGAGCCCCTTCACGCCGAGGCCCGCGTCGGCGACGACGACGACCGCGCCGATGCGGAGGCACGCGTAGAGCACAGCGGTGAGCGTCGGGCCGGGCTGCAGCAGCAGCGAGACGCGATCGCCCTTGCCGACGCCCATCGCGTGGAGCCCAGCGGCGATGCGGCGGGTCTGCGTCTCGAGCTGCCGCCAGCTGACGCGACGCGGCTCGCCCGTGCCGCCCGCCATGTCGATGACGGCGACGTCGTCATCCCCGGCGCGCGCGTCGAGCCCACGCCACAGCGGCACGTGGTCGTCTGTGCTGGTCGAGCCGGACGGCGCGCTCAGCGCGCCGCCCGAGTCGAGACCACGCCCGTCGCTGGCGTGGTCTCGAGACGCGGCCTCCGGCTGCTCCTCGACCACCACACGGGAGAGCCACTCCAGCACCGTCCCCGCGTACGGCCGCTCCTCCGCCACGAGGTGGCTCGCCCCCTCGAAGCGGTGCACGTCCGCGTGCGGCAGCCGGTCGACGAGGTCGTCGAGGTAGCGGTCGCCGAACACCGGATCCTTCGGCCCCCACAGCAGCAGCGCCGGCACCTCGAGCCGCGCGACGCCGGAGCTGATCCGCTCGAGCTCGGCGAAGCTCTCGTGCTGCTCGTCGACCGGGATGTCGACGACGAAGCCGCCGATCCCGCGCCGCCGGTCGGCCGAGCGATAGGGCGCGCGGTAGGCGTCCTTCACCTCGGCGGGCAGCGGCGGCGTCGCGAGCGTCAGCGTCGTGTTGAGGAAGCCGGTGGTCCGGGTCGTCGCCGCCGACAGCACACCGCGAGCGCGCGCGAGCCGCAGCGGCGCCGGGATCGGCACGCCTTCCGGGTGGTGCACGGCGGTGTTGAGCAGGGCGACGGCGGCGAGCTGCTCGAGGTGGTCGATGGCCCAGCCGAGCGAGACGACACCGCCCCAGTCGTGGCCGAGGGTGACGACCGGTCCGTCGAGGCGAAGCGCATCCGTGAACGCGGCGAGGTCGAGCACGCGCTGCGCGAGCGGGCGGTGCAGGTCGCTCCGCTCCGAGAACCCCATCTCGAGCTGGTCGACGGCGACCACGCGCCAGGCCGGCTGACCGGCGACAGCGGCGCGCACCGACTCCGACACGATCGACCGCCACAGGTACGACCAGGTGGGGTTGCCGTGGACGGCCAGGATCGTGCCGGCGACGTGCGCGCCGGTCTCGGCCAGCGCATCCGCCGTGTCGAGGCAGTGCCACTCGCGCGTGACGCCCACGTCGAGGCCGCGGCCCGGCACGGTGACGATGCGGCTGAAGCGCGGGTCGAGTCCGGGCAGGTCGTGCGGGGGCAGCGAGGCCGCCTGGGTCACCAGGCCAGCTCCAGCATGGCCGTGTTGAGGCCTGAGCCGACGCCCATGAGCAGTACGCGGTCGCCCTGGCGGAGCGTGGCCTGCTCCTCGGCGAGCGTGATCGGGATCGATGCGGGACCGACGTTGCCGTACTTGGGGAACGTGGTCGGGACGCGGTCGGGGTCGAGCTTCGCGGCCTTGACGATGGCGTTCGTGTGCACGGCGGAGACCTGGTGGGTGATGTAGCGGTCCATCTGCGACCACTTCCACTCCGGCGCCGCCTCCTTCCATGCGGAGACGACGAGGTCGAGGCCGCCCTTGAGCAGCGCCTTCGCGTTCGTGTACATGCCCTCGGCGCTGCCGACGCAGAGGTCGTGCCACTGCGTCGCGGCGCGGGTGACGCCGCCGAGGACGCGGTGGCCCTCCGGGTGCTCGTCGGCGCGGCCGAGCACGGCGGCGGCCGAGCCGGAGCCGAGCGTCAGGGTGGCGAACTCGCTGAGGAAGTCGTCGCGGTCGATGTCGGCGCCGAGCAGGCGGTCGATGGTGTTGACCTGGATGTCGTCGGCGTCCTCGCCGTTGACGACGATCGCGTAGCGGATCTGGCCCGACTCGATCATGCCGGCGGCGAGGCTCATGCCGTTGACGAAGCCGAGGCAGGCGTTGGCGACGTCGAAGTTGACGGCCGAGGTCGGGAGGCCGAGCTCGTGGTGGAGGCGCACGGCGACCGAGGGCTCGAGGTGCTTGCGCGTGACGCTCGTGTTGATGAGGAGGCCGACGTCGCTCGCGCGGACGCCCGCCTCGGCGAGCGCGCGCTGCCCCGCCTGCACGGTGGCGGCGTCGGCGGACTCGCCCTCGCCCCAGTTGCGGCGCTCGAGCACGCCGGCGACGCGCTTGAGCAGTCCGTTCTTCAGCTTCAGGCGCGAGAGCGCGGCGCTGAGGCGGTCCTCGATGTCGGCGGATGTGGTCACGCGGCTCGGCAGCGCGCTCGCCACCGACAGCAGGGCCACGTTGCTGAAGCGCGTGGTGGCGTTGCCGGGGGTGGGGGCTTCGTCGAGCGTTTGACGCATTGCTGAATCGTAGCGAGCCCACCCATGTCGCAACCGGTGAGCCGGGGTACAGCTTCCTGCTGGTTCTCCGGGGGCGGCGATCCGCTACCGCATCGCCACCGTCAGCAGCAGCGCGGCGTCCTCCAGCGCATCCACCGCGTGCCGAGCATCCGGCACGTCGATCACCTCGCCGACGCCCAGCTCGACAGCCTCGCTCCCCCACCGCAGCCGCACCCGCCCGACGAGCACCTGCAGCGTCGCCTCGCCGTTAGCCTCGTGCTCGTCGATGCCATGGCCCTCGGTGAGCGCGAGCACCGTCTGCCGCAGCGAGAGCGCGCGTCCCGAGCGGATGGAGCGCCCGGCGCGCCCGCTGGTGGCCCTGCTCGCGATCCCGAGCAGCTCGTCAGCGAGGTCGGGCAGATATGCGGTCTCCATGTGGGCCAGCATGACGGTTCGGATCGCGCGCCACTACCTCCGAAGCCGCTCGTGGCGGCTCGGTCGACCCTCGCTCGCTCGCAGGTCACGGGTGTAGGTTCCCCCGCATGGATGACGACGCCGTCTCGACCGCCCCTGATTTCTACTCCGTCGTGTTCGAGAACGAGCGCGTGCGCGTGCTCGAGTACCGCGACAGCCCCGGGTCGAAGACGAACCGGCACCGACACCCCGACAGCGTGATGATCCCGTTGAGCGCGTTCGAGCTGAAGCTGGAGCACGGCTCGAAGGAGGCGGACGTCTCGTTCGAAGCGGGAGTCGTGAGCTGGGTGCCCGCGGAGTCGCACGCCGGCGAGAACGTCGGCTCGACCGACGGGCACGCGATCCTCGTCGAGCTCAAGGAGCCGAACCCGAACGGCTCGTCGACGGATGCGGATTCGGGCTCGGCGGTCGACGTCTGACGCTCGTAGGCGGGCCGTCTGGTGAGGCGCGGCGATAGGGTCGCCCCATGACCGAGCGCACCACCTACCTCCTCGTCGACGGCGAGAACATCGATGCCACGCTCGGCATCTCGGTGCTGAACCGCCGCCCGGAGCCCCAGGAGCGGCCGCGCTGGAACAAGGTGCTCGCCTTCGCCGAGCAGGCGTGGCAGCAGCCGGTCAAGGGCCTGTTCTTCCTCGCGGTGCCGGGCGAGCTGCCGACGCCGTTCGTGCAGGCGCTGATCGCGATGGGCTACACGCCCGTGCCGCTGCGCGGCGAGGGCAAGGTCGTCGACATCGCCATCCAGCGCACCGCGGATGCGCTGGTCGAGCGCGAGGCCGACGTCATGCTGGTCAGCCACGACCGCGACTTCGCGCCGCACATGGAACGGCTCGCGGACCACGACGCCCGCGTCGGCATCCTCGGCTTCGGCGAGTTCATGGCCGGCGGCCTGCGCGACGTCGACGGCGTCGAGTTCTTCGACCTGGAGTACGACGTCGCGGCGTTCACCAGCCGCCTGCCCCGCGTGCGGGTCATCCCGATCGACGAGTTCGACCCGCTGCAGTTCATCTAGGTGCGATCAGCGCACGAGCAGCAGCTTCCCGCCCGGCGCATCAGCGGAGCCCATGAGGCGATGCGCGTGCTCCGCCTCCTGGAGCGGCACCTCGGTGCCGATGACGGGCCGCACGGCGCCGTCCTGGATGAGCGGCCACACGTGATCGCGCACCTCTGCGATCACCTGCGCCTTGGAGCCTCGTCCGGTGCGGGGGCGTGCCCGCAGCGTCATCGCACGCAGCGTCACGCGCCGCCGCATCAGCTGCCGCAGATCGAGCTCGGCGCGTGTGCCGCCCTGCACCGCGATGACGGTCAGCGTGCCGTCGAGAGCGAGCGCCTGGAGGTTGCGGTCGAGGTAGTCGGCGCCGATGACGTCGAGGATGGCGTCGGCGCCGCGTCCTCCCGTCGCTGCCAGCACCACCTCGACGAAGTCCTCACTCCGGTAGTCGATGACGATCTCGGCGCCCAGCGCCCGGCACAGCTCGTGGTGCCGAGCGCTCGCCGTGGTGGCGACACGCCATCCCGCGGCTCGCAGCATCTGGACCGCCATCGTGCCGATGCCGCCGCTGCCCCCGTGCACGAGCACGAGATCGCCCGGCTGCGGATCGGGAAGCTCCCGCATCGCGGTCCAGACGGTGCACACCGCCTCCGGCAGCGCCGCGGCCTCGGCGAGGCCCACCCCGGCGGGCAGGGGCAGCAGCTGCGTCGCAGGCACGGCGACGCGCTCGGCGTAGCCGCCACCGGCGAGCAGGGCACAGACCTCGGCGCCGACCGACCAGCCATCGACGCCCTCGGCGACGGCCGTGATCGTGCCTGAGCACTCCAGCCCGAGGATCTCCGACTCGCCTGGCGGCGGAGGATAGCCGCCCGCGCGCTGCAGCAGATCGGCGCGATTCACCGCCGTCGCCGCCACCTCCACGAGCACCTCTCCAGGGCCGAGCGACGGCTCTCGGGCTTCCGTCCACGCCAGCGCCTCGCCGACCTCCCGCTGCTGCATCGCCTTCACGCCGTGCTCCCTTCCTCGCTGAGACCCATCCTCGTCGCCCACGCCCGGCTCGCGGCGATGCCGCCTGCGGTGAGCGCGAGCGCGGCCGACATGCCCACCACGCCGTCCCAGCCGACCCGGTCGTACAGCACTCCGCCGAACCATCCCCATGTGGCGGCGCCGGTCAGCCAGCTCAGCTGGTAGAGCGCGGTCGACTGCGAGCGCCCCCGGTCGGCTTCGAGACCCGAGAGCGTGCTCGACATCGGGTGCGCCATGAAGGTGCCGACCGTCAGCAGCGTGATGCCCGCGAGCAGCGCCCAGATGCTCACGGCGAGCATCGGCAGGGCAGCGAGCGCGACGAGCACCCCTCCCCACATGACGACGAACCAGGGCGGGACGCGTGCGGCGAGCTGGCCTGCGACGCGCGCGCTCGCGGTGCCCACGAAGTAGACGAGGAAGAACAGGCTCGCGAGCTCGGCGGGGATGCCGAACGGCTCGCCGATGAGGTGGAAGCCGAGGTAGTTGTAGACCGCGGTGAAGGCCCCCATGACCAGGAAGCCCTGCACGTAGATGGACGCGGTGGGCCAGCGGCCGAGGTGGTGACCGACGTGCCCGAGCGCCTCGCGCATCGAGGCGCGACCCGTCGTCGAGGGGCGTGCACCGCGCTCCTCGAGGCCCCTCGGCAGCATGACGAAGAAGAGCACGCACGCCACGACGCCGAGCGCCGCGACCACCAGGAGGCCGATGCGCCAGTGCAGCAGCTCGCTCACCGGGCCCGCGATGAGCCGGCCCGTGACGCCGCCGATGGTGTTGCCGGTGATGTAGACCGCGGCCGCCGGCGGCACGCGGTGACGAGGGAGCACCTCGACGAGCAGCGCCATCGCGACCGCCTGGATGCCGCCGAGCGCGACGCCCGTCAGGCAGCGCATCGCGACCAGCACCTCGAGCGTCGGCGCGAGCGGCGCCGCGAGCGCGCACACGGTCGTCGCCACCAGGCTGATGCGCATGACCGCGGTGCGGCCGATGCGATCCGAGAGCCACGCCCACGCGAGCACCGAGACCGCGATGCCCGTCGTCGTCCCGGAGACGGCGAGCGCCGCGGCGGCGCTCGATATCTCGAGGTCGCGAGCGAGGCTCGGCAGGATCGCCTGCGCGTCGAACAGCTGCGAGAAGGTCGCGAATCCCGAGACGAACAGCGCCGCGATCAGCGATCGCTCGCGGCGGTCTGCCGTCACTTCGACCGCACGTCGTCCGCGCGCTCCTCCGCACCGGCGCCGTCGTCGACCTCGTCAGCCACCGGGGGGGCCTCCGCCGTCCCGGCGCGCTCCTCTGCCGAGGCGCCTGCCGTCGCATCGTCGCGCTTCGCCTGCCGGAGCGTGAGCAGCCCGGTGGGCGGCGGGATGTGCCGAGCCTGCTCGAGGATCGCCGGGCGCCCCTTGCGGAAGCGCCGGACCGCGACGAAGGCGATCCCCAGCGCGAGCGCCGAGTAGATCGTGATCGCGATCGGGTCGCTGACGAAGACGCCGAAGTCTCCGCCGGAGATGAGCAGCGACTGCCGCACCGACGCCTCGAGGATCGGTCCGAGCACGAAGGCGAGCACGAGGGGGCCGGGGTCGAAGCCCGTCCGCTTCATGAGCCAGCCGAGGATGCCGAAGCCCAGCACGATCCAGATGTCGAAGGGGTCGTTCGAGATCGAGAACGTGCCGATCAGCACGATCGCCATGGCGAAGGTGACGAGGATGCCCATCGGCACCCGCAGCAGCTGCACGAACACGCCGACCATCGGCATGTTGAGGATGAGCAGCATGGCGTTGCCGATCACCATCGACGCCACCACGCCCCAGAAGATCTCGGGGTGCTGCGGGATGAGGCTCGGTCCGGGCGTGATGCCCTGGATGAGCAGCGCGCCGAAGATGAGGGCCAGCACCACGTTGGACGGGATGCCGAGCACCAGCAGCGGCACGAAGGCCGAGGTCGAGGATGCGTTGTTGGCGGTCTCCGGGCCGGCGACGCCCTCGATCGCTCCCTTGCCGAAGCGCTCCGGGTGCTTCGCGATCCGCTTCTCGAGTGCGTACGACGCGAGCGAGGAGAGCACGCCGCCGCCGCCGGGGAGGATGCCGATGAAGAAGCCGAGCAGCGAGCCGCGAGCGATCGGCAGCACCGAGTGCTTGGCGTCGTCACGCGTCGGCAGGATCTTCGACACCTTCTTGGCGACCTTGTGCAGGTGTCCGCCCTGCTCGAGGTTGTGCAGGATCTCGCCGACGCCGAACAGGCCCATCGCGATGGCGACGAAGTCGAAGCCGTCCAGGAGCGATGCGGAACCGAAGTTGAAGCGCGGCATGCCGCTGATCTGGTCCTGGCCGACCGTGGCGAGCAGCAGGCCGACGGCTGCCATCACCAGCGCCTTCCAGGTCGACCCCGTGCCGAGCGAGGTGACGAGCAGCAGTCCGAGCACCATGAGCGAGACCATCGCGACGGGCCCGAAGGCGAGCGCCGCGTTCGCCAGGATCGGCGCGAAGATCGCCAGTCCGATGACCGAGACGATGCCGCCGATGAACGAGCCGATGGCGGCGATGCCGAGCGCGGGCCCAGCTCGTCCCTGCTTCGCCATCTGGTAGCCGTCGAAGGTCGTCACGACCGACGCGGCCTCACCGGGCATCCGCAGCAGCACCGAGGTGATCGTGCCGCCGTACATCGAGCCGTAGTAGATGCCGGCGAGCATGATGATCGCCGTCGCCGGGTCGAGGGCGTAGGTGAGCGGCAGCAGCAGCGCGATCGTGGCGGTCGGCCCGAGGCCGGGCAGCACGCCGATCGCCGTGCCGACGACGACGCCGACGAACACGTAGAGCAGGTTCATCGGGTCGAGAGCGACCCCGAAGCCTATGAGCAGACCATCGAGCACGACGGCATCACATCCAGGACGTCAGCGGCGTCATGAGCAGGTCCCGGGGCATCGGGACGCCGAGCAGGACGTCGAACAGCATGAAGAGGGCGATGGCACCGACTGCGGCGAGCAGGCCGGCGTGCAGCCAGCGCATCTGGCCGAACATCCGCAGCCACAGGAACATCAGCAGCATCGCCGGGACGGTGAACCCGAGCAGGGTGAAGAGCACGGCGAAGACGACGAGCGAGGCGAGCGCGACGAGGGTGCGCACGGACTCCGTGCCCCACGGCTCGTAGTCCTCGAGCGTGTCGGTGATGGCCACCACGACGGTCGCGCCGAGCATGAGCACGGCGGCCATGAACGGCCACAGCCCCGGCCCCGGGCGGGTGCCCGTGCCGAGGCCGTAGCCGATGCTGAGGACGATCGCGACGACGCCGACCGCGGCCAGCACGGCGACCGCGGCCCAGCGCGCGATCCGTCGCCCGCGCGCGCCGTCGAGCGGCTCGGAGGGGTCGGATGCGGTGTCGTCGGTCATGGGCTGGCTGCGGTCGGCGACGTCGGTCACGGTGCTCAGCTCCCGAGGATGCGGGTGTAGACCTCCTCGGCCTCTGCCAGGAAGCCGTCGAAGTCCTCAGCGGTCTGGTACTCGGCGGGGACGTAGTTCTCGCCGATGGCGTCGACCGTCTCCTGGTCCGTCAGGCAGCCCTCGAGCGCGTCGGAGAGCGTCGTGATGACGTCCTCCGGGGTGCCTGCGGGAGCCGCGAGCGCGTAGATCGTCACGGCGAGCGTGAGGTCCTCGTAGCCGAGCTCCACGAGCGTCGGCGTCTCGGGCAGGTGCTCCTGGCGCTCGGGCGACGAGACGGCGAGCGCGGTGAACTCGCCGGACTCGATGCGCTGGACGACGTCCTCCTGGTCGTTCACGAAGACCGAGTCGACGTGACCGCCGAGCAGCGCGGTGATCGCACCGGCGCTGCCGTCGAAGGGCACGACCGTCACCGAGACGTCGTACTCGTCCGCGAGGCGCTGCAGCTCGATCGCCTGCGGCGTCGAGGCGCCGGAGACGCCCACGGTCAGCGTCCCGGGAGCTTCCTGCGCAGCGGCGAAGAACTCCTCGGCGGTGCTGTAGGGCGAGCCGGAGCCGACCGCCAGGATCATCGGCGAGTACGAGATGACGCCGATCGAGGCGACGTCCTCGCGCGAGTAGTCGAGGCCGTTGGCGATCGGCGAGAGCGCCACCATGCCGGGCGAGACGATCGCGATCGTCTGGCCGTCGGCCGGCTTGCTGATCATGTCCTGCAGACCGACCGAGCCGGAACCGCCGGTGACGTTCTCGGCGATGACGTTGGTGCCGAGCGTGTCGCCCAGGCACGGCGCGAGCGCACGGGCGGTGACGTCGGTCGGGCCTCCGGCCGCGTACGGGATGACGAAGCGGATGTCGCCAGACGGGAACGCGGCCGACTCGCCCTCCGGGGCGGCGGAGCTGCCGGCGCCTCCCGCGCTGCTGCAGCCGGCGAGGAGCGCGACTCCCATCATGGCGCTGGCCGCGATCAGCGACCGGTTGTGCTTCCTGCTCATGCTGCGCATGGCGAGCTCCTAACCTCGTTGTTAGTAGGGGCGAGATGCAACTTTCGATAGTGCACTCTCAGTATGACCTGACGCGACGGTAATCGCGACACCGGGCAGGCGTCAACCCGCGATAAGCATCCGCGATCGCAGAGCCAGCGATCCGGCTCGTGGTCGGGACTGCGTCAGCGTCGGCTCTGGAGCACGAGCGGCCGCAGCTGCGCGTCGAGCCGGGGGCCGAGCCGCTCCCAGATGCGATCGGGATCGAAGCCGCGCACCGGCGTGCGATCGATCTCGTGCATGTAGATCGCGTGGCAGTTCTGGGCGACGAGCAGCGCCTCGCCCCGGACGTCGAGGAGCCCTCGCCGCTGGCCGTCCTCGATGATGTCGCGCGTGAGCGCGATCGTCCGATCGCCCTGCGCGACGTTGCGAGCGCTGCGAGCGCTCAGGGTGAAGCCCTCGCGCAGGTAGCGCGAGGCGTTCTCCGGGTTGCGGCGGTAGAACGCCGAGCGTTCGAGGTAGATCGCCCGGATGCGCTCGACGAAGTGCGTGCCCGTGGGCTCGTCGCCCTGCGCCGCCACGAGCGCCGCGTCCTGCTCGTCGATGCGATCGAGCACGGCGTCGAGCTCGTCGCCGAACACCATGTGGAGCAGATCGTGCTTGTTGGGCACGTACCGGAACAGGGTCGCCTCGCCGACGCCCGCCAGCTGCGCGATCTCGCGCATGGTGATCTCGTCGAAGGACTTGGCGTGCATGAGCGCCGCCGCCGCGCGCTGGATCGAGTCGCGCTTGCGCTGCTTGCCGAGCTGGCGCGCGGTCATCTCGGGTGCGGTGGTCACGGTCTCATCTCTTCGTCGGTCGCGCTCGGGCTGCGCTGCCACGGACGCAGCACGATCTTGCCATCGAGTCCGCCGCGCTCTCCCGCGCGGTGCGCGTCGGCCGCCGCCGCCAGCGGCAGCTCGAGCGCGACGCGCGGCTGCAGCCGCCCGCTCGCCACCCAGTCGGCGATGCGACGCATGCCGAGCTCCGACGGCTCCACGACGATCCGGCGCAGGCGCACGCCGCGCGCGGCCGCCGCATCCTCGACCGCCGCGGCCGTGCGCGGGATGAGCGACACGAGCGTGCCGCCCGGCGCGCACCAGTCGAGCAGCGCCGCGGTGCGCTCCCCACCGAACGGGTCGATGACGATGTCGTGCCGCGACGGGGCTGCGGGAGTCCCGTCGGCGCGCGCCTCGACCACCGCGGCGCCAGCCGCGGCCGGCTCGGCGAGCCGGTCGATCCGAGCGCACGCGGTGACCTCCGCACCGAGCGCGAGCGCGATCTGCACCGCGAGCCGCCCGACACCGCCGCCCGCCGCGCACACCAGCACCCGCTGC
>JAPSJX010000075.1 GCA_031178105.1 Agrococcus sp. | reverse complement strand
GGGATCGTGCGGCGAGCCGGGCAGGCCGAGCGCGTCGCGCAGGGCGGCGCGCTCGTCGTGGTGGCCGGCCGTCCAGACGATCGGCGCGCCGATCGCGTCGGCGACCGGCTCGAGGATCTCGAGGGCGAGGGCGTAGGCGCCGGGCTCCCCCAGGTCGGCGACGTCGCCGGAGACGACGATCACGTCGGCGTCGGCAGCGGCGACCGCGAGCCGCGCAGCGGTGTCGCGCAGGTGCCGCTCGGTGTCGACGAGCCCGGCGAGCGGCGCGCCGCCCGCGAGCAGGTGGGTGTCGCTGAGATGCGCGATGACCGCAGCCGGTTCGGGGTGGATGCCGAAGCTCACCCACCCAGGCTAGTCAGGCGAGGCCCGATGCCGCATCGGCGCGCGGCGGGCCCTGCGTCGCCGGGCGGCTCAGGCGGTGCGCGCGAAGGCCGCGTCCACTGCGTCGGCGAAGGCGGCCATCGACGGGAGCTCGAGGTCCGGCGTGACGACCGCCCGAGGGTCGGGGGTCGCACCCCAGCCGGGCCGCGCGTGCCGTCGGTTGATCCAGACCCCAGGCAGGCCGGCGGCCTTGGCGGGCACGTGGTCGTGGAACAGCGACTGCGCGACGTGCAGCAGTCGTCCGGTGGCGCCGATCTCGTCGACCCGCCGCGCCAGGGCGGCGAAGTTGGCGGGCGCGGGCTTGTAGGAGCCGACGTCCTCCGCGGTGATGATCTCGTCGAACTCGACGCCGAGCCGGCGGTTGCTGCCGGCGAAGCTCTCGCGATCGACGTTCGACAGGATGATGAGCCTGTAGTGGCGCTTCAGGCGCTGCAGCGCCTCGGCGGAGTCGTCGAACGCCGGCCAGGCGGGGACGGAGCCTCCGAGCGCGTCGGCGTCGGCGTCGGTGACGTCGAAGCCGAGCTCGGCGCCGAGCCGGCGGAACGCTTCGCGCAGCACGTCGGGGTAGCGCGCGGTGGGCGAGTCTCGCTCGACGGCCGCCTCGTGCTCGGCGTAGGCGACGAGCGCCTGCTCGTCGGTGATGCTGGCGTCGAAGCGGCGCGCCCAGGGGCCGATCACGGCTGCGATGCCGGCCTCCCAGTCGATCAGCGTGCCGTAGCAGTCGAAGCTCAGCGCGTCGTACGCGGTCAGGTCGAGCGTCATCGGTTCCTCCATGGTTCGGCGGGGGTGGTCGTCATCGCGGCTCGACGAGCGCCGCCGCGATCGAGCGGGCCTGTTCGAGCACGGCCGGGGTCCCCTCGAGGCCGGCGCGCATCATGCCGCCCTCGAGCAGGAGAGCGAGGTGTCGGGCGACGCCGTGCGGGTCGTCGACGCAGCGCTCCAGGTGGTCGACGAGGATCGACTCGACCTGCTCCTTGTGCGCCCGGACCGCGGCACGCCCCGCGTGCCCGGCCGGCAGCTCGGCGGCGGCGTTCAGCAGGCCGCACCCGCGGAAGCCGTGCTCGTAGGCGAGCGACGCGTGGTCGATGTATGCGTCGAACACCGCGAGGACACCGTCGCGCGGCGTCGCGGCCGTGGCGGCTCGAGCGGCGTAGAGGTCCAGCCACTCCTGGTGCCGAACGGTCAGGTACTCCGCGACGAGCGCTTCCTTGGATTCGAAGTTGTTGTAGAGGCTCTTCTTCGCGACGCCCGCGGCCGCGACGATCGCATCGATGCCCGTCGCCGAGATGCCGTCTGCGTAGAAGCGGCGCGCTGCCGCAGCCACCAGGCGCTCCCGCGCGGGTCGCCGCCGCGCGCCCTGCGACTGCTCGACGGCCATCCAGCGACCTCCCCGGTCCGCGCTGCTCCGAAGCGCAGCTCCAGGATGCCTTGAGTAGGCCGACCTGTCTACTTCAGCCGGTGGACGCCCGAGCATCCTCAGCGTCGGCACGATCGCCGCTGGCGATCCGCCGTGCGCCTCACGACGACGACCGCACCCATCCGCGCCCGCGCTCGATCGCGCGCCCGCTCAGCTCCAGCAGCGCGAGCGAAGCGATGACGTCGGCCGGGGCCATGCCGGTGCGGATCGCCAGCTCGTCCACCGCTCGGGGCGCTCGCGAGCTCAGGGCGTCGAGCACCCGCATCTCGTGGGCCGTCTCCCCACCGAGCGGCGCATCCTCGCCGGCCGTCCCCTCCACCAGCTCGATGATGTGCTCGACCCGCTCGACGGCCACGGCGCCGTACTCGCGCAGCAGCCGGTGGCACCCGGTGCTGCTGCCGGAGGTGACGGGTCCGGGCACCGCACCGAGCGGCCGACCGAGCGCCGCGGCATGCCCTGCGGTGTTGATCGAGCCCGATCGGCTGCCGGCCTCCACGACGACGGTCGCGCTCGCGAGCGCCGCGATGAGCCGGTTGCGCGCCAGGAAGCGCCAGCGGGTCGGCGGTACACCGCTCGGCGACTCCGCGACGACGCATGCGGTGTCGGCGACCCGCTGCAGCAGCTCGTCGTGCCCGGCCGGGTAGAAGCGGTCGAGCCCGCCTGCCAGCACGGCGAGCGTCGTGCCGCCCGCCGCCATCGTCGCCCGGTGCGCCGTGCCGTCGATGCCGTAGGCGCCGCCGGAGACGACCGCGTAGCCTCGGCCGGCGAGCCCTGACGCGAGCTGTCCCGTCACGAGCTCGCCGTACCCCGATGACGCGCGCGAACCGACGAGCGCCGCGGAGCGCTCGCATGCGGAGAGCGCGGCCGGATCGCCCCGCACCCAGAGCGCCGCCGGCGCGTGCGGCCCGAGGTCGTCGAGTGCTTGCGGCCAGTGGGCGTCGGCACGCGTCACCAGCCGCTGGCCGAAGGCGGCGCCGTGTGCCAACGCGCCCAGGATGCGCTCGGCGGCGAGGCGCGGCTGCCAGCGCGGGAGCGCCAGCGCCACGGCGCGCGCTGACTCCCGGTCGCCGAGCTCGCGCGCCCATTCCGCGGCGGTCGCGCCGTCGACGAGCAGCTGCAGCGAGCGGGCCTGGCCGAGCCGCTCCCGCACGATGCCCGCGACGCCGTCGCCCGGCTCGGGCACGACGGTCCACGCGGCGGCCGCGAAGCGCTCGAGCACGTCCGCGTCGTCGGGCTCGGCTGCCCCGTCCGGGAGCGTCGGCACGACGGCCGCCCGCAGCCGGGCCGCGTCGATCCGGAAGGGCGTCATGCCGGGATCCCCTTCCGCAGGGCGAGCGCCCGCCCGATGTGCGTGCGAGTGGGAGCGGCGATGCCGTCGAGGTCCGCGGCGGTCCATGCGACGCGGATGGCGCGATCCATGCCGCGCATGGTGAGCGCGCCGCGCTCGACGGCGCGCTCGAGCGGCTCGAGGAGCGCCGCCTCGAGCGGCAGGTGGCGTCGCAGCCACGGCCCGGGCACGTGGCCCATCGCCGCCCATCCGGTGCCCGCGAGCCGGTGCGCGGCACGAGCCCTCGCCGCGGCGACCCGGGCGGAGGCCTCCGCGGTCGTGCGGCGCTCGCCGACGGCGCCGGGCGCGACGCGGTCGACGCGCACCTGCAGGTCGACGCGGTCGAGCAGGGGGCCGGAGAGCCGGCCGAAGTAGCGTCGGCGGGCCTGCGGCGCGCACGTGCACTCCCCCGACCCGAAGAGCCCGCACGGGCACGGGTTGGCCGCGAGCAGCAGCTGGAACCGCGCCGGGAACGTCGCGACGCCGACTGCGCGATGGATCGTGATGGTGCCGGACTCGAGCGGCTGCCGCAGCATGTCGAGCACCGCTCGGGGGAACTCCGGCGCCTCGTCGAGGAACAGCACCCCGTGCGTGGCGCGCGCAGCCGCACCGGGACGGATCGTGCCCGAGCCGCCGCCGATGAGCGACACCGCCGTCGCCGAGTGGTGCGGATGCTCGAACGGCGGCAGCACGTCGAGGGTCGACGGGGGCGGCTCGCCCGCGAGGGAGCGCAGCGACGCCACCTCGAGCGCCGCGTCGGCGTCGAGCGCGGGGAGGATCCCCGGGAGCCGCATCGCGAGCATCGTCTTCCCGGCGCCCGGCGGGCCCACCATCAACAGGTGGTGCGCGCCGGCGGCGGCGATCTCGAGCGCCTCCACGGCGTCGCGGTTGCCGACCACATCGGCCAGGTCGAGATCGGCGTGCGTGCGCGGGGCCGGTGGCGGCGCAGGTACGGGATCGACCGGCTCGGGATCGAGCTCCGCTCCCAGCAGCGCCGCCGCGTGTGCGAGGCTCGGCGCCCCGAGCACGCGGAGCCCCGCGACGAGCGACGCCTCGCCGACGGATCCGCTCGGGACGACGATGCGTGCGAACCCCGCCTCGGCCGCCGCTCGAGCGAGCGGCAGCGTGCCGGCCACCGGCCGGAGCCGGCCGTCGAGGCCCAACTCGCCGACGAGCGCGGTCTCGCCGTCGTCGGCGGGCACGACGCCGGCGGCGCGCAGCACGGCGATCGCCATCGCGAGATCGAAGTGGGTGCCCGCCTTCGGCAGCGACGCGGGCGTCAGGTTGATGACCACGCGCCCGCTCGGCGCGGTGACGCCCATCCGCGCGATCGCGCTCCACGTGCGGTGCTGCGCCTGCCGCACCGCCTGGTCGGGCAGGCCGACGATGAAGACGGCGGGCAGCCCTGAGGCCGCGTGCACCTCGATCTGCACGCCGATGCCCGTGAGCCCCTGGAGCGCGATGCACGCGGCGCGGCCGAAGCCGCTCACCGGATGCCCCGGAGGTGCTCGACCCGCCACTCGCCCGACCGCGCCGCGACGATGCCGACGGCATCCATCCGGATCGGTCCGCGGTGCGGGCGCTCCTGCAGCCACAGCCCCGCGAGCGTGCGCAGCCGCCGCACCTTGGCGGGCGTGATCGCCTCGAACGGATGCCCGTACGCGAGGCCGCGCCGCGTCTTCACCTCGACGAAGACGAGCGTCTCGCCGTCGAGCGCCACGATGTCGAGCTCCCCGTAGGCGCAGCGCCAGCGCCGCTCGACGATGCGCATGCCCGCGCGCTCGAGGTGCACGCTCGCGACGGCCTCCCCGTCGAGGCCCAGCTGGTCCTTCGCTCGCATGGGCGCATGGAAGCGCAGCGACGACGCGGCGAGAGCGGGCGGCGCACGCGCCTGTGGAGAATCGGCGCGATCCGTTGCCTTCACGCGGCGACGGTGGGAGCCTCACTCCATGGAGATCGCATGGACCCCCGAGCTGCGGCACCTGCTCACGACCGGCGTGCACGTCCCGCTCGACGGCGACGACGCCGCCGCGATCGAGGACGTGTCGCAGCAGCTCGCCGCCGCGGGCATCGATCCGGACGCCGACGAGGTGACCTCGATCGTGCGAGCCGAGCGGGAGAAGCCCACGCTCAGCTGACCGGGCCGCCCTACTCCTCGATCGCGAGGTCCTTCGGCAGCTCGAGGTCGCGCGAGGCGAGCTCCTCGACGTTGACGTCCTTGAAGGTCAGCACGCGCGCCGACTTGATGAAGCGGTCGGAGCGGTAGATGTCCCACACCCAGACGTCGGTCAGCTCGAGCTCGAAGTAGAAGTCGGTGCCCGCGTCGTGACGGGTGACCTTCACGTCGTTGGCCAGGTAGAAGCGTCGCTCGGTCTCGACGACGTGCTTGAACATGCCGACGACGTCGCGGTACTCCTTGAAGAGGGCCAGCTCGACCTCGCGGTCGTAGTCCTCGATGTCCTCGGGTTCCACGGACACATCCTATGGCCCCCGTGCCGGTGACCCGTCTGCGCGGCGATGCGCGCGGAGCGAGGCGCGTCGTGCGGAGCGCGTCAGTGCAACCAGGAGCGCCGGTGCAGCAGGCTCGGGCCGAGCTCGGCGATCGCCGCCATGTGGGTCGCCGACCCGTAGCCCTTGTTCGAGACCCAGCCGTAGCCGGGGTGCTCGTCGTGCCACTCGATCATCCTGCTGTCGCGCTCGACCTTGGCGACGAGCGCCGCGCCCGAGACGGATGCGCAGTCGCGGTCGGCCTTGGCGCGGAGGACCGTCCGCACGGGCCGACGCAGCGCCGGCGCGAGCCAGTCGTGGATGCCGTCGAGCAGGATCGTCGCCGAGGGCACCTCGATGCCCGCGTCGTGCAGGCCCACGAGCGCCCGCCGACCGGCGAGCCCGAGCGCGACCTGGATGCCGAGCTCGTCGATCTCGTCGTTCGTCGCGTGGCCGACGGCGCTCACGCCCCACGTGCGCACGAGCGGCGCGGTCGCGGTCCGCCGCGGCTCCGTCATGGTCTTCGAGTCGCGCAGGTGCTCGGGCCAGTCGCCGCAGTCGGGCCGCAGCGCGAGCGCGCCGACGCTCACCGGGCCGGCGAGCGCGCCCCGGCCGACCTCGTCCATGCCGATGACGAGCTGCGTCTCACCCCACAGCGAGCGCTCGACCTCGAGCGTGGGCAGCGCGGCCATCAGCCGGCGAGGGCGACCGGCAGCACCCGCTCCACCCGCGCGCTCTGGGGCTCGACGCCGACGAAGGAGGAGCCGTAGCCGTCGAGCCACGTCCAGCGCTCGAGCGGCCACGAGACGAGCACGGCACGACCGACGATCGACGAGATCGGCACGAAGCCGCCGCCGGGCGCATCCATGTGCGCGCGGGAGTCGCCGGAGTGGTTGCGGTTGTCGCCGAGCACCCAGACGTGGCCCTCGGGGACGGTGACGTCGAACGGCAGGGAGCTGGCGGGCTGGTCCGGTGCGTCGAGGTGGACGTAGGGCTCGTCGATCGGCAGGCCGTTGACGGTCAGCTGGCCGAAGTCGTTGCAGCACTGCACGCGGTCACCGGGCAGTCCGATGACGCGCTTGATCAGGTAGCCGTGCTCGTCCTCGGGCGCGAGGCCCACGAAGGTGAGGAACCAGTCGATCGCGCCGAAGACGCCGGACTCGGGCTCGGGCGTCGGCGCGGGCAGCCAGCCGCCCGGATCCTCGAACACGACGACATCGCCCCGCTGGGCCTCGATGAGCGAGGGCGTCAGCAGGCTGACGATGATGCGGTCGTCGACCTGGAGCGTCTCGTTCATCGACTCGGACGGGATCCAGAACGGCCGGATGAGGAACGTCTTCACGAGGAACGAGATGAGCAGCGCGATGAGGAAGATGACCACGAGGTCACGGAGGAACAGCAGGAAGCCCCGCCCCGCGGACCGCTGCGCGGTACCCGCCGCGCCGGTCCCCACCGTCTCCGTCATCCCCCGACCTCTCTCCTCGGCAAGTGTAGGCGGGCAGGTGCGCCGCTCCGCCGTGGGCGCGACGCCGGAGGTCACGATTCGGCGACGAACGCAGAACGGGGCCGGCGTGATGCCGGCCCCGTTCTGGTGCGATCAGGAGAAGTCGCGCTTCTCGCGGATCTTGGCGGCCTTGCCGCGCAGGCCGCGGAGGTAGTAGAGCTTCGCGCGGCGGACGTCGCCGCGGCTCACGAGCTCGATGTGGTCGATGACCGGGGAGTGCACGGGGAAGGTGCGCTCGACGCCGACCTGGAACGACACCTTGC
>JAPSJX010000123.1 GCA_031178105.1 Agrococcus sp. | reverse complement strand
GATCGGCGAGCACGCGCCCGCGACCGAGCACGACGACGCGGTCGGCGACCTGCGCCATCTCGCTCATGAGGTGGGACGAGAGCAGCACTGCGCGGCCCTCCCCCGCGAGCGTGCGCAGCAGCCCGCGCACCCATGCGACGCCCTCGGGGTCGAGCCCGTTCACGGGCTCATCGAGGATGAGCGTGTGTGGGTCGCCGAGCAGCGCCGCGGCGATGCCGAGGCGCTGGCCCATGCCCAGCGAGAATCCGCCGACGCGCTTGCGCGCGACAGCGTCGAGGCCCGTGAGCTCGAGCACCTCGCGCACGCGCGCCTTGCCGATCCCGTGCGTGGCGGCCATCCCGAGCAGGTGCCGCTCGGCGGTGCGCCCGGGATGCCAGGCCTTGGCGTCGAGGAGCGCTCCGACCTCGGTCAGCGGCGAGCGGAGCTCGCGATAGGGGACGCCCGAGACGGTGACGGATCCGGCATCGGGGCGGTCGAGGCCGACGATCATGCGCATCGTGGTCGACTTGCCCGCGCCGTTGGGGCCGAGGAAGCCGGTCACGAGGCCCGGGCGGACCTCGAAGCCGACATCGTCGACCGCGACCTTTGCGCCGTAGCGCTTCGTGAGGTGCTCTGCTGCGATCATGTATCGAGCCTGCCCTGCCGAGTGGCGCTGCCGCGTCAGTCCCGAGGTGGAAACCTGTGGCCCCGCACTGGTACCTGGGTACCACCTTCGTGGCCGCGCTCCACTGCCGGGAGTCACGCGTCCGAGAATCGGGACCGCTCGCACCTCTTGCCACGAGTCGTTGCGCGGCAGCTCCATCCGGGGGTGTACTCCGCGCACTTGCCTCGCGCTCTGCTCACACGTTGAAGCGGAACTCCACCGCGTTCGGCAGCAGAACAACCTCACGCGACGGCCGCGTTCGGTCGAACCTCGCGGGCACGGTGCGCCCTCCCGCTCACGGAACACGAGGGAGCACCAGAGTCGCTGCTCCGTCGCTGTATACGGCACGCTCATGCGATCCAGCACGCCCTGCAGCTCCTAGGTCGCGATCTCGCACGTCTCGTACCGCTTCATGCTGGCACCCTGCGGCCGAGGCCATGCGGTCCGACACGAGCGACGCGACCAGGACCGCGAACGCGCGCCCGTTCGCCTTGCCCAACGGAAGCGACAGCTGCAGGTCGCCATCGTCGAGCGACGCCGCGGCCGACACGCTCGCGACCTGCCACTGCGGCGACTCGTGCGGTACCCGCTGCAGCTCGAGTCCTCGTCGTTCACGACGAGGCACGACGGAGCCCGCGGGCCAGCCGTCGTCGATCGAGCCGCCGATCAACACCAGCGGGTCCTCGCCGAATACGACACGTTCGGATGCGGCCACCGCCCGATCGCTCGCCCCCGCCTCAGCGTCGACGCGGGGGAGCCCATCCAGCAGCGAGGCCGCGAGCTCGAGCGTTCGATGCATGCGCATGATGCCGTCGATCCCTAACCTGGGACCAGGGCACCGCGACTCGACGACGTGATCGCCTGCGACGGAGGGGCGCACTGATGATCCGAGGCCGAAGGGGAACCGCCGCTGCCGCGCTCGCTTCCGCACTGCTGTTGTTGTGTGGCTGCGGTCCCGTGGTGGATCCCGCGCCCCTCGCTCCCGAGGTCCTCGCGTCAGTTGAGGA
>JAPSJX010000122.1 GCA_031178105.1 Agrococcus sp. | reverse complement strand
GTGGACCCTGAAGGCTGCCCTGCCCCATCTTCCTCGCGGCGCTTCCGTCATCACGACGAGCAGCATCCAGGCATCGTCTCCGTCGGCCGACAAGGTCGACTACGCGGCGACGAAGGCCGCGATCCTCAACATGACGAAGTCGCTGTCGGTGCAGCTCGCGCCCCGCGGCATCCGGGTGAACGGCGTGGCCCCAGGCCCGTTCGTCACCGAGCTGCAGATCGTGTCGGGCAGCGGCGTCGAGGACCTCGGCGAAGACGCGCCCCTGGAGCGCCCTGGTCAGCCGGTCGAGACCGCTGGAGCCTACGTGTACCTCGCGAGCGACGACGCGACCTACACGACCGGGACGACGATCCTGGTCGCGGGCGGCCTCTACGACTGAGGCCCGCGAAGCCCTTCGGGGAGGCCGGCGCTCGCCACCACGGTGAGGCGCTGCGTCGGCCTCGTCATCGCGACGTAGAGCGCGGCCGCTCCTCGACCGTGGTCGGCGCCGCGGTCCAGGATCTGCTTCGGCTCGACGACGACGACCGCGTCGAACTCGAGGCCTTTCGCCTCGTGCGGCGTCAGCAGGGTGACCGCGCGGCGCAGCCCCAGCGATCCGTAGCCGACCGCGTCGGTGCCGAGGGTCTCCCGCAGGGCGATCTGCAGCTCGGCGAGCTCGACGGCGGGCGCGATGACCGCGACGGTGCCGCCGTCGGCGAGGTCGCGCTGCACTGCGTCGAGGACGGATGCCGCCCGCTCGCTCCGGGAGACCTCGCGCACGTCGACGAGATGATCGCCCTCGCGCACCGCGCGCGACCGGGTGACGGCGAGCCCCGCGGCCAGCGCGACCTCCTCCGCGGCGTGCGCGATGGCGGCGGGGGTGCGGTAGTTGACCGTGAGCTCCTCGAGCCGCCAGTGCTCGCCGAACACCGGATCGAGCGCGCTCTTCCAGTCCCTCGCCCCCGCCGCCGCCTCGCTCTGCGCGACATCGCCGACGATCGTGAACGAGCGGAGCGGATTGCGGCGCAGCAGCACTCGCCACTGCATCGGCGAGAGCTCCTGCGCCTCGTCGACGACCACGTGGCCGTAGGTCCAGTCGCGGTCGGACAGCGCGCGCTCGGCCGTCGTCTCCCGCACCGTCGTCTCTTGGAACCCGGCGGCGAGCGTCTCGGCGTCGACGATGCCCTCGACCTCCATGTTGCGGATCGCAGCCTCGGCGTTCTCGATGTCGCGCTCGTGGGCGGCGCGCTCCTCGCGGGCCTGGCTGTCGCTGCGGGCGTCGGCCTCACCGAGCAGCTCGGCCGCCTCGTCCAGCAGCGGCACATCGCTGACCGTGAACGGCGCATCCCTCTCCCTGCGCAGCAGCGCGCGCTTGGCCGGGGTCCACCGCGGAGTGAGCTCCGCGAGCCAGTTGGGTCGGGCGTAGAGGTCCTGCAGCAGACGCTGCGGCGTGAGCGGGATCCAGGCGGTGTTCAGCAGCACGCGCACGTCGTAGGAGTTGCGCACGTCCTCGCTGAGGTAGCGCAGATCGCTCTCGTCCACGGTCCGTCCGCGCGAGCGCAGCGTCGACGCGAGCTGCTGCGTGATCGCGGCGATCGCGACCTTGTTGAACGTCACGCGCGCGATGTTGTGCGGCTTGCGGGTGTCCCAGGCCCGCCGCATCGCGTCCTC
>JAPSJX010000019.1 GCA_031178105.1 Agrococcus sp. | reverse complement strand
TCGAGCGCACCTGGATGGTCGAGAAGTCGTCGTCCTTGCCCACCTCGAGCAGCGAGACGTCGAACGTGCCGCCACCGAGGTCGAAGACGAGGATGAGCTCGTCCTCCTTGCCCTTGTCGAGGCCGTAGGCGAGCGCAGCCGCGGTCGGCTCGTTGATGATGCGCAGCACGTTGAGGCCCGAGATCTCGCCGGCCTCCTTCGTGGCCTGGCGCTCGGCGTCGTTGAAGTACGCGGGCACGGTGATGACGGCATCCGTCACCTTCTCGCCGAGGTACGTCTCGGCGTCGCGCTTCAGCTTGCCGAGGATGCGGGCCGAGATCTCCTGCGGCGTGAGCTGCTTGCCGTCGATCTCCTGCTTCCAGCTCGTGCCCATGTGGCGCTTCACCGACGAGATGGTGCGGTCGACGTTCGTGACCGCCTGGCGCTTGGCCGGCTCGCCGACGAGGGTCTCGCCCTCCTTGACGAAGGCGACGACCGACGGGGTCGTGCGGAAGCCCTCGGCGTTCGCGATGACGGTGGGCTCGCCGTTGTCGAGGAATGCGACGACGGAGTTGGTGGTGCCGAGGTCGATGCCGACTGCTCGTGCCATGGTCTTGCCTCCTGTTCGCAGCTGCGCTGCGGTCTGCCTGCTGGTTGCCTGCTCTGCCTGGTTCCGGCGGAGGAGCGCACCGATGGCCTCACCGGCGGTGGGCTCGTCCCCCGGAACCGCAGTCGCGACGAGCGCCCGGATGGACGCCGACTTGAGTCGCGATGGCTCAACTTTTCCACCTTGAGTCGAGCCGTGTCAACTTCTGCGGCTGTGCATCCGCCGTGAAAGGCGAGCGGCGGGTGCGCAGCGGGGCGGCGCGCGGCGCGGGCGCGGCGCACCGCGGGGGCACCGGCGCGGCACCGTCCGTCCGCGGTGCGGCCCTACGCTCGACGCATGAGCGTCCCCTTGGAGCCGCCCGCGGCATCCGCCCCCGCCGAGCCCGCGCGCGACGAGCTGGTGCAGCCGTCGCAGATCGGTGTCGCGCCCGTCGCCCGCCGTGAGCTGAGCCGCCGCGCGACCGCCTGGGCGCTGTGGGACTGGGGCTCGGCGTCGTTCAACGCGGTGGTGACCACGTTCGTCTTCAGCCGGTACGTCGCATCCGACCTCTTCGTCGACCCGGCAGTCGTCGACGCCGCCGGCGAGGGCGGGTCGCCGGAGCTGACCCGCGCCCTCGCCGAGAACGCGTCGATCGTCGCGTGGGCGATCGCGATCGCAGGCGTCCTCGTGGCGCTGCTCGCGCCCGTCATCGGACAGCGGTCGGATGGCGGCGGTCGCCGCAAGCTCTGGGTCGCGGTGAACACCGGCGTGACGATCGTCGCCATGATCGGGATGTTCTTCGTCGCCCCCGTGCCCGAGTACATCTGGCTCGGTGCCGCGCTGCTCGCGGCCGGCAACCTGTTCTTCGAGTTCGCCTCGGTGAACTACAACGCGATGCTGCACCAGGTGTCGACGAAGGAGTCGCTGGGCCGCACCTCCGGCTACGGCTGGGGCATGGGCTACGTCGGCGGCATCGTGCTGCTCGGGCTGCTGCTCGTGCTCTTCATCTTCCCGATCGCCGACCCGGACGCCGGCGGACTGCTGCAGATCCCGAACGGGCGAGAGGGCGGCGCGCTCGACGTGCGACTCGCGGTGCTCGCGAGCGCGCTCTGGTTCCTCGTCTTCGCCCTGCCGCTGCTGCTCAGGGTGCCGGAGGTGCCGCCGACCGGCGCCGCGCCCCCGCGCGTCGGGCTGCTCGAGTCGTACCGGATCCTCTTCCGCACGATCGGGCGCATCCGCCGCACCGCGCCGAAGACGCTGCTCTTCCTCGTCGGCTCCGCCGTCTTCCGCGATGGGCTCTCGGGCGTCTTCACCTTCGGGGCCATCATCGCGTCGTCGGTGTTCGGCTTCTCGGCGACCGAGGTCATCCTCTTCGCGATCGCCGCGAACGTGACGGCCGGCGCGGGCACGTTCGTCGGCGGCTGGGCGGATGATCGCTTCGGACCGAAGATCGTCATCGTCATCTCGCTCGTCGTGCTGTCGCTCTCGGGCCTCGCGGTGCTGTTCGTCGAGGGCAAGGGCATGTTCTGGGTGTTCGGGCTCGCCCTGTCGACCTTCGTCGGCCCGGTGCAGTCGGCGTCGCGCTCGTTCATGGCGCGCATCACGCCGGAGGGCCGCGAGGGCGAGATGTTCGGCCTCTACGCGACGACCGGGCGCGCGGTCTCCTTCCTCGCGCCGACGCTGTTCGGCATCTTCGTGACGGTCGCGGGCGACGTGCGCTTCGGCATCCTCGGCATCGTCATCGTGCTGCTCGCCGGCCTGCTGCTGGTGCTTCCCGTGCATCCGAGGCCCACCGTGATCGACGACGAGGCCCCGGTGCCTGCGGAGCAGGCTCGGTAGCGCAGCTTCCGGTACGGAAGCGCCGCCTCTGCGCGGCTCACCCGACACTTCGGTACCGCTCGTCGGACGCGCCGCCGCATCCGCCGGGACCGGCGTCCACAGGGGATGCCGGATGCGCCCCGCAAGCGATCCGCCGCGCGCATGATGCACGGGATGGTCAAGCCCTCCCCGCTGCCCGAGCCGCTCGCAGGTCGTGCGTTCTCCGTGGCTCGCGCCCGCGCCGCTGGCATCCCTCCCGGCCGGCTGCGCCGCGGCGATCTCGTCGCGCCGTTCCACGGCGTGCGCGCATCCCGACCCACCACGAGCCTGGACGCCCTCATGGCGGCGTACGCCGAGCGGATGCGGCCGGGGCACGTCTTCGCGGGCGTGACCGCCGCCCGCCGCTGGGGCCTGCCCGTCGCCGCACGCTGGACCCCCGATGAGCCGCTCGTCGTCGGGGTGCCCGCCGGCACGACGAGGACACGCGCCGCGGGCGTCGTCGCGCGGGAGTTCGACGCGAGGCGCTTCGGCGTGGGCGAGCTCGACGGACTGCCCATCCTCGGACCCCTCGGCACAGTGCTGATGCTGGCGCGGGACGCGAGTCGCATCGACCTCGTCGTGCTCATCGACGCGCTCATCACGCCGTCCGAGCACTACCCGGACCTCCGACTGCCGGCGCGGCCGCACAGCACGCCGACCGAGCTGGAGGAGCTGGCTGCGCGGTGGCGCGGGTTGCACGGCGCCGCCGCGTTCCGAGCGGCGCTCGAGGATGCGCGCGTCGGCGCCGAGTCGCCCCAGGAGACGCGCGCCCGGCTCGCGATCGTCGCTGCGGGGCTGCCGGAGCCCGTGGTGCAGTTCGAGGTGCGCGTGGCTGGCGAGCGACGTGCCGTGATCGATCTCGCCTATCCGGACTGGATGGTCGCGATCGAGTACGAGGGCGAGCACCACCTGACCGATCCCACGCAGTGGGCGAAGGACATCCGTCGACAGGAGCTGCTCGAATCGCTCGGCTGGATCGTCATACGTGTGACCAAGAACGATCTCCGGAACGGCGCGGCCGGACTCGCGCAGCGCATCCGAGCAGCGGTCGCCCGCCGCGGCGTCGGTGGCTGACGCCGAGCGGTACCAGTTGGTCACCTGCACGCGGGCCAGGCGACATCGTCGTACCGCAGGTTGCGAGGAGGCCGGTCGGGCAGGGTGAGGGGATGGAGACGCGGATGTCGAGCATCGAGCTGCTGCTCGACGACCGGGCCGAGGCGCTCGTGCGAGCAGAGTGGGCGGCGCTCGCCGAGGCGGGACTGTCGAGCCTCGCGCGGCACGAGGCGGCGAGCAATCGGCCACACGTGACGCTGCTCGCCCGGGCGGGACTGCCGCCGGCGCTGCCGTCCGGGCGCATCGAACTGCCGCTCCGTCTCGTGCTCGGCCCGCCGATGCTGCTGGGCACCGGCGATCGCCGCGTGCTCGCGCGCTCGGTGGTGCCGAGCGCGGCGCTGCTCGCCCTGCAGGCCTCGGTCCTCGACGCCGCGCGGCCGGGCGACGACGAGCACTTCCTCCCCGGCCGCTGGACGCCGCACGTCACGCTCGCGCGCCGCCTGCGCGTCGTCGACGCCCCGGTCGCGCTCGCGCTGCTGGGCGACCCTGTCGACGCGTCCGCCGTCGCCATCCGGCACTGGGATCCCGCGACCGCCACCCTCACGACGCTCGCCGCGGCGCCTGCATGAGCGGACCCGGATCGGCTCCATGAGCCACTCGCCGGCCGGCTTCGCCAGGCAGCGGGAGAGCTCCGTGCCCTGACCTGCCTCGGCGCCTCGTGTCGCGCGACGCGCACAGGCGAGGGCTGGCACGCCCACTGACCCGGTGGGAGCATGGGCCATGCTGTCGCCGGCGATCAGCCCCGTCATGGTGGGGCGCTCGCGCGAGCTGGAGGCTCTGCGCGAGGCGCACCTGGCGAGCATGTCCGGTGTGCCGCGGGGCGCCGTCGTCATGGGCGAGGCCGGCATCGGGAAGTCGAGGCTCGTGCGCGACTTCGTGGCGACCCTCGACGACGAGGTCGTCGTCGCGTGGGGGCAGTGCGTGGCCGCGACGGTGCCGCTGGCGCTGCAGCCGATCCGGAGCCTGCTGCGGGAGCTCGTGGCTCGCTTCGACCCCGACAGACTCCGAGCTGCGATGAGCACGAGCGCACGGCTGCTGCCTGCCGCGCTGACCGGGCTTGCGGACGACGCCCCGGACGCCATCACGCAGGAGCAGCTGCAGGAGGCCGTGCCGGCGCTGCTGCAGGGCATCTCGACGATCGCCCCGCTCGTGCTCGTCGTCGAGGACGTGCACTGGGCCGACGCCGCCTCGCTCGACCTGCTCCGCAGCATGCTGCGCTCGCTCCGTCGCGGCCGCCTGTTCGTCGTCGTGACGCGTCGCTCCGACGAGGTGGGTCACGACCACCCGTCGCATCCGTTCATCCTCGACCTCGAGCGCGCCCGAGACGTGACTCGCATCCTGCTGCAACGGCTGACGCTCGAGCAGGCCGCAGCGCAAGCCCGAGCGATCCGCGGAAGCGTGCTGGAGCCGGAGGCGGCGGCCAGGCTCTTCGCCCGCAGCGAAGGGGTCCCGTTCTATGTCGAGGAGCTGCTCGCGGCCGAGCGGCTCGGCGCGCTGCCGGAGACGCTCCGCGAGCTGCTGCTCGGCCGCTACGCGACCCTCTCCGAGGCGACGCAGGCCGCGGTGCGGCTCGTCGCTGCCGGCGGCGTGCGGGTCGAGCACCGCCTCGTCGCGCGAGTCCACGATGGCGATGCCGCATCCCTCGAGCGGGCGATGCGCGAGGCGATCGCGGCGCACCTGCTGCGCGTCGATCGCGACGCGTATGGCTTCCGCCACGCCCTGATCCACGAGGCGGTCTCCGACGAGATGCTGCCGGGCGAGCGGAGGCGGCTCCACGCGCGGTACGCCACCGCGCTCGAGACGGATGAGTCGTTCGGCTCCCGCCATGCCGAGATCGCGCACCACTGGCGGGCCGCGGGCGACGAGCCGCACGCGCTCCCGGCGCTGGTCGCCGCTGCCCGAGAGGCGAGAGCCGACGGCGCACCGCTGGCCGCCGCGGAGCTCGGGCAGCAGGCGCTCGAGCTGTGGTCACGCGTCGATGATCCGGAGCGGCTCGCCCGATGCGCGCGGTCGGAGCTGCTGCTGGAGGTCGGGAGCGCCTATGACGCCGCATCCGATGCGCGAGCGTTGCCGTTCCTCGAGCGGGCGGTCGACGAGGTGCCGGAGAGCGACCGGCGCGGTCGCGCGCTGCTGCTGCACCTCGCCATGCTGGTGCGCGACGACGAGGCTCTCGAGGGCGCGCTCGCTCTCGGGCGACGCGCGCTGGAGCTGCTGCCGGACGACCCCGACGACGAGGCGCAGCTCGTGCGACTGCGGGTGCTGAACGGTGTCGGGAACGTGGAGCTGCTGCACAACGAGGCCGGCGCCAGAGCGCGCCTGGAGGCATCGGTCGCAGGCGCGCGAGCGCTCGTCGCGCGCTCCGGCGGGACCTCGATCGCAGCTCGGGCCCGGTCGGAGCTCGCACGAGGGCTGAGCCCGCTCGGCATGCTGCTCGTGATCGCCGGCGAGGTCCAGCCGGGGCTGGACGCCCTGGCGGAGGCCAGGGCACACGCCTCCTCGGACATCGAGGCGACGTTGTTCACGGGCACGCGCTCGTCGTGGCTGCTGCACCAGCTCGGCATGTATCGCGAGTCCCTGCGGATCGCGCAGGACGGGCACGAGCTGGCGGTCAGCGCCGGCATGGCGCGCGGCGCAGGCAGCGCGCTCGCGATGCTCGGCGCGTGGTCGCAGGTGGCCCTCGGAGACCTGGAGGCCGCCGCAGCGGCAGCCCACAGCGTCCGCGAGGCAGACCCCCCGCGGATCGCCACGGGCTACTGCGCTTGGCTCGAGGCGGAGCTCCACCTGCTCCGCGACGAGGCGGACGCCGCGGTGGCGGTGCTGCGCCCGCCGCAGCAGGTGATCGAGGAGCTGCGCTCCACCGGCAAGGCGGACGACCTGCTGTTCGCGCGGCTCGACGCGGAGATCGCTCTTGCGATCGGCGACGGAGGAGCCGCCTGGACGGCATGCGAAGCGCTCTGGAGGTGGCCCGAGCTGGAGCCCGGTCCTGCGTTCCCTCTCCTGGCCCTCGGCGCTCGGGCGCTCGCTCGGCTGCGGAGCGCGGTCCTCGAGCCGCCCGGCACCACGTCGGCGGCCGCCGAGCTGCGGCTGCGGCGTTCGCTGGACCAGATCGCGGTCTGGGATGTCGCCGATGACTGGCGAGCGCTGATCGATGCGGA
This sequence comes from Agrococcus sp., assembly GCA_031178105.1. GTDB lineage: Bacteria > Actinomycetota > Actinomycetes > Actinomycetales > Microbacteriaceae > Agrococcus. Next base: position 24,858 of record JAPSJX010000019.1, on the reverse strand, counting down.
GCTGTCGCGCCACGATGCGGCGGCATGGGAGGCGGCTCGCGTGGCTGCGGCTCGCGGTCGAGTGCCCCTGCGGCTGCACGTCCACGCGCTGGAGCGGCTCGCCGCGTCGCACCTGCACGCGGGCGACCGCGATGCCGCGGCGGCCGCGGTGGACGAGGCCGCCGGGCTCGCGCATCGCGCCGGCATGCTTGAGGCCGAACGCGTGGTCGAGGCGCTCGCGACCCGGGCGCGCCTCGGAGCCCGGCGGATCCGAGCGCAGGACGGCTCGTCGCTGACCGATCGTGAGCGCCAGGTGCTCGGTCTCATCGCGCAGGGCCTCACCAATCGGCAGATCGGCGAGCGGCTCTTCATCAGCGACAAGACCGCGAGCGTGCACGTCTCCGCGATCCTGCGAAAGCTCGGCGCCGCGACGCGCGCTGAGGCCGCGGCCCGCGCTGGCGACGTCCTCTGAGGCGCCACGACCAGAGATAGGGCATCTGTCGGATCCGGGCGCGCTGTCAGCCGAGGACCGTGATGGGCATCGTCTCGGACCATCCGAGCCGATGTCGCCGGAAGGAGCCCCATCATGGATCAACTGGATCTCGCGGTCGCGAGGCAGATGGCGGCCGAGCGCCACGAGGCACTCGTCCGGGAGGCGGAGCGCCGCCGCCTGCACCGCGAGCGAGCTGCTGCGCAGTCGCAGCCGACCGCCCCGACGCACGGCCCGGTGCCCGCGGCGCCCCGGCTGAGCCTCAGGGCCTGGCTGGCCAGCCACCTGCACGTGGCGCTGCACCGCCCCGCAGCGCGCTGAGCAGCCTCAGTCGATGCGCGTGCGGTGGAACGACTGGAACGACCGGCTCGCGGTCGGCCCGCGCTGCCCCTGGTAGCGGTTGAGATTGGCGCCCTGGCCGTACGGCGACTCCGACGGCGACGACAGCTGGAAGTAGCAGACCTGGCCGATCTTCATGCCGGGCCACAGCTTGATCGGCAGCGTCGACACGTTGGAGAGCTCGAGGGTCACGTGGCCTGAGAAGCCCGGGTCGATGAAGCCCGCGGTCGAGTGCGTGAGGAGGCCCAGCCGCCCGAGCGACGACTTGCCCTCGAGGCGCGCGGCGACGTCGTCCGGGAGCGTCACGCGCTCGTAGGTCGCGCCCAGCACGAACTCGCCCGGGTGCAGGATGAACGCCTCGTCCGGGCCCACCTCCACGAGCCGGGTGAGATCCGGCTGGTCCTCGGCGGGGTCGATGAACGGGTACTTGTGGTTGTCGAAGAGCCGGAAGCCCTTGTCCAGCCGCACGTCGACGCTCGACGGCTGCACCATCCCGAGGTCGAGCGGGTCGAGAGCGAGATCGCCGGTCGCGAGTCGGGCGCGGATGTCGCGGTCGCTGAGCAGCACGCGCCGAGCGTACCGCTCACGATCGCGCCCATGCAGCGCACAGCCGCGAGAGGGAAGATGGAGGCACGACGATCGACGCGGGAGGTGACCATGGCAGTGCATCGCAACCGGCGGCTCGAGGACTGGATCGAGCTCGCGGCCGCTGCGGTCGAGCATGCCCGCAGGTCGCTCGGGGACGCCGAGGTCGCGCGCCGCACCGAGGCATCCGTCTCGGACGACGACTACGAGACGACCGTGCGCGTGCTGCGCACGCTCGGCCGCGACCTGCAGTCCACAGGCCCCGATCTGAGCGCGCTCGATGCGCGCCTGCGCGGCGCCGCGCACGTCGAGCACGCCCCGCACGTGCCGTCGGCGCCGGAGGATGCGCAGAGCCCGGATGTGGGGAGCCCCGACGCGTCGGATGCGCATGGCGACGCGGCCGAGGCGAGCCCGCTCGAGCGTGGACCGCAGCCGACGCTCGACGAGCTGCCCGCCGACGAGCTGCGCAACGAGCGCGGCGTGCGCCCCGCCGATCTCGCGAAGCGCCTCGCGCGCCTGCGGAACCCGATCATGCCCCACCCGAGGCAGGGTCGAGCGAAGTAGCGGCTCAGCGGCTCGCGTCAGCGCGACCAGAGGCCGCGGGCGAGGCAGTAGACGCCGTAGAGCATGAGCCCGACGGCGATCGCCACGAGCGCGATCACACCGCCCGGCACGGTGGTGAGCGACTGCAGTGCACCGTCGAGGCCGGCAGCCTCCTCGGGATCGTTGCGCGCGGCCGCGAGGAGGAAGAGCGCGCCGACGATGACGACCGCGACTCCCTTCGCGATGTAGCCTGCAGTGCCCAGCAGGTCCACGAGGTGCTGCCAGCGCGACGGCGGTGCGACGTCCTCGCGGAACTTGCGGCGCCAGCCCTTCGCGATGAAGTAGATGCCGACCGCCGCGGTCCCCGCGCCGATGAGCCCGACGAGCCACGCGCCGAACGGGTTCGCCATGAGCTGCGCCGAGAGCGACTCCGCCCGCGACCCGCCGTCGGAGCTGCCGCCGTTCGCGGCGACGAGCGCCGTCGCGCCGACGACGGCGTAGGCGATGCCGCGACCAGCCTCCTTGACGGCATCCTTCCACCCGCGGCTCGACTCGGCCACGGCGGCGACGAAGGCGAGCAGCGCGAGGCCAGCCATCGCGAGGCCCACGGCCCACAGCGCGATGCCGCCGAGCGGCGTCTCCTGGATCGCCTGCATCGCGCCGGACTGGTCGGCGTTGCCGCCCCCTCCGAACGCGATGCCGAGCGCGATCGCCCCGATCACGAAGTGCACGATGCCGTTCGCGAACTGCCCGGCGCCCTTGACCCACGTCGCCGCGGGGTGCTGCTCGGCCTCCGCCGCCGCGTCCTGTGCCTTGTCGGTCGCGCTCTCGGCCGCGCCCTTCGCCGCCGAGCCAGCCGCCCGCGATCGTCCATCACTCGTCATGGGGCCACGCTAACGCTCAGGAGTGTCGATGGTTTCTCATCAAGGCCCTGGCGCCGACGGCGCCTCGGCGCCAAGATGTGGCCATGACCGGCGCGCACCGGCCCGTGATCCGCACCCCCGATCAGCGGCTCCGGGTCTTCGTGAGCTCGACCCTGCGCGAGCTCGCCGAGGAGCGGCGTGCTGCGCGGGCGGCCATCGAGCGCATCCGGCTCGCACCGGTGATGTTCGAGCTCGGCGCACGGCCGCACCCGCCTCGCGCGCTCTACCGCTCCTACCTCTCGCAGAGCGACGTCTTCGTCGGCATCTACGCCGACAGCTACGGCTGGGTCGCACCGGACGAGGAGGTCTCTGGGCTCGAGGACGAGTACAACCTCGCACCGCCGGAGATGCCGAAGCTCATCTACATCCGTGCCTCGGAGCACCGCGACCCGCGGCTCGAGGAGCTCATCGCCCGCATCCGCGAGGACGACTCCGCCGCCTATCTGCCCTTCACGACGGCCCAGGAGCTCGAGGAGCAGGTCGCGAACGACCTCGCCACGCTGCTCGCGGAGCGGTTCGACGAGTCGCGGCAGCAGCCGCAGGGCGGCCCCGAGGAGATCCCACCGACACCCGAGTCGCGCATCCCCGTGCCGCCGACGAGCACCATCGGTCGCGAGCGCGAGATCGCCGAGGTGCGGGAGCTCTTCGAGCGCGGCACGAAGCTCGTGAGCCTCATCGGGCCCGGAGGCATCGGCAAGAGCCGGCTGGCGATCGAGGTCGCGCAGAGCACCGCCGACCTGTTCCCCGACGGCCGCTACTTCCTGCCGCTCGAGGGCGTGTTCGAGCCGGGGCTGCTCATGCCGACGATCGCCTACGTGCTCGGCATCCGCGACAACGGCGAGGCGGCGCTCGAGGAGCGCATCGCCCGCGCGCTCGCCGGCCGGCGCGTGCTGCTCGTGCTCGACAACTTCGAGCAGATCGTCGAGGCGGCGCCGCTGCTCGTGCGGCTGTTCGACGTCGCGCCGACGGTGAGCCTGCTCGTCACGAGCCGCACGGTGCTGCGCATCCGGGGCGAGCGCGTCTACGACGTCAAGGCGCTCGCCGTGCCCGACGCGGTCGCCCGGACCGGGCCGGAGCGGGTGCTGCGCTCACCCGCGGGTGCGCTCTTCGTCGACCGCGCGCAGGCCGTGAAGCCCGACTTCGAGCTCACCGACGAGAACGCGGCGGCCGTCGCGGACATCTGCCGCCGCCTCGAGGGGCTGCCGCTCGCGATCGAGCTCGCGGCGGCGAAGGTGCGGCTGCTCACCCCGCGCGGCATCGCTCAGCGGCTCGAGCAGAGCCTGCCGCTGCTCACCGCGGCCGCCCGCGACCTGCCGAGCCGCCACCGCACCATGCGCGCCACGATCGACTGGAGCGTGAGCCTGCTACCGGCGGAGCAGCGCGCGCTGCTCGAGGACCTCGGCGTCTTCGCCCGCCAGTTCACGCTCGAGGCGGTCGAGGCGCTCGGCCAGGGCCGCCCGTGGGAGGGACAGGCGCTCGACGGCATCGCCGCCCTCATCGACGCCTCGCTCGTGAAGCAGACGGAGATCGGCGGCCGCTCGGTGATGTCGCTGCTGGCGGTGGTGCGCGAGTACGCCCTCGGGCAGCTGAAGGAGCACGGCGAGGCCGGGCGGATGCGCGCCGCGCACGCCGACTACTACAGCGCCCTCGTCGCGGCCGTCGCCCCCGGTCTGCGCGGCGCGGGCCAAGGGGATGCGGTCGTGCAGCTGGGCCTCGAGCTGCCGAACCTGCGCGCCGCCGTGCGCCACCTCGTGCACATCGACCGGCTCGACGACGCCGGCGACTTCGCGTGGCGACTGCTCGTCTACTGGTGGATCGCGGGCTTCTTCGGCGAGGTGCGGGTGTGGATGCTCGAGCTGCTCGGCAAGGACAAGCCGATCACGCCGCACACCCGCGCGGTCGCCTGGTTCTTCTCGCTCTGGAGCGAGATGTGGCAGCACCCGACCGAGGAGGTGGTCGCCGGCCTCGGCGAGTGCGTGCGCCTGTTCACCGAGAGCGAGGACGGCGACGCCGCCGCGATGGCCGTCGCCGCGCGAGCGACCGCCCGGCTGCAGCTGCCCCTGCCCGACCTCGACACCGCCGAGCGCGAGCTCCGCGAGGCGGTCGAGCGGCTGCGCGAGCTCGGCAACCCCTGGGCGGAGGCGATCACGGAGGTCTCCCGCGGCAGGCTCGCATGGCTGCGCGACCTCACCGACGACGCGCAGGCCTGCTTCGACCGGGCGACCGAGGTGGCGGAGTCGGTCGGCGACCTCTTCACCGTCTCGGTCGCCGGCAACCACCAGGCCCGCCTGCAGCTCGTGCGCGGCGACATCGACGCGGCCGAGGCCGGATGCGTGCGCACGCTGCTCGTCTCCGTCCAGCTGCACTTCGAGGAGGGCGTGGCATACGCCCTGGAGGGGCTCTGCGCCGTCGCGGCGGCGCGCGGCGAGGCGGAGCGCGCGGGCACGCTCTGGGCCGTGGCCGACGGGATCCGGCAGCGCATCGGCGTGTTCGACGCGGAGGCGTTCACCGTGCACATGCCGCAGCTCGGCGCCATTCGCGCGGCCGAGCCGCGGGAGGTCGCGGCGGGAGAGCGGCGCGGCCGCGACCTGAGCGTTCCCGAGGCGATCGCGCTCGCGCTGCCGGAGCAGGAGCGCGAGCGGATCGCGTCGGCACTGGCGAGCTGGTGAGCGGCGCCGACGGACGCGCGCCGGTGACCGACGACGGCCGGGCGCGCATCCGCACGCCGAGCGGCCTCGAGCGACGCGCCTACTCGACGAGCGCGGGCGGTGAGAAGCTCCTCCGGAGCAGCCGCTCGAGCGCGGGCACCCCCTGCGCGAGCGCAGCACGCTGCCGCGTCGCGCCGTTGCCCTCGGCGCGGATCCGCTCGACGAGCGCCTCGACCCTCGCCGTGTCACCGGTCTGGTCGAGCACGGGCCGGACCGCGTCGAGCATGCGCTCGATCACGGTCCAGGCTGGAGCGAGCGACGCCGTCGCAGGGTCGACGAGATCGTCGTCGAGGCCGTGCCGCGCCGCGTGCCACACCGCGGCGTCGACCTGCTCGGGGTGCACGGCGGTCTCAGCGTGCGGCAGCGCTCCCGCCGCCGCCGCCTCCACGAGCGCACGCGTCAGCAGGGCGATGCCGACCGACTCGTCGGCGGTCAGCTGCGCGTCGAACAGGCGCAGCTCGATGGTCGGGTACCGCTCGGCGAGCCGCATCATCCAGAAGAGCGAGCCGAGGTCGAGCGTCGAGCCGAGCCCCACGAGCGCCTGCACGCGCCGCTCGTAGTCCGCCCCGTCGATGAAGTCGGGCGGCACCGACGCGGTCGTGAAGCGGCGCCCCACGATCGTGCGCCAGCTCGCGAACCCCGTCTCCGTGCCGCCGAAGCACGGCGAGTTCGCGGTGAGCGCGAGCAGCGGCGCCAGCCACGGCCGCAGCCCCCGCATCACCCGCACTCCCTCGTCGCGCGAGCCGACCGCGACGTGCACGTGCAGTCCCTGGATGCGGTGGTCGGGGTGGATGGCGCCCAGCACCTGCTCGATGCGCGCATACCGCTCCCCCGGCGCGGTCGCCGAGCGGCCGGCCCCGAACGCGGTGCCCGAGCTCGCCGCGATGAGCCCGCGGCGCGCGACCGCGCCCGCGACGACCCGCCGGAACTCCCGCACCACCCGATCGGCCGCCTCCGCGTCGGTGAGCACGGGCGACGAGAACTCGATCTGCGCGCGCAGGAACTCGTGAGTGATCCAGTGCCCGTCCGCGTCGGTGCGCACGAGCTCGCCGATCACCTCCTCGGCGACGTCGACGGGCGCGAGCGTGCCGGGCTCGAGCAGGATCACCTCCTCCTCGATGCCGAAGGTGCGGGGCGCCCGCCGGCCCGGCTGCTCGAGCGTCATGCTGGGATTGTCCCCGAGCGGCATGCGACCCGCCACCGGAGCTCCGGCCCGCCCGTTCCTGGGAATCCGGTGCTAGCGGAGCCGACCGGCGTGGGAGACAGTGAGCCCATGCGCGCGATCTGGAAGGGCTCGATCACCTTCGGGCTGGTCAATGTGCCCGTGAAGCTCTACTCCGCGACGGAGGAGCACGACCTGCAGCTGCACCAGGTGCACGACGCGGACGGCGGACGGATTCGGTACGAGCGCAAGTGCGAGGTGTGCGGCAAGAAGGTCGAGTACTCGCACATCGACAAGGCGTACGACGACGGCGAGCAGACGGTCGTGCTCACCGGCGAGGACCTCGAGGCCCTGCCGGCGGAGCGGAGCCGCGAGATCGAGGTGCTCGAGTTCGTGCCCAACGAGCAGATCGACCCGATCCTGTTCGAGCGCAGCTACTACCTCGAGCCCGACTCGAAGAGCCCGAAGGCCTACGTGCTGCTCCGACGCGTGCTCGAGGAGACGGAGCGCACCGCGGTCGTGCGCATCTCGCTGCGGCAGCGCACGCGGCTCGCGACGATGCGGGTGCGCGACGACGTGCTGCTCGTGCAGACCATCCGCTGGTCCGACGAGGTGCGAGCGGCGGAGTTCTCGGCGCTCGACGACGACGTCACGGTCGGCAAGCGAGAGATGGACCTCGCCCGCTCGATCGTGCGCGACCTGGAATCCGACTTCGAGCCCGAGCAGTACGTCGACGAGTACCAGGAGCAGCTGCGCGCGCTGGTCGAGGCGAAGCTCGAGCAGGGCGACGCGCTCGACACCGCCGCGACGTTCGGAGAGACCGAGGAGGACGAGGGCGCCGAGGTGATCGACCTCCTCGAGGCGCTGCAGCGCTCCGTCGAGAAGCGCAAGGGGTCGGGCGCGAGGAGCGAGGCCGACGACGACGACGCTGACGCCGGCACCGAGGATGCCGACGACGCGGCACCGAAGGACGCGCCCGCCAAGCGCACGTCGACGAAGACGGCGACGAAGACGGCGTCGAAGTCGACGCCCGCCAAGAAGCCCGCCGCGAAGAAGCCCGCCGCGAAGCCCGCGGCGAAGGCCCCGGCGGCGAAGACCGCCACCAAGAAGCCCGCGGCCAAGGCGGCCGCGAAGTCCACGGCTGCGAGCAAGCGGAAGTCCGCCTAGCGTGGCGGCGGCCGATCGCATCGTCGTCGGCGGGCGCTCCCTGCGCTTCTCGAACCCCGACAAGGTGCTGTACCCGTCGACCGGCACGACCAAGCGCGACGTGCTCGAGTACGTGCTGCGCGCATCCGAGCCGCTCATCGCCCACGGCGGCGGGCGGCCCGTGACCCGCAAGCGCTGGGTCGAGGGCGTCGGCACCGAGCAGAAGCCCGGGCAGGTCTTCTTCCAGAAGACGCTCGAGCGGGGCGCGCCCGACTGGATCCAGACGGTCGAGCTGCAGCACTCGACCGGACCGAAGCAGTACCCGGTGCTGTCGGAACCGGCCGCACTGGCCTGGATGGCGCAGATGGGGGCCCTCGAGCTGCACGTGCCGCAGTGGCGCATGCTCGACGGCGAGCGCCAGAACCCGGACCGGCTCGTGCTCGACCTCGACCCGGGCGAGGGCGCCGACCTCGACGACTGCGCGCGGGTCGCGCTCTGGGTGCGCGAGCTGCTCGAGGACATCGGGCTGCACCCCGTGCCGCTCACGAGCGGTTCGAAGGGCATCCACATGTACGCCAGGCTCGACGGCACGGTGACGAGCGAGCAGGCGAGCGAGGTCGCGCACACGCTGGCCCGCTCGCTCGAGGCGATGCATCCCGACCTCGTCGTCAGCGACATGAAGAAGGCGCTGCGCACGGGCAAGGTGCTGCTCGACTGGAGCCAGAACTCCGGGTCGAAGACAACCGTCGCCCCGTACTCGCTGCGCGGCCGGCTGCGGCCGACCGTCGCGGCACCGCGCACGTGGGACGAGGTGGAGGCGGGCGGGCTGCAGCAGCTGGAGTACACCGAGGTGCTGGAGCGGCTCGAGCGCGACGGCGACCCCATCGCCTCGCTCGACCCGCCGCCGGATCGACTGGCGAAGTATCGCGGCATGCGCTCCGCCCACCGCACGCCCGAGCCGGTGCCGGCGGAGCCGCCCGTCTCGACCGACGGCCGGTCGTGGGTCGTGCAGAAGCACCAGGCGAGCCGGCTGCACTACGACTTCCGGCTCGAGCAGGACGGCGTGCTCGTGTCGTGGGCGGTGCCGAAGGGGCTGCCCTCGACCCCGAAGCAGAACCGGCTCGGCGTGCAGACCGAGGATCACCCGCTCGAGTACGGCTCGTTCGAGGGCACGATCCCGAAGGGCGAGTACGGCGCCGGCACGGTGAAGATCTGGGATGCGGGCACCTACGAGCTCGAGAAGTGGCGCGACGACGAGGTGATCGCGACCCTCCACGGCAAGCCCGACGGCGGGCTCGGTGGCGACCCGTACCGGTTCGCGCTCATCCGCACCGACGCCGACAAGCGGCAGTGGCTCGTGCATCGGATGAAGGAGCAGGACGCCGAGCGCGACGCTCGGCTGAAGGGCTATGCGCCGTCGAAGGCGGCGGCGGCTCGGGCCGCAGATGGCGACGCCGACGACGCCGGCGCGGATGGTGCGACGACGCCGACGCCCCCCAAGCGGCGGCTCGGCCGGAAGCTCGGCGCCGGGCGCGAGCGGGGCGGCCGCACCACGGAGCTGCGGCCGATGCTCGCGTCGCTGGGCGACGCATCCGCCATCGACGACGAGCGCGAGTGGTCGTTCGAGGTGAAGTGGGACGGCTGGCGCGTGATCGTGGAGCGCACGGGCACGACCGTGCGGCTGCTGAGCCGCAACGGCCGTGACCTCTCCGGCGCCTTCCCCGACCTGGTGGAGGCGGTGCCTGCGGCCGTGGGGACGGATGCGGTGCTCGACGGCGAGATCGTGATCCTCAAGCGCGGCGCGGCCGACTTCGAGGCGCTGCAGGACCGTGGCGGGCTGAGCGGGCGGCAAGCCGCGCGAGCGGCGAAGGCGACGCCGGCGACGATCATGCTCTTCGACCTGCTCGAGGAGGACGGGGAGCGGCTCCTCGACGAGCGGCTCGACGACCGGCAGTCGCGGCTCGACGCGCTCGTGCACGAGAGCGCCCGGGTGAAGATCTCGAAGCCGCTGCGCGGCTCGCTGGAGCGGATCCTCGAGGTGACGGCGGAGCGCGGGCTCGAGGGCGTCATGGCGAAGCGGCACGACAGCCGCTACCGGCCGGGCAGGCGCAGCGACGACTGGCGCAAGCTCAAGCACCAGCAGATGGAGGAGGTCGTCGTCATCGGCTGGATCGAGGGCAACGGGTCGCTCGCCGGGACGGTCGGCTCGCTCGTGCTCGCGCGCCCGGGCGAGAGCGGGCGGCTGCAGTACGCCGGCCGCGTCGGATCGGGCTTCTCGGCGGCCGAGCGCGACCGGCTGCGCGACCAACTGCGCCCGCGGAGGACGACGCCGGCGGTCGACGGCCTGCCGGCCGACGTCGTGAAGAAGGTGCGGTGGGTGCGCGCGGCGGTCGGCGAGGTGGAGCACACCGAGCGGACGACGTCCGGCGCGCTGCGCCACCCCGTGTGGCGAGGGCTCCGCCTCGACAAGACGGTCGCCGACCTCACCCCCTGACCCCCTCATGCCGCGCGACCGCTATTGCAGGCTCAGCGCCTCGTCGGCGCGATAGTCGCGCCGGCTCGCGCCAGAGCCTGCAACAACGGAATGCGCTGCAGCCCCGACGGCGATCAGGCGGGGCGGACATCCCAGACGTGGTGCTCCAGGTCGTGCAGCGCGTAGACGAGCAGCGTCTCCACGGTGAAGCGCGAGCCGTTCGACCGCCTGCCGGGCCGCTCCCAGGCATCCGCCGGGACCGCATCCGCCGCGCTCGCGAGCGCAGCGGCAGCGAGGTCGAGCTCGACCGCCACGTGCTCGGGCTGCTCGCTCGCGTAGTCGCCGTCGATCGCGGCCCGATCCTGGTCCCAGTTCGCGAACTCGGGGTCGTCGTCGGCGAGCAGCTGCTCCAGCCGGCCGAGCATGACCCGGCAGACGTCGCGCACGTGCGCGCCGTACTCGAGCGGCGACCAGGTGGCGTCGTCGGGACGCGACGCGACGCCTTCCCCGTGCAGCCGCGCGTGCATCGCCGCGGCGGCCGCCCGGATGCGGGGAGCGAGCGCGTCGCGCCGGGCCCCGGCGGGGTCGAACCCGCACTCGTCGCAGCGCTCGCGGAGCACCCAGGTCCAGTCCTTGGTGTCGGGCTCGATCGGCATGGCTCGAGCATGCCACGCACCCGCCGCATGGGTCATCCCGCAGGATGACCCGCTCGCGACCGCGGGAGGACGCGGCCGCCCTGCCGTGATCCATAGCGTCGAGACCGACGAAGAGGAGCCCACCGTGTCGATGTTCTTCCTGCTCGGGACGATCGCCGAGATCGCCCTGGCGGCGCTCGCGCTGGCGACCGGCACGATCCTCGTGCTCGGACTCGTCGTCACCGGGATCGTGTGGCTCTCCGGCTCGCGCCCGACGGGGCAGGCACGCCGCGGCTGAGGCTGACGCGGCGCGGTTGCGAGGGCATCCGGCGGGGCCTACGCTATTCCTGAACGATCGGTCACTAATTCGTGGCCGACTGTCCCAGAGACGACGCAGTCAGGAGTCCCATGCCCGAGGCCTTCCTCATCGGCGGCGCTCGAACGCCGGTCGGACGCTACGGCGGCGCGCTCGCGAGCGTGCGCCCGGACGACCTCGCGGCGCTCGTCCTCGGCGAGGCCGTCGCCCGGGCCGGCATCGATCCCGACGTCATCGATGAGGTGATCCTGGGCGGCGCGAACCAGGCGGGCGAGGACAACCGCAACGTGGCACGGATGGCCGTGCTGCTGTCGGGACTCCCCGACGCGGTGCCGGGCATCACCGTCAACCGCCTGTGCGCATCCGGCATGTCGGCGATCATCATGGCCTCGCAGATGATCCGCGCGGGCGACGCCGACGTCGTCGTCGCGGGCGGCGTCGAGTCGATGACCAGGGCGCCCTGGGTGCAGGCGAAGCCCGAGAAGGCCTGGGCGAAGCCTGGTGAGGCGTTCGACACGTCGATCGGCTGGCGCTTCGCCAACCCGAAGCTCGTCGCGCGCGACAAGGCGACCTTCGCGATGCCGGAGACGGCCGAGGAGGTCGCGCGCGTCGACGGCATCACGCGCGACGACGCCGACGCGTTCGCGCTCCGCTCGCACGAGCGGGCGATCGCGGCGATCGACGGCGGGCGCTTCGCCGACGAGATCGTCGCGGTGCAGACGCGCGGCACCGAGGTCACCGTCGACGAGCAGCCGCGCCGCGACACGACCCTCGAGCGGCTCGCCGGTCTCCGCCCCGTCGTCGGCGGCGGCTCGGTCGTGACGGCCGGGAACAGCTCAACGCTCAACGACGGGGCGTCCGCGATCGTGGTCGCGAGCGAGGATGCCGTGCGCCGGCTCGGACTGGCCCCGCGCGCCCGCATCGTCGGCGGCGCGAGCGCAGGGGTCGCCCCCGAGGTCATGGGGCTCGGGCCGGTCCCCGCGACCGAGAAGCTGCTCGGGCGCACCGGGCTGACGGTCGGCGACATCGGTGCGGTCGAGCTCAACGAGGCGTTCGCGACGCAGTCGCTCGCGACCATCCGCCGGCTCGGCCTCGACGAGGCGATCGTCAACGCCGACGGCGGCGCGATCGCGCTCGGACATCCGCTCGGCTCCTCGGGCTCGCGCCTCGTCGTCACCCTGCTCGGACGCATGGAGCGCGAGGGAGCGCGGCGGGGCCTCGCGACCATGTGCGTCGGCGTCGGCCAGGGCACCGCCATCCTCCTGGAGCGCCCGTGATTCTCAACGGAGCGGCTGGCGGCGCGGGGGCACTATCCCCCCGCATCGCCACCCGCTCCGTTGAGAAGAACCGCGGGCTGCGTGTCGAGGAGCGCGACAGCTTCGTGCTCGCGACGCTCGACCGTCCCGAGAAGCGCAACGCGATCGACCAGGAGCTCATCGACGCGCTCCACCGGCTGTGCGCCCGCCTCGAGGTCGAACGACGCACGCTCGTCCTCACCGGATCGGGCGGCACCTTCGCCGCCGGCGTCGACATCGCGCAGCTCCGCGAGCGCCGCGCGACCGATGCCCTCGCGGGCATCAACACCCGCTGCTTCCAGCGCATCCGCGCGCTGCCGATGCCCGTGATCGCCGTGCTCGACGGCTACGCGCTCGGCGGCGGCGCCGAGCTCGCGTACGCCGCCGACATCCGCATCGGCACGCCGACGCTGAAGATCGGCAACCCCGAGACCGGCCTCGGCATCATCGCCGCGGCCGGCGCCACCTGGCGGCTCAAGGAGATCGTGGGCGAGGCGCTCGCGAGCGAGATGCTGCTCACCGGCCGCATCCTCGGGGCCGACGAGGCCCTCGCCGCAGGCCTCGTCTCCGCTGTGCTCGAGCCCGACGCGGCGCTCGCGCGCGCCGCGGAGCTCGCGGACCGCATCGCCGGCCTCGACCCGGCCGCCACGCAGGCGACGAAGCGCGCGCTGCTCGCCACCGCGAGCGCGCATCCCGAGATCGATCTCGCCGAGCAGGCGGTGCTCTTCGAGGGCCCCGAGAAGCACCGGCGGATGACCGAGTTCCTCGAGCGACGCAGCCGCGCCGCGAGCCCGAGCGGCGAGCGCAAGGCGGAGCGATGACGGACACGACGGATGCGACCATCGGCGCGGGCGCGCCCGAGCGCGTCGGCGTGCTCGGCGGCGGCCGCATGGGCGCCGGCATCGCCCACGCGTTCGTGCTCGCCGGCAGCCAGGTCGTCGTCGTCGAGCGCGACCTGGATGCGGCACGCGCGGCGGACGAGCGCGTGCGCGCGAGCCTCGCGAAGAGCGTCGAGCGCGGCTGGGCCGAACAGCTCGACGAGCTGACCGGCCGCGTCCGCGTCTCCAGCGACATCGCGGCGTTCACCGACGCGGACCTCGTGATCGAGGCCGTGCCCGAGGACGAGGCGCTGAAGATCGATGCGCTCGCCCGCGTCGAGGCGGTGCTCGCCGACCGCGCCGCGCTCGCGAGCAACACGTCGTCGATCTCGATCGGGCGCCTCGCCGCGGGGCTCGCCCGCCCCGAGCGCTTCTTGGGGCTGCACTTCTTCAATCCGGTGCCCGCATCCACGCTCGTCGAGATCGTGCTCGGCGACCAGACGGATCCGCGGCTCGCGAACGACGCGCGCGCCTGGGTCGAGGCGATCGGCAAGGCCCCGGTGACCGTGCACGATGCGCCCGGGTTCGCGAGCTCGCGGCTCGGCGTCGCCATCGGCCTGGAAGCGATCCGGATGGTCGAGGAGGGCGTCGCGAGCCCGGGTGACATCGACCTCGCGATGGAGCTCGGCTACAAGCACCCGACCGGCCCGCTGCGCACGACCGACATCGTGGGGCTCGACGTGCGGCTCGGCATCGCGGAGCAACTGCAGCGGGAGCTGGGCGAGCGGTTCCGGCCGCCGGAGCTGCTCCGCCAGATGGTCGCGGAGGGCCGACTCGGCAAGAAGAGCGGCCGCGGCTTCTACGACTGGCCTTGACCACCGAACTTCCCCGAACCGCCGGTTTTGCCCTTGAAACCCCGCGGTTCAGGGAAGTTCGGCACTACGACACCGATCGACGAGAGGGACGACGATGACCCGCACCCTGCCCAGCTATGTCCAGGACGCCTGGTGGGAGCCCGCCCCCGAAGTACGCGCCGCGGAGGTGCGCGACGCGAGCACGGGCGAGCCCGTCGTGCGCGTCTCGACCGAGGGCCTCGACGTCGCCGCCGCCCTCGAGCACGCCCGCACCGTCGGGCAGCACAGCCTCGCGCCGCTCACCTTCCACCAGCGCGCGATCCTGCTGAAGCAGATGGCGCTCGCCCTCACCGAGCGGAAGGCAGAGCTCTACGAGCTGTCGAGCCGCACGGGCGCGACGAAGAACGACTCGTGGGTCGACATCGACGGCGGCATCGGCGTGCTCTTCACCTATTCGTCGAAGGGCCGTCGCGAGATGCCGCAGTCGACGATCTACCTCGACGGGCCGGTCGAGCCGCTGTCGAAGGACGGCTCGTTCCTCGCCCGCCACATCTGCACGACGCTGCCCGGCGTCGCCGTGCAGATCAACGCCTTCAACTTCCCCGTCTGGGGCGCGCTCGAGAAGCTGGCGCCCGCGTTCCTCGCCGGCATGCCGACCCTCATCAAGCCGGCGACGCCCACCGGGTACGTCGCCGAGCACATGGTGCGCATCCTCGCCGAGTCGGGCCTCGTGCCCGCCGGGGCGATCCAGCTGATCTCCGGTTCGGCGCGCGACCTGCTCGACCACCTGCGGCTCGGCGACACGGTCAGCTTCACCGGCTCGACGTCGACCGCCGCGAGCCTCCGCCTGCACGACGCCGTGCAGACCGGGGGCGTGCGCTTCACCGTCGAGACCGACTCGATCAACGCATCCGTGCTGGGCCCGGATGCCGGGCCGGGCACGCCCGAGTTCGACGCCTTCGTGCGCGGCGTCGTCACCGAGATGACCGCGAAGGCGGGCCAGAAGTGCACCGCCATCCGCCGCGCGATCGTGCCGACCGGCATGACGGATGCGGTCGCCGACGCCGTGCGCGAGCGCATCGCCGCCAAGGTCGTCGTCGGCGACCCGCGCGCCGACGGCGTCACGATGGGGCCGCTCGCGTCGATCGAGCAACGCGACGAGGTGCTCGGGCAGGTCATGAAGCTGCGCGAGGGCGGCGGCCAGATCGTCGTCGGCGGGGACGCCGCGCAGGTCACCCGCGCCGACGGCTCGCTCGGCGATGCGGCCGGCGGGGCGTTCGTCGCGCCGACGCTGCTCGCGTTCCGCGACCCCGAGTCGGATGCGCTGCACGAGGTCGAGGCGTTCGGACCGGTCTCGTCGCTCGTCGAGTACGGCAGCCCCGAGCAGGCGGCCGAGATCGTCGCCCGCGGCGGCGGCTCGCTCGTCACCTCGGTCGCATCCCACGACCCCGCGTTCGTCGCCGAGCTCACGCGCCGCATCGCGCCGCACAACGGCCGCATCCTGCTGCTCGACCGCGACGACGCGCGCGCATCGACCGGCCACGGCTCGCCGCTGCCGATGCTCGTGCACGGCGGCCCCGGCCGCGCCGGCGGCGGCGAGGAGCTCGGCGGCATCCGCTCGGTGCTCCACTACATGCAGCGCACGGCCATCCAGGGCAGCCCGACCATGCTCACGGCGCTCACGGGCGTCTGGCACCAGGGCGCCGAGGCGTCGACGGATGCGCCGCACCCGTTCCGCAAGTCGCTCGCCGAGCTGCGCATCGGCGACCAGGTCGTCTCGGAGCGCCGCGTCATCACGCTCGACGACATCGAGCACTTCGCCGAGTTCACGGGCGACCGCTTCTACGCCCACATGGACCAGGAGGCCGCCGAGGCGAACCCGTTCTTCCCCGGCCGCGTGGCGCACGGCTACCTGCTGCTGTCGTTCGCGGCCGGACTGTTCGTCGAGCCGGCGCCGGGCCCCGTGCTGGCGAACACCGGCCTCGACAACCTGCGCTTCATGACGCCGGTCTCCCCCGGCGACTCGCTGCGGGTCACGCTCACGGCGAAGCAGATCACGCCGCGCGAGACCGACCCGTACGGCGAGGTGCGGTGGGATGCGGTGCTCACCAACCAGGACGACGAGACGGTCGCCCAGTACGACCTGCTGACGTACGTGGCGAAGGAGCGATAGCCGGCCCGCCCGTGCCACGAAGCGGCCCCTCCGGATCGCCGGGGCCGCTTCGTGCACCGGGGCTGCTACCCGGCGGGGAGCACGAGCTCCTGACCGGCCATGATCAGGTCGGGGTTCGAGAGCGACTGCTGGTTCACGGCGAAGATGCCGAGCCAGCCGCTCTCGACGCCCTGCGCCTCGGCGATCTCGAAGAGCGTGTCGCCCGGGACGACCGTGTAGGTCTCGTCGCCCGGCTGCACGTCGGGCAGCGTGAGCTGCGCCGGAGCCGCCGGAGCGGCCTGCTGCGCCGGAGCCGCGGGCGCGGCCTGCTGGGCCGCGTGCGCTGCGACAGGCGCGGCCTGCTGCACGGGCGTGCTGCTCGGCTCGGCCGATCCGCTCGCGCCGATCCGCGCCGAGCAGGTGGGCCAGGCGCCCCAGCCCTGCCCGGCGAGCGTGTTCTCGGCGACGCGGATCTGCTCGGCGCGGGATGCGTCGGCGGGGTTGCCGGAGCCGCCGTACGCCTGCCACGTCGACAGCGAGAACTGCAGGCCGCCGTAGTAGCCGTTGCCCGTGTCGATCGACCAGTTGCCGCCGGACTCGCACTGCGCGAGCGCATCCCAGGTCGACTCGGACGCCGCGTTCGCCGCGGTCGGCACGAGCACGGTGCCCGCGACCGTGGCGATGCCCGTGGCGACGAGGCCGCCGAGGACGCGCTTCGACCGGCGTGCGCGCGTGGGGGTGTGCTGCTTGCTCATGTGAACTCCACGGCCCCGCCTCGCACGCGCGCTGCACGTGCGACCGCCCGACCGGAATGTCGACTCCATGGCGCGAAGGACTCTCGGGGCGGATGCGACGGCCGTCCTTCGCGGTTCGAGTGGCCGACACTACCGAAGATCACGATTCGGTAACAAGCGGCGTGTCGATACCTCAGATCCCGCGGCTACTGCGACGTCGGCGCCCGCAGACCCGTACCGACGAGCCCGAGCACCGAGTCCGCGAGCTGCTCGGGCGTGATGGATCCGCCCGGCCGGTACCACTCGGCGATGGAGTTGACCATGCCGAAGGTCAGGCGCTCGGCGATGCGCGGATCCATGTCCGGCCGCAGCGTGCCCTCGTCGCGCGACGCCTCGAACAGCAGCCGCAGCTTGCGGTCGATCTCGCGCCGGCGCCGCATCGCCTCGAGCTCGATCGGCGTGTTGCCGCGCAGGCGCAGCAGCAGCGTCACGAACGGCTTCCGCTCGCAGAGCACGAGCACCGCCCCGCGCACGACGTAGCGGATGCGGTCCACGACCGGCCCGGTCGTCGCCTCCGGAGCATCGAAGACCGCCTCGAGCGCGTCGAGCGCCTGCGCGAGCGCCACCTCGAGCATCTGCTCCTTGGAGGCGAAGTGGTGGTAGATCGCCGACTTCGACAGGCCGAGCCGCTCGGCGAGGACGCCGAGCGAGGTGGCGTCGTACCCGCGCTCGTTGAAGGCCGCGACGACCACCTCGAGCATCGAGTCGCGGTCGTAGCCGGGACGGCCGCGGCGGGCGGGCTCCGCGGGCACGGTGCGCTCGCTCATCCGCCCATCCTCTCAGCCCTCACCGTCATCGCAGGCTCAGCGGCCCGGCGGCGCGACCATCGCGTCCGACCGTCGGAGAGCCTGCGATGACGGTGGAGGTCACCGGTCGCGGAGGTCGTAGACGCGCTTGTACTTGCCCTCCGAGCGGGGCAGGGCCCCGGAGGGCACGATCTCGACGTCGACGCTCGTGCCGATGCGCTCCTTGACCCGCAGCTTCAGCACCTCGGCCGCGGCCGTCATCACGACCGGCTTGAGGCCCGGGGTGCACTCGATCTTCACGACGAGCCCGTCCATCCGGCCCCGCTTCACGAGCTCGAGCACGAAGTGCGGTGTGAGGTGCTCGATCTCGAGCGCGATCTCCTCGATCTGCGTCGGGAACAGGTTCACGCCTCGCAGGATGATCATGTCGTCGTTGCGACCGGTGATCTTCTCGATGCGACGCATGGTCGACTGCGCCGAGCCCGGCAGCAGCCGCGTCAGGTCGCGCGTGCGGTAGCGCAGCACCGGGAACGCCTGCTTGGTGAGCGACGTGAAGACCAGCTCGCCCATCTCGCCGTCGGGCAGCGCGCGCCCGGTCTCCCCGTCGATGACCTCGGGCAGGAAGTGGTCCTCCCAGATGGTCGGCCCGTCCTTCGTCGACGCGAACTCGCTGCCGACGCCCGGCCCCATGACCTCCGACAGCCCGTAGATGTCGACCGCGTCGATGCCCATCCGCCGCTCGAGCTCGTGCCGCATCTCGTTCGTCCAGGGCTCGGCGCCGCAGATCGCGACCCTGAGCGACGTCTCGCGCGGGTCGAGGCCCGCGTCCTCGAACGCATCCGCGATCGTCAGCAGGTACGACGGCGTGCACATGATGACTTCGGGCTCGAAGTCGCGGATGAGCTGCACCTGCCGCGCGGTCTGCCCGCCCGAGACGGGGATGACCGTCGCGCCGAGCCGCTCGATGCCCGCGTGGGCGCCGAGGCCGCCGGTGAAGAGGCCGTAGCCGTAGGCGTTGTGCACCTTCATGCCCGGGCGCACGCCGGCGGCGCGCAGCGAGCGCGCGACGACCTCCGCCCACACGTCGAGGTCGGCCTTCGTGTAGCCGACGACCGTCGGTCGGCCGGTCGTGCCCGACGATGCGTGGATGCGCGCGACCTCGGCCACGGGGACGGCGAACATGCCGAACGGGTAGGACGCGCGCAGGTCGTCCTTGGTGGTGAACGGCAGCAGCTGCAGGTCGTCGAGCGAGCGGATGTCGTCGGGCGCCACCCCTGCCTCGTCGAGCTTCCGCGTGTAGGTCGGCACGTTCGCGTAGGCGTGGCGCACCGTCCGCTGCAGCCGCTCGAGCTGCAGCGCGCGCAGCTCGTCGAGCGAGAGCCGCTCGCCCGCGTCGCGGGGATCGGCGTCTGTGGTCTCGGTCGTCATCGACTCGCTCCTCTTCGTCCTTCGATGGTGCCGAGCTTCCCCGGAGCGCGGGTTCCGGACCCGAGAACCGGCGGGAAGGGGAAGTTCGACGTCACGGGTGGGGTCACGCGGGGCCGCCGGCGCCGGTCGGCGCCGCGGGGGCGGGGCGGTTGGTGGCGAACGAGCGGCCGCGGAACTCCGCGACGGTGTCGCCGGTCTCATCGACGACGGAGACGTCGTAGATGCCGTTGCGGCCGGAGCGCCAGCGCCGCTCCGCCGTCGCGGTGAGCGTCTGGCCGACGCGCGTCGCCTTCGCGAAGGTGATGTCCGCGCCGGATGCGACGGTCACGGTGGCGTCCTCGTTGCACGCGTAGGCGAAGGCCGTGTCGGCGAGGGTGAACACGAGCCCGCCGTGGGTGATGCCGAAGCCGTTCACCATGGCCTCGGTGATCGGCATCGTGAGGACCGCGCGACCGCGCTCGAGCTCGGCGATCTCGATGCCGAACGCCTCCTTGGCCCGATCGGTCTCCGCCATGACCGTGGCCAGCCAGCTCTCGTCTCGCATCCGCGCTCCATCGCCCGTGTGTCCTGCCGTGCTCGAGCGGCCGTTGCAGGCCCGCCTGCGGTGAGTCTATACTTACTGAACGTTCGGTCACTAATTCCGGATCCGAGGAAGAGGAGTCGACGATGACGCTCACCGCACCCGACGCATCCGCGACCGGCGACCTCGACGAGGCCGAGCTGCAGGCGCGCTTCGACGCGCTCATCGAGGCGGACCAGCGCATCGAGCCGCGCGACTGGATGCCGGGCGCCTATCGCAAGACGCTCATCCGCCAGATCTCGCAGCACGCGCACTCCGAGATCATCGGCATGCAGCCGGAGGGCAACTGGATCTCGCGCGCGCCGACCCTCAAGCGCAAGGCCATCCTCATGGCGAAGGTGCAGGACGAGGCCGGCCACGGGCTCTACCTCTACTCCGCCGCGCAGACGCTCGGCATCAGCCGAGACGAGATGACCGAGCAGCTCATCACCTCGCGCGCCCGGTACTCGTCGATCTTCAACTACCCGACGCCGACGTGGGCCGACATGGGCGCGATCGGCTGGCTCGTCGACGGCGCGGCGATCTGCAACCAGGTGCCGCTGTGCCGCGCCTCGTACGGCCCTTACGGTCGCGCGATGGTGCGCATCTGCAAGGAGGAGTCGTTCCACCAGCGGCAGGGCTTCGAGATCCTGCTCGAGCTGAGCCAGGGCACCGAGGCGCAGCACCGGATGGCCCAGGAGGCCGTGGACCGCTGGTACTGGCCGTCGCTCATGATGTTCGGCCCGCCGGACGACGAGTCGCCCAACTCGGCGCAGTCGATGGCGTGGAAGATCAAGCGCTTCTCCAACGACGAGCTCCGCCAGCGCTTCGTCGGGATGCTCGTGCCGCAGGCCGAGGTGCTGGGGCTCACGCTCCCTGACCCGAACCTCCGCTGGAACGAGGAGCGCGGTCAGTGGGACATGTCGGAGATCGACTGGACCGAGTTCAACGAGGTGCTGGCCGGCCGCGGGCCCGCCAACGCCCAGCGCATCCAGCATCGCCGCGACGCGCACGAGGACGGCGCATGGGTGCGCGAGGCAGCAGCCGCGTACGCCGAGAAGCGCGCCGCCCGCGAGCGCCAGGCGGCCTGACCGACCCCCGAGCGCGCCGAACTTCCCCGAACGGCGGGTTTCGGCGCCGAGAACCCGGACTTCGGGGAAGTTCGGTCGAGCAGAACGAGGAGACGAGGATGCCGACACCCGGAGACGTCGCCGGTGAGGGCTGGCCGCTGTACGAGGTGTTCGTGCGCGCCAACCGGGGGCTGAGCCACGTGCACGTCGGCTCGCTGCACGCGCCCGACGACGACATGGCGCTGCGCAACGCGCGCGACCTCTACACGCGCCGGAACGAGGGCGTCTCGATCTGGGTCGTGCGCTCGAGCGCGATCACGACGAGCGACCCGGACCAGAAGGGCGCATTCTTCGAGAGCCCCGCGGGCAAGAACTACCGCCACGCCAAGTACTACGAGAAGAGCGCGGAGGTGCCCCACCTGTGAACGCGCAGCTGAACGACGCCGAGCTCGAGGCCGCCGGGCAGCCTCCGGTCCCGGCCGCGCAGCCGCCCGCCGACGCGCCCCGGACGCCGGCGCGCGACGCCGCATCCATCGCCGCCCTGCACGACGCCGAGGCGGCCGACGTGCACGGCGACGTCTCGGTCGACGAGCTGCATCTCACCGCAGAGCTCACGGGGGCGGATGGGTCGGCCGTCGCGAGCCCCGACGTCGCGGAGTACGCGCTCCGGCTCGGCGACGACGCGCTCATCCTCTCGCAGCGCCTCGGCTGGTGGATCTCGCGGGCCCCGGAGCTCGAGGAGGACATGGCGCTCGGCAACATCGCGCTCGACCTGCTCGGGCACGCGCGGTCGCTGCTGCACTACGCCGGCACCGCATCCGGCAGGACGGAGGACGACCTCGCCTACTGGCGCGACGAGCACGAGTTCCGCTGCGCGTGGCTGTTCCAGCAGCCGAACGGCGACTTCGCGCACACGATCGCGCGCGGCCTGATCGCCGCCATCTGGATGCAGGAGCTCTACACCGCGCTCTCGCAGTCGTCGGATGCGTCGCTCGCGGCGATCGCGGCGAAGTCGGTCAAGGAGGTCGCCTACCACCGCGACCACGCCGTGCAGTGGACGCTGCGGCTGGCCGGCGGCACGGAGGAGTCGCGCCGTCGACTGCTCGTCGCCCTGACCGACACCTGGCCGTACACCGACGAGCTGTTCCGCGACGATGCGCTGCACGACCGGCTCGGCGACGTCGCCCCGCGGCCGTCCACCCTGCGCGCCGGCTTCGACGAGGTGTGGGCCGCAGTGCTCGCGGAGGCCGACATCACTGAGGCCGACTTCACGAACCCGAGGATCGGCCAGTCGTCGGGCGGCGGCCGCCACGGCCACCACTCCACGCACCTCGGCACGCTGCTGGCCGAGATGCAGGTGCTCGCGCGCCGCCACCCGGGGGCGACGTGGTGAGCGGGGCGCACGGTCTCGACTCGCGCGCCTCCGGCGTGCGGCTCGACCAGCAGACCGACTCGCGCGCCTCCGGTGGGCGGCTCGAGCAGCGAGTCGAGGAGGCGTGGCGCATCGCCGCCGCCGTCGTCGATCCCGAGGTGCCGGTGCTGACCATCGAGGACCTGGGCGTGCTCCGCGACGTGCGCATCGACGGCGAGACCACCGTCGTCACGCTGACCCCGACCTACTCGGGCTGCCCCGCGATCGACCAGATGCGCGACGACGTGCTGCTCGCGCTCACGGCGGAGGGCATCCGCGACGTGCGCGTCGACTTCACCCTCTCCCCCGCCTGGACGACCGACTGGATGAGCGACGCCGGCAAGGCGAAGCTCGAGCAGTACGGCATCGCCCCGCCCACGCACCGCTCGGGCGAGCGGCAGGGACCCATCCCGCTCTCGCTCGGCGTGAGGTGCCCGCGCTGCGGGTCGCTGCGCACCCGCGAGGTGTCGCGGTTCGGCTCCACCGCCTGCAAGAGCCACTTCGAGTGCCTCGCGTGCCTCGAGCCCTTCGACCACTTCAAGGTGCACTGAGCGTGGCCGCCATCAACCTCGGCAGCAGCACCGCCCGCAAGCGCGCCCGCTTCCACCAGCTCGAGGTCGCGGCCGTGCGGCCGCTCACCGAGCACGCCGTCGAGGTCACGTTCGCGGTGCCCGAGGCGCTCCAGGACGACTTCGGCTACGCCGCCGGCCAGCACCTCGCGCTGCGGGCGACGATCGACGGCCACGAGGTGCGGCGCTCCTACTCGATCTGCCGCCCGCCGACCCCCGGCTCGATCTCCGTCGCGATCAAGCGCGACCTCGGCGGCCGCTTCTCCACCTGGGCCAACGGGGAGCTGCAGCCCGGCGCGCGCATCGACGTGATGGTGCCGCAGGGCACGTTCACGTCGGCGCTCGACGACGTCGACGGCGCCCACGTCGTCGGCATCGCGGCCGGCAGCGGCATCACGCCGATGATGGCGCTCGCGCACGAGGTGCTCTCCCGCTCGGCGACGTCGACGTTCTCGCTGCTGTTCTCGAACCGGTCGACGCTCGACGTGATGTTCATCGAGGAGCTCGCCGACCTCAAGGACCGCTACCCCTCGCGGCTCGCGCTGCACCACGTGCTCTCGCGCGAGCAGCGCGCGGCACCGCTCATGTCGGGCCGCATCGACGAGGAGCGGCTCGAGCGGATCCTGACCGACCTCATCCGCCCCGACACCGTCGACGAGTGGTTCCTCTGCGGCCCGTTCGAGCTCGTGCAGCTGTGCCGCGACGTGCTCGCCTCGAAGGGCGTCGACCCCTCGCACGTGCGCTTCGAGCTCTTCACGACCGGCAGGCCGGATGCGGCGGGCGGCGACCGCGGACGTCCCGTGCAGCTGGATGCCGGCGAGGACACCTGGACGCTCGACTTCACGCTCGACGGGCAGTCGACGCAGGTGGAGTCGCCGGTGTCGGCGCGCGAGTCGATCCTCAACGCCGCGCTCCGCGTGCGCCCCGACGTGCCGTTCGCGTGCGCGGGCGGCGTGTGCGGCACCTGCCGCGCGAAGGTGGTGTCGGGCAGCGTGACGATGACCGAGAACTACGCACTGGAGCCGGATGAGCTCGCGCGCGGCTACGTGCTCACCTGCCAGTCGCATCCCGCGACCGACACGGCGAAGGTCGTCGTCGACTATGACGTGTAGCGGCATGGCCAACGAGCCCGCCGGCGTCCCCGGCGTCGACATCCCCGACCGGCGCGGCCGCACCGGCCTCGACCGCGCCGGCCGCGGCCTCGACCGGAACCCGCGCGTCGTCGTCAAGGACGTGCGCGTCCTCACCTCCAACTGGTTCGTGACGCGGGTGACGACGCTCGACGTGCAGCACTCGGACGGCAGCTGGTCGACGCAGGAGCGCGAGACCTACGACCGCGGGGACGGCGCGTGCATCCTGCTGTACGACGAGCATGCGCGCACCGTGCTGCTCACCCGCCAGTTCCGGTACCCCGCCTACGTGAACGAGCACCCGGACGGCATGCTCATCGAGGCTGCCGCGGGGCTGCTCGACGCGGACGACCCGGAGGCGGCGATCCGGCGCGAGACGGAGGAGGAGCTCGGGCACCGCGTGGGTCGCGTCGAGCACGTGTTCGACGTCTACATGAGCCCCGGTTCCGTGACCGAGCGCCTCCACTGCTTCGCGGCTCCCTACGACCGCGCGTCGGTCGCCGCGGGCTCCCGCCACGGCGTCGCGTCGGAGGGCGAGGACACCGAGGCGCTCGAGCTCGACATCGACGACGCGCTCGCGCGGATCGGCACCGACATCGTCGACGCGAAGACCATCATGCTCCTCCAGTGGGCCGCGCTCCGCGGCCCCTTCTCGGCCGCGCGTAGGCTTCCCACGACGAGGCTTCCGATGACGAAGGAGTCCGGATGATCGACCTCACCATCACCGATGACA
>JAPSJX010000018.1:22459-31618 GCA_031178105.1 Agrococcus sp. | reverse complement strand
CGCGGCGCAGCTCGATGAGCGAGGCCGGCAGGAAGCCGCGGAGGCCGATGTCGACGATGAGGCCGCCCTTGACGACCTCGATGACCGTGCCGGTGACGACGCCGTCCTCGTCCTTGATGCGCTCGACGTCGCCCCACGCGCGCTCGTACTGCGCACGCTTCTTCGAGAGGATCAGGCGACCCTCCTTGTCCTCCTTCTGGAGGACGAGCGCCTCGACGGTGTCGCCGACCTGGACGACCTCCGTCGGGTCCACGTCGTGCTTGATGGAGAGCTCGCGCGAGGGGATGACGCCCTCGGTCTTGTAGCCGACGTCGAGGAGGACCTCGTCGCGGTCGATCTTGACGACCGTGCCCTCGATGAGGTCGCCGTCGTTGAAGAACTTCAGGGTCTTCTCAACGGCTGCCATGAAGTCGTCGGCCGAGCCGATGTCGTTCACAGCGACCTGCTTGGGAGCCGTGGTCGTTGCAGTGGTCATAGAGTTCAAGGTGCCTTGTAGGGGGTCTCGGGCCGGAGGCATGCGGATGCCGCTCCAGCGCTTCGGATTGGTGGCGTCACCACACGAGTGACCGGGCAAGCCTACACGGCGCGCCCGAGCGGCGCCAACAGCGCCACGCGGCCGACTGCGACCGCGCTGCGCGCCGGTCAGCCGCGGAGCACCGCCCCGCGCAGCGTGTCGAGGCCCACGCCGCCGATGTCCAGCACGCGGGCGTGGAAGGACTTGAGGTCGAAGGCAGCGCCCTCGGCCTCCTTCGCCGCGTCGCGGATCTGCTCGAAGATGCGCTGGCCGATCTTGTACGACGGCGCCTGGCCCGGCCAGCCGAAGTAGCGGTTGACCTCGAAGCGCACGAAGGGCTCGTTCATGTTGACGTTCGCCTTCATGAACTCGAAGGCGTAGTCGAAGTCCCACTCCCCCGTGCCGTCGAGCCGCGGCTTGCCGAGGTGGACCCCGATGTCGAGCACGACGCGCGCCGCGCGCATCCGCTGGCCGTCGAGCATGCCGAGGCGGTCGGCGGGGTCGTCGAGGTAGCCGAGCGACTGCATGAGGCGCTCGGCATAGAGCGCCCAGCCCTCCGCGTGGCCGGAGGTGCCCGCGAGCGCGCGGCGCCAGAGGTTGAGCTGCCCGCGGTTGTAGGTCGCCTGCGCGATCTGCAGGTGGTGGCCCGGGACGCCCTCGTGGTAGACGGTCGTGAGCTCGCGCCAGGTGTCGAACTCCGTGACGCCCTCGGGCACCGACCACCACATCCGGCCGGGCCGCGAGAAGTCGTCGGCGGGACCGGTGTAGTAGATGCCGCCCGTCTGCGTCGGCGCGATCATGCACTCGAGGGCTCTGATGGGCTCGGCGATGTCGAAGTGCGTGCGACCGAGCTCGTCGATCGCCCGGTCGCTCGTCTCCTGCATCCACGCCCGGAGCGCGTCGGTGCCGTGCAGCTTGCGGCTGGCATCGCCGTCGAGGTGGGCGATCGCCTCCTGCACCGACGCGCCGGGCTTGATCTCGGCGGCGATCGCCTCCTGCTCGTCGCGCATGCGCTCGAGCTCCTCGATGCCCCACGCGTACGTCTCGTCGAGGTCGACGTCCGCGCCGAGGAAGCGGCGCGACATGAGCGAGTAGAACTCGCGGCCGACCGCGTCGACCGGGTTCGCGGCGGCGGCGAGCTCGCCGCGCAGGAACGTCGCGAGCCGGTCGTGCGCCTCGGTCGCGACGGCGGCCGCCTCTGCGAGGTCGCCGCGCAGCGACGCGGGCAGCTCGGCGTCGCCCGCCTTCGCCGCCTCGGCGAGCTCGTGGAAGAAGCCGGCGCCGGGCCGGTAGTCGGCGAACTGCTCGAGCACGTTGTGGATCTGGCGTCCCGCCGGTGTGCTGCCGGTCGCGATGCCGTTGCGCAGCGACGCGATGTAGCCGTCGATCGCCGCCGGCACGTTGCGCATGCGCTCGGCGATCGTCGCCCAGTCGTCCTCCGAGCCGGTGGGCATGAGGTCGAAGATGTCGCGGATGCCCGTCGCCGGGCTCGCGAGGTTGTTGAGGTCGCGGTCGCCCCAGCCGGAGGCCTCGACGTCGAGGTCGAGCTGCAGCTCGCGGGACAGATCGGTCTTCGTGACCCAGTCGACGTCGTCGGCGGGCTCGACGGCGGCGAGGCGAGCGAGCGTCTCGCTCGCCAGTGCGGCGGCGGCGGCGCGGCCCTCGGGCGAGTAGTCGCCGAAGCCGGCCTTGTCGCCCGGGAGGCCGACGTAGACGTTGATCTCCGGGTTGAGGGCCGCCGCGCGGTGGACGTAGTCCTCGGCGATGCGGTCGATGTCGGTCTGCGGGCGCGAAGGCGCGCCGACGGTGGCGTCAGTCATGGCCACAGCCTAGGGCGACCGCGTCCGATCCCGGCTCAGGCGAGCGCACCCATCACGTCGCGCTCGAACAGCTCGATGCCGTCCTGCTCGAAGGCGACCTCCGGCATGTAGGCGATGAGCGTGCCGAGGCCGGCGTCGCGCAGCGCGCCGACGTGGTCGACGACCTGCTGCGGCGTGCCGATCACGGCGCCGCGGGTCGAGAAGCCCGTCCCCGCGTGCTCGGCCGGCATGGTGGCGTCGGCGCGCGCGTTCACCTCGTCGACGACGCGGCGCGCCTCCGCCTCGGTCTCGCGCACGACGATGTTGAGGTTCGACGTCAGCCGCACCTCGGCGGGGTCGCGCCCCTCCTTGTCGAGGTGGCCCAGCAGCACGTCGCGCTTGCGCGCGAACTGCTCGGGGCTGCCGCCGAAGTTCGTCGCGTCGGCCCACTTCGCGGCGTAGCGGAGCGTGCGCTGCTCCCCGCCGCCCGCGATCCACGTCGGGATGCGGGGCCGGCCGTCGCGCCCGCGCTGCAGCGGCTG
The DNA here is from genome assembly GCA_031178105.1 of Agrococcus sp. Taxonomy (GTDB): domain Bacteria; phylum Actinomycetota; class Actinomycetes; order Actinomycetales; family Microbacteriaceae; genus Agrococcus. Next base: position 28,763 of record JAPSJX010000018.1, on the reverse strand, counting down.
CGGGCGGCAGATGGCGCCGTCGACCGTGAACGTCTGCGACTCGAGCGTCGCCTCGCCCTCGGCCCAGAGCCGCTGGATGATCTGCACGCCGTCGCGGAGCGCCGAGATGCGGTCGCCGACCCCGGGGAAGCCGTAGCCGTACGCGCGCCACTCGTGCTCGTACCAGCCGGCGCCGATGCCGAACTCGAGCCGCCCGCCCGAGATGAGGTCGACGGTCGCGGCGATCTTCGCGAGCAGCGCGGGGTTGCGGTAGCCCATGCACGTGCACATCTGCCCGAGCCGCACGCGCGTGGTGCTCGCGGCGAGCGCGGCCATGAGGGTCCACGCCTCGTGGGTCGCCTCGTCGGTCGGCTGCGGCGTGGTGTGGAAGTGGTCGTACACCCAGATGGAGTCCCACGCGCCGGCGTCGGCGCGCTGCGCGACCTCGAGCATCCGCCCCCACTGCTCCGCGGGGTCGATGCCGACGAGGTCGAGGCGCCAGCCCTGCGGGACGAAGAGGCCGAATCGGAGCGCGTCTGCGGTCATGGCGTCAGCCTAGGGCGACCCGCCCCCCGATCGGCGCCGAACTTCCCCGAAGCGCGGGGCTTCGACCCACTTCCCCGCGGTTCGGGGAAGCTCGGCGCTCGAGGCCGAGGGCGGTCAGTGCGCGGCGGCGTCCCAGTTCGCGCCGACGCCGACCTGCACCTCGAGCGGCACCGACAGGTCGGCGGCACCGCCCATCTCGGCGCGGACGATCGCCTCGAGCGCCTCGCTCTCCCCCGCCGCGACCTCGAACACGAGCTCGTCGTGCACCTGCAGCAGCATGCGCGAGCCGAGGCCCTCGTCGATGATGCGGCGGTCGATGGCGATCATGGCGCGCTTGATGATGTCGGCCGCGGAGCCCTGGATCGGCGAGTTCAGGGCCTGGCGCTCCGCGCTCTCGCGCAGCACGCGGTTCGACGAGGTGAGATCGGGGAACGGGCGGCGACGACCGAAGATCGTCGTCGTGTAGCCGTCGTCCTTCGCCTGCATGACGACGCCGCGCAGGTAGTCGCGGATGCCGCCGAAGCGCTGGAAGTAGTCGAGCATGAGCTGCTTCGCCTCGGCCTGGGAGATGCGCAGCTGCTTCGAGAGCCCGAACGCGCTCAACCCGTAGGCGAGGCCGTAGCTCATCGCCTTGACCTTGACGCGCTGCAGCGCCGTCACCTCGCTCGGGTCGACGCCGAAGATGCGCGAGCCCACGAAGCGGTGCAGGTCCTCGCCCGAGAGGAACGCCTCGATGAGGCCCTCGTCGCCCGAGAGATGCGCCATGATGCGCATCTCGATCTGCGAGTAGTCGGCGGTGAGCATCGTCTCGAACTCCGGGCCGTGCGTGAACGCGGAGCGGATCTCGCGGCTCACCTCGGTGCGCACCGGGATGTTCTGCAGGTTCGGATCGTTCGACGAGAGCCGGCCGGATGCGGATCCGGTCTGGTCGTAGCGGGTGCGGATGCGTCCGTCGTCCTGGATCGCCCGGAGGAGCGACTCGATGATCTGCGCGAGCTTCATGGTCTCGCGGTGCTGCAGCAGGAGCCCGAGGAACGGGTGCGGGTTGGTCTCCTGCAGGTCGGCGAGCGCCTGCGCGTCGGTCGAGTAGCCGGTCTTCGTCGCGCGGGTCTTCGGCATGTCGAGCTCCTCGAAGAGCACCGACTGCAGCTGCTTCGGGCTGCCGAGGTTCACCTCGCGACCGATCACGCCGTAGGCGGCCTGCGCGTGCCCTGCTGCCTGCTCTCGCATCTGGTCGAGGATGCGCTGCAGCACCGCACGATCCATGTGCACGCCCTGGCGCTCCATGCGCACGAGCGCCGGCATGAGGGGCAGCTCGATGTCGTCGAGCACGCCGAGGGTGCCCTCGTCGATCCGGGGGCGCTGCGCGCGCGAGAGCTCGCCGGTGAGCCACGCGACCGTGCCGAGCTCCTCGGGCTCGATCTCCGGGACGAGCTGGTTGGGGTCGGGCGCGGGCAGCGTCGCGCCGAGCAGCGCCTCGGTCTGCCAGTCGAGCTCGAAGGTCTTGGGCGGCGCCGTCGGCATCTGCAGCCACGCCGCCACGCGCGTGTCGTGCGCGGCGCCGCCGAGCGCGAGCCCCGCACGCTCGAGCACCTTGATCGACGCCTTGACGTCGTGGAGCGCCTTCGGCGCGTCCGACTCGAGCCACGCGACGAATCCGTCGTAGTCGCCGGTGCCGGCCTTGTAGGGCACATAGGCGCTCGCACCCTCGGTCGCGACGCCGAAGCCGGCGATGCCGCCGGCCCCGTCGGGCGCGATCGAGACGGCGACGGTGCCCTTCGCCCGCGAGAGCCAGAGGTCGAGCTCCTCGTCGACGAGCTTCTGCACGGCGGGTGCCTGCACCTCGGGCTCGAGCGGAGCGGCGGCCTCCCCGCTGCCCTCCTGCTTGAGCACGCGGTCCAGGAGCGTGCGGAACTGCAGCCGCTGGAAGACCTCGCGCAGCTTCGCCTCGTCGACCTGGCCGCGCGTGAGCTCCTCGGGGCGCACGCCGAGGTCGACATCGGTGAGCAGCTTGTTGAGCCGGCGGTTGCGCTCGGCGCGCTCGCGCTGCTCGCGCAGGTTGTTGCCGACGACGCCCTTGATCTCGTCGGCGTGCGCGAGCAGGTTCTCGACCGTGCCGTACTGCGAGATCCACTTGACGGCGGTCTTCTCGCCGACCTTGTCGATGCCGATGAGGTTGTCGCTCGACTCGCCGACGAGGGCCGCGATCTCGGGGTACTGCTCGGGCTCGATGCCGTAGCGCTCGCGCACCGCCTCGGGCGTGTAGTGCTTGAGCTCGGAGACGCCGCGCACCGACGGGTACAGCAGGGTGACGTCGTCGTTGACGAGCTGGATCGTGTCGCGGTCGCCGGAGACGACGAAGACGTCCATGCCGGCCTTGCGGCCCTCGACCGAGAGGGTCGCGAGGATGTCGTCGGCCTCGTAGTCCTCCTTCGAGAGCGTGCGCACGCCCATCGCGTGGAGCGCCTCCTCGAGCAGCGGCACCTGGCCCTTGAACTCCTTCGGCGTCTCGTCGCGCGTGCCCTTGTACTCCGCGTACTCGCGGGTGCGGAACGAGTGGCGCGAGATGTCGAACGCGACGGCGAGGTGGGTCGGCCGGTGGTCCTGCAGCAGCTTCAGCAGCATCGACAGGAACCCGTGGATGGCGTTGGTGTGCTGCCCCTCCGAGTTGACGAAGTTCTCGAGCGGCAGGGCGAAGAACGCCCGGAACGCGAGCGAGTGGCCATCGATGACCATGAGGGTAGGCTTCGTGTCCGACACGGCAGTCAGCCTAGCCGCCGCATCCGACAGCACCTGGAGCCCACGTGACGCAGCCCGTCGAGCCCGACGCACGGACGCGAGCGGTGCTCGAGGCGCAGGGCGAGGTGCCCGGCGGCGAGCTCTCCTCGCGCATGGGCATCGAGTTCGTCAAGCTCTCGGCCGAGCACTCGATCGCGCGGATGCCCGCCGACGGCAACCGGCAGCCGGCCGGCTTCGTGCACGGCGGCGCGTACTGCGTGATCGCCGAGAGCCTCGGCTCCATCAGCGCGAACATCCACGCGGGAGACGGCGGCTACGCCGTCGGCGTCGACATCAACGCGACGCACACGCGCTCGATCACGAGCGGATGGGTGCACGCCGAGTGCAAGGCGGTGCACCTCGGGCGCTCGATGACGGTCCACGAGATCGTCTGCACCGACGACGACGGCAACCGCGCGTCGACGCTGCGCATCACGAACTTCATCAAGCGCCACCGCTGACCCGCGCCGCGGGCGGCGAGACCGCCGAGCTTCCCCGAGCTGCGGGAATCCCGGCGGAGGACCCGCGGTTCGGGGAAGCTCGGCGCCTCAGCCAGCGCGGTGAGCGGTCGGGCTACTTCTTCGAGGCGCCGAGCTGCTCGATGACGGCCTGCGCGACCTCGGCCATCGTGAGGCGGCGGTCCATCGACGCCTTCTGGATCCAGCGGAACGCCTCCGGCTCGGCCAGGCCCATGCGCTGGTTCAGCAGGCCCTTCGCGCGGTCGACGAGCTTGCGCGTCTCGAAGCGGTCGGCGAGGTCGGCGACCTCGCTCTCGAGCGTGCGGATCTGGTCCCAGCGGGCGAGCGCGATCTCGATCGCAGGCAGCAGGTCGTTCTGCGTGAACGGCTTCACGACGTAGGCGAGGGCGCCCGCCTCGCCGGCGCGCTCGACGAGCTCCTTCTGGCTGAAGGCCGTGAGCAGCACGACCGGCGCGATCTTCTCCGCGCTGATGCGCTCGGCCGCGGTGATGCCGTCCATCTTGGGCATCTTCACGTCCATGACGATGAGATCGGGCTTGAGCTCCTTCGCGAGCTCGACGGCGCGCTCGCCGTCGCCGGCCTCGCCGATCACGTCGAAGCCGGCGGCCTGGAGCGTCTCGACGATGTCGAGGCGGATGAGCGACTCGTCCTCGGCCACCAGCACCGTGCGCGAGGTGGAGGGTGTCGCAGCAGCTGCCGGCTCGAGCTCGGGCTCGGCGAAGAGGTCGTCGGTCATGAGCACTAGCCTAGTGTTCGGTCGAGGCGGGCTCCGCCCCGACCGGAGCCGGTGTGGCGGAATCGGCAGACGCGGCGCACTCAAACTGCGCTTCCGCGAGGAGTGTGGGTTCGAGTCCCACCACCGGCACCACACCTTCGGGCTCGAGTCCGCGCCAGCCGACTCGAGCCCGAAGGGTCGCTCCGAGACCGCCCCTACGCCTCCGCGGGGTGCGGCGCCGACTGGTGCGGCACCTGGATGCGGCGCAGCCCGTGGTAGGCGGGCACCGCCTCCGCGTGCACGTCGCCGACGCGGTGGATGCGCAGGTCGTTCGTCGAGCCCGACGTGCCCGGCGGCATGCCCGAGATGACGACGACCTTCTCGCCGGTCGCCACGAGCCCCTTGCCGATGAGCACGTCGTCGACCTGCGCGATCATCTCGTCGGTGTGCGTGACGCGGTCGACGAGGTGCGTGTTCATGCCCCAGATCATCTGCATCCGGCACTCGATCTCCGGGTCGGGCGTGAAGCCGAACATCGGGATCGCGGAGCGCAGGCGCGACATGCGGCGGGCGGAGTCACCGGACTCGGTGAACACGACGATCGCCTTCGCCTCGACGAAGTCCGCGACCTCGAGGGCGGCGAGCGTGACGGCGCCGCCCTGCGTGCGCGGCTTCGTGCCGAGCGGGGGGATGCGGCCGAGGCCCTGCTCCTCCGCGGCGACGACGATGCGCGCCATCGTCTCGATCGTCGTGATCGCGTGCTTGCCGACGCTCGTCTCGCCCGAGAGCATGACCGCGTCCGCGCCGTCGAGGATGGCGTTGGCGCAGTCGCTCGCCTCGGCGCGCGTGGGGCGCGAGTTCTCGATCATCGACTCGAGCACCTGCGTCGCGACGATCACGGGCTTCGCCCAGCGACGAGCCAGCTCGACCGCGCGCTTCTGCACGAGCGGCACCTGCTCGAGCGGCAGCTCGACGCCGAGGTCGCCGCGGGCGACCATGATCGCGTCGAACGCGTCGATGATGTCGGCGAGGTTCTCGACCGCCTGCGGCTTCTCGATCTTCGCGACCACGGGCAGCTTCCTGCCCTCCTCGGCCATGATCTCGTGCACGCGGACGATGTCGGCGGCGTCGCGCACGAACGAGAGCGCGATGATGTCGGCGCCGAGGTCGAGCGCCCAGCGCAGGTCGGACTCGTCCTTCTCGCTGAGGGCCGGCACGTTGACGGCCACGCCGGGCAGGTTGATGCCCTTGTTCGAGCTCACCGGGCCGCCGACGACCACCTCGGTGATCACGTCGGTCTCGGTGACCTCGACGGCGCGCAGGGTGATGCGGCCATCATCGATCAGCAGCGGGTCGCCCGGCTTCACGTCGGCGGGCAGCCCCTTGAAGGTGGTGCCGGCGCGCTCGCCGTCGCCCTCGATCTCGTCGGTCGTGATCGTGAAGCGGTCGCCCTCGGCCAGCTCGAAGGGGCCGCCGGGGATCTTCCCGAGGCGGATCTTCGGGCCCTGCAGGTCGACCAGGATGCCGACCGGCATGTGCAGCTCGTCGGAGGCGCGGCGGATGTTCGCGTACACCTCCTCGTGCACGCTGCGGTCGCCATGGCTGAGGTTCATGCGCGCGACGTTGACGCCGGCCGCGATCGCGGCCTTCGTCTGCTCGTAGCCGGCGAGGGCCGGCCCCCACGTCGCGACGATCTTGGCTCGTCTCATCGGGTTCTCTTTCCATCCTCGCGCCGCCTGGGTGTTCGGCGCGGACACTCCATACTTCCAGAGCGAGGTGAACGACGGCCGTCCGCGCCGACCGCCCG
>JAPSJX010000018.1:0-22449 GCA_031178105.1 Agrococcus sp. | reverse complement strand
CGGGGCGCCGCGCCGGGGGGTGCGCGGCGGGGCCGCGGCGAGGGTCAGACGGCGGCGAACGGCCGGTCGGTGGCGCGCACGGGCGCCGGGAGCTCGGTCGAGCCCTCGAGGTACGCGTCGACCGCCGCGGCCGCTGCGCGGCCCTCCGCGATGGCCCACACGATGAGGGACGCGCCGCGGCCGGCGTCACCGGCGACGAAGACGCCGGGCGCATCCGTCGCGAAGTCGGGGCGCCGCTCGGGCACACCGCGCTGGAACGGCACGTCGAGCGCCTCGCCGATGGACGCATCGGCGCCCGTGAAGCCGAGCGCGAGCAGCACGAGGTCCGCGGGGATCTCGCGCTCGGTGCCGGGCTTCGGGCGGCGGACGCCGTCGACGATCTCGGTGTCGGCGACGAGCAGCGCCCGCACCTCGCCGGCCTTGTTCGCGAGGAACTCGACCGTCGAGACGAGGTAGTTGCGCTCTCCGCCCTCCTCGTGGCTCGACTGCACCTCGAAGATCGCGGGGTGCACGGGCCAGGGCTGGTGCTCCGGGCGCGCCGAGGGCGGCTGCACGCCGATCGCGAGGTTCGTCACCGACAGCGCACCCTGCCGGTGCGCGGTGCCGATGCAGTCGGCGCCGGTGTCGCCGCCGCCGAGCACGACGACGTGCTTGCCCGCCGCGGTGATCTGGTGCTCCGGCGTGGTGCCGGCGACCGCGCGGTTCTGCTGCACGAGGTAGTCCATGGCGAGGTGCACGCCGTCGAGCGAGCGGCCCGGGATCTCGAGCTCGCGGGCGACCGGCGCGCCGGTCGCGACCACGACCGCGTCGAAGCGCGCGCGCAGCTGCTCCCACGTGAGGTCGCGGCCGATCTCGACGCCGGCGCGGAAGCGCGTGCCCTCGGCGGTCATCTGCGCGAGGCGGGCGTCGAGCTGGCGCTTCTCGAGCTTGAAGTCGGGGATGCCGTAGCGCAGCAGGCCGCCGATGCGGTCGTCGCGCTCGTACACCGCGACGGTGTGCCCGGCGCGCGTGAGCTGCTGCGCCGCTGCGAGCCCCGCGGGGCCGGAGCCGACCACGGCGACGGTCTTGCCGGTGAGGCGGGCGGGCGGGTGCGGCTCGGTCCAGCCGTTCGCGAACGCCTCGTCGGCGATCGACTGCTCGATCGACTTGATCGTGACGGCGGGCTGGTTGATGCCGAGCACGCACGACGACTCGCACGGCGCCGGGCAGAGCCTGCCGGTGAGCTCGGGGAAGTTGTTCGTCAGGTGCAGGCGGTCGCTCGCCGCGCGGCCCTCGCCCCGCCACGTCAGGTCGTTCCACTCCGGGATGAGGTTGCCGAGCGGGCAGCCCTGGTGGCAGAACGGCACGCCGCAGTCCATGCAGCGCCCCGCCTGCCGGCGCAGCACCGCCTTGTCGCCGGGCTCGCCGATCTCGCGCCAGTCGAGGATGCGCACGGGCACGGGTCGCTTCTTCGGGAGCTCGCGCTCCGTCACCTTCAGGAATCCACGGGGATCAGCCACCGGTCACCTCCAGGATCTGTCGCCATATGTTGTCCGAATCGGGGTCCACGCCCTGCCGCTCCGCGTCGAGGCGGATGGAGCGGACCATCGCCCAGTCGCGCGGCACGAGCTTCGAGATGCGATGCAGGCCGCCGTCGAGCACCGCTCGGGCGACCGTCGAGCCGGTCAGCTCGACGTGGCGCTCGAGGATCGCGCGCAGCTCGATCTCGTCCTCCTCGGCGAGCCGCTCGACCCGCAGCTCGCCCTGGTGGAACGAGTCCTGGTTGAGCAGCCGCTCGTCGAGGTCGAGCACGTACGCGATGCCGCCGGACATGCCGGCGCCCATGTTGCGCCCGGTGGGCCCGAGGATGACGGCGATGCCGCCGGTCATGTACTCGAGCGCGTGGTCTCCCGCGCCCTCGCACACCGCGGTCGCGCCGGAGTTGCGCACGAGGAAGCGCTCGCCGACGATGCCGCGCAGGTAGAGCTCGCCGCTCGTGGCGCCGTAGCCGATGACGTTGCCCGCGATCACGTTCTCCTCGGCGACGAGCGCGGCGCCCGGGGCGGGCTGCACCGTGATGAGGCCGCCCGAGAGTCCCTTGCCGACGTAGTCGTTCGCGTCGCCGAGCAGGCGCAGCGCGATGCCGCGCGGCACGAAGGCGCCGAGCGACTGACCGGCGGAGCCCCGCAGCGTGAGGTCGATGGTGCCGGGCTCGAGCCCCTCGGCGCCGGCCCGCAGCGTGACGGCGTTGCCGAGCATCGTGCCGACGGCGCGATCGGTGTTCGCGATCTCGAGGTCGAGCTCGAGCCGCTCCCCCGCGTCGAGCGCCCGGGCGAGGGGCTCCAGCAGCCGCGAGTCGAGCTGCTGCTCGAGCTCGTGGTCCTGCTCCGTCATCCGTCGCGGCGCTCCCTGCGCGCCCGCGGGCTGGGTGAGCACCGGCGCGAGGTCGAGGCCGTCGGCCTTCCAGTGCGCGACGGCGTGGCCGACCTCGAGCAGGTCGCCGCGGCCGATCGCCTCGTCGAGGCTGCGGAGCCCGAGCGAGGCGAGCAGCTCGCGCACCTCCTGCGCGATGAACTCGAAGAACTGCACGACGAACTCCGGCTTGCCGGTGTAGCGCTCCCGCAGCACCGGGTTCTGCGTCGCGACGCCCACGGGGCACGTGTCGAGGTGGCAGACGCGCATCATGATGCAGCCGGAGACGACGAGCGGTGCGGTGGCGAAGCCGAACTCCTCGGCGCCGAGCAGGGCGCCGATGATGACGTCGCGGCCGGTCTTCAGCTGCCCGTCGACCTGCACGCTGACGCGCTCGCGCAGGCCGTTGACCATGAGCGTGTGCTGCGTCTCGGCGAGGCCGATCTCCCACGGCGTGCCGGCGTGCTTGAGCGAGTTGAGCGGGCTCGCGCCCGTGCCGCCGTCGTGGCCGGAGACGAGCACGACATCGGCCTTCGCCTTCGCGACGCCCGCGGCGACCGCGCCGATCCCGGACTGCGAGACGAGCTTGACGTGCACGCGCGCGGCCGGGTTCGCCCGCTTGAGGTCGAAGATCAGCTGCTTGAGGTCCTCGATCGAGTAGATGTCGTGGTGCGGCGGCGGCGAGATGAGGCCGACGCCGGCGGTCGCGTGGCGGGTGCGAGCCACCCACGGGTAGACCTTGCCGGGCGGCAGCTGGCCGCCCTCGCCGGGCTTCGCGCCCTGCGCCATCTTGATCTGGATGTCGTCGGCGTGCGTCAGGTACATGCTCGTGACGCCGAAGCGGCCCGAGGCGACCTGCTTGATCGCGCTGCGTCGCTCGGGGTCGAGCAGGCGGTCGACGTCCTCGCCGCCCTCGCCGGTGTTCGACTTCGCGCCCAAGCGGTTCATGGCGATCGCCAGCGTCTCGTGCGCCTCCTGCGAGATGGAGCCGTAGCTCATCGCGCCGGTGGAGAAGCGCTGCACGATCGACGCGACCGACTCGACCTCGTCGATCGGCACCGGCTCCGCGGCGGTGCGCAGCCGCAGCAGCCCGCGGAGCGTCTTCAGCTCCTCCGCCTGGTCGTCGACGAGCCGCGAGTACTCGCGGAACACCTCGTAGCGACCGGTGCGGGTCGCGTGCTGCAGCTTGAACACCGTCTCGGGGTTGAACAGGTGCGGGGCGCCGTCGCGGCGCCACTGGTACTCGCCGCCGGTCGTCAGCCGCTCGTGGGCGAGCGGCGCCAGCTCGTCCGGGTAGGCGGAGCGATGGCGGAGGCGGTTCTCCTCGGCGATCACGTCGAGGCCGACGCCGCCGAGCGGCGAGTGGGTGCCGGTGAAGTAGCGGTCGACGAGCTCGCGCGAGAGGCCGATGGCCTCGAACGCCTGCGCGCCGCCGTAGGAGTCGACCGTCGAGATGCCCATCTTCGACATGATCTTCGTGACGCCCTTGCCGAGCGCCTTGATGACGTTGCGCACGGCGGTGTCGACGTCGGCGCCGAGCTGGCCGGAGAGCGCGAGCTGCTCGGCCGTCTCCATCGCGAGGTAGGGGTTCACGGCGCTCGCGCCGTAGCCGATCAGCAGCGCGACGTGGTGCACCTCGCGCACGTCGCCGGCCTCGACGACGATGCCCACCCGCATCCGGGTGGACCCCTCGATGAGGTGGTGGTGCACGGCGCTCGTCATGAGCAGGGTCGGGATGGGCGCGAGCTGGTCGGTCGAGTCGCGGTCGGAGAGCACGACGAACTGCGCGCCCTCGGCGATCGCCTCGTCGACCTCGCGGCACATCGCCTCGATGCGGCGCTCCATCGCCTCCGGGCCGTCCTCGACCCGGTAGAGGCCCTTGACCACCACGGTGCGGCGCGAGCCGGGCGTGCGGTCGATGGAGCGGATCTTCGCGAGCTGGTCGTTGTCGATGACCGGGAAGTCGAGGATGATCTGGCTCGCGTGCGACGGCGTCGCCGTCAGCAGGTTGCGCACCGGGCCGATGCCCGTCGTCATGCTCGTCACGATCGACTCGCGGAGGGAGTCGAGCGGCGGGTTCGTCACCTGCGCGAAGGCCTGCTTGAAGTAGTCGAACAGCAGCCGCGGCCGGTCCGAGAGCGCCGCGATCGGCGTGTCGGAGCCCATGGCGCCGAGCGGCTCGGCGCCGGTCTTCGCCATCGGGGCGATGAGGATGCGCACCTCCTCCTCGGTGTAGCCGAAGGTGCGCTGGCGGCGGGCGACGGATGCGGCGGTGTGGGCGACGTGCTCGCGGTCGGGCAGGTCGGCCAGGTGGATGCGGCTCGACTCGAGCCACTCGCCCCACGGCTCCATCGACGCGAGCTCCTGCTTGACCTCCTCGTCGGGCACGAGCCTGCCGGCCTCGGTGTCGACGATGAAGAGCCTGCCGGGCTGCAGCCGGCCGCGCCGCACGACGCGGCTCGGCTCGATCGGCAGCACGCCCGTCTCGCTCGCGAGCACGACGAGGCCGTCGGAGGTCTCGAGCCAGCGGCCGGGGCGGAGGCCGTTGCGGTCGAGGGTCGCGCCGACGACGCTGCCGTCCGTGAAGCTGATGGCAGCAGGGCCGTCCCACGGCTCCATGAGCAGCGAGTGGTACTCGGCGAAGTCGCGCAGGTCCTGGGGCATGTCGGGCTGGTTCTCCCACGCCTGCGGCACCATCATCATGATCGCGTGCGGCAGCGAGCGGCCGGCGAGCGTGAGCAGCTCGAGCACCTCGTCGAACGACGCGGAGTCGCTCATGCCGGGCGTGACGATGGGCTTCAGCGGGCGCAGGTCGCCGAGCAGCTCGCTCGCGAGCTGGGACTCGCGGGCGCGCATCCAGTTGCGGTTGCCCTCGACGGTGTTGATCTCGCCGTTGTGGGCGATCATGCGCATCGGCTGCGCGAGCGGCCAGGAGGGGAACGTGTTCGTCGAGTAGCGCGAGTGCACGATCGCGAGCTTGGTCTCGAAGCGCTCGTCGCTCAGGTCGGGGTAGAAGGGCTCGAGCTGCAGCGTGGTGACCATCCCCTTGTAGGTGATGGTGCGGCTCGAGAGCGACGGCAGGTACTCGCCCACCTCGCGCTCGATGCGCTTGCGCAGGCGCCAGGCCATCCGGTCGAGCTCGATGCCGGCCGTCGGCGTGCCGGCGGCTGCGACGAAGAGCTGCTCGATCGCGGGCATCGCGCCGCGCGCGAGCTTGCCGAGCGCATCGGGCGCGATCGGCACCTCGCGCCAGCCCAGCACGCGCAGGCGCTCCTGACCGGCGATCACCTCGATGCGGGCGCGCGCGTCCTCGCGCGCTGCGGGGTCGGTCGGCAGGAACGCGAGCCCGGCGGCGTAGGCGCCCGCTGCCGGCAGCTCGAAGCCGGCGACCGCGCGCAGGAACGCGTCGGGCATCTGGGTGAGGATGCCCGCGCCGTCGCCGGTGCCGGCGTCCGAGCCCACCGCGCCGCGGTGCTCGAGGTTGCGCAGCGCGTCGAGCGCGAGCGCGACGATGTCGTGGCCCGCGGTGCCGCGCGTGGTGGCCACCATCGCCAGGCCGCACGAGTCCCGCTCGTGCCGCGGGTCGTACATGCCGGTCGCAGGCGGCATGGCCGCTCCCCGGATGGGGGCGGCGTGGTTCGGACGCTCGCTGGATGCTCGCATCGTGCTCCTCTGCTCTCGCTGTGGGGAGCGGGACGCCGTCGGCCCGCGGGGCGCCCGGAGGCGCAGGACTATCTCGTGGCCGCCGCGGGATGGGCGGCGGGCTCGGCGTCGTCCTGGGTGCGGGACTCCGGGAGCTCGGTGTAGACATCTGAGTCTACGCCCTCGTCGGTGCCCGGCTCGCGACCCGGCTGCCAGGGCGAGGGCTCGAGGCCCGGGTGGCGGCGGGTCTGCACGATCCAGACGACCACGCCGACGGCGATCGCGAGGAACGCCATCCACACGTTCGCGCGGATGCCGAGGAACAGCTCCGACGGGTCGACGCGGATCGTCTCGAACACCGAGCGGCCGAGGCCGTACCAGACGAGGTACAGCGCGACCAGCCGGCCCCACTGCACGTCGCGCTTGCGGTCGAGCCACAGCAGCAGCGCGGCGCCGAGCACGTTCCAGACGATCTCGTACGCGAACGTGGGGTGGAAGAGCGTCTCGGCGGGCAGCCCGACCGGGAACGCCGGGTTCGACGCCTCGATCTCGAGGCCCCACGGCAGGGCGGTCGGCTGCCCGAAGAGCTCGTGGTTGAACCAGTTGCCGAGCCGCCCGAACGCCTGGGCGAGCAGCAGGCCGGGCGCGAGCGCGTCCGCGAAGGTCGTGAAGCGGACGCCGGTCTGACGGCAGCCGAGCCAGACGCCGACGGCGCCGCCGATGAGGGCGCCGAAGATCGCGATCCCGCCCTCCCAGATGTAGAGCGAGGTGATCGGGCCGCGGGGGTCGCCGAGGTAGTCGTCGAGGTGCGTCAGCACGTGGAAGATCCGCGCGAAGACGATGCCGAGCAGCACCGCCCACACGGCGATGTCGATCACGTAGCCCGCCTCGACGCCGCGCTGGCGCAGGCGCCGGCCCGTGAGGAGGGTCGCGACGACGATGCCCGCGAGGATGCAGATCGCGTAGGTCTGGATGCCCCAGGTCTCGCCGACGATGCGCAGGAACATCGCGAGGACGACCCCGGCGACGACCGACCACACGAGGGTCCAGCCGGCGTCGCGCTTCGAGAGCCGGCCCGTCAGCGCGCGGAGGAGGAGGGCGACGACGGCGATGACGAGGCCGACCGCGACACCGAGGAGGACGGCGCCGAGCACCGAGCCCTGCACGAGCGGGAGCACGCCGATGGCGTCGAGCCACGCGCCGAGCGGCACCTGCTGCCACTCGGGGCTCGGGCTCGGGATGCTCTGGAAGACGGTGGTCACGCGGATGCGTCCTTCTGTGGGCTGGACGAGACGGTGCCCGACGAGACGGTGCTCGACGAGACGGGGGTGGTCGCGGCGTCAGCCGGGCCGCGGTCGAGTGTACCGGCGGCCAGGGAGGCCGCGAGCTCGCGCACGGCGGGCACCCCGCCGGCGCCGAGCGCGCGGACGAGCGCCGAGCCGACGATCGCGCCGTCGGCGTAGTCGAGCACGTCCCGCACCTGCGCGCCGGTCGAGACGCCCAGGCCGACGCAGCGCAGCGCCTCCCGGCCGGTCGCCGCGGCGCGCGCGGCGATGCGGTCGGCGAGCGCGCGCGCGGCGTCGTCCACATCGGTGCGGGCACCGGTGGTGCCCATCGTCGAGACGGTGTACACGAAGCCGCGGGATGCCTCGATCGCCCGGTCGATGCGGGCGTCGGACGACGACGGCGCGGCGAGGAACACCCGGTCGAGGTCGTGGCGCTCGGCGGCGGCGAGCCAGTCGGCGGCGTTCTCGGGCGTGAGGTCGGGCGTGATGAGGCCCGCGCCGCCGGCGGCGGCGAGCCGCTCGGCGAACCGGTCGACGCCGTGGCGCAGCACCGGGTTCCAGTACGTCATGACGAGCACGGGCGCGCTCGTGCGCGCGGTGATGGCGGCGACGGCGTCGAAGAGCTCGTCGAGCCGGAAGCCGCGCTCGAGCGTCGACTGGGTGGCGGCCTGGATGACCGGGCCGTCCATGCCGGGGTCGGAGTACGGCACGCCGAGCTCGATGGCGGTGCACCCGGCCTCCGCGATCGCCACCGCGGCCTCGATGCTCGTCTCGAGGTCGGGGAAGCCGACCGGGAGGTAGCCGATGAGGGCGCGGTTGCCGCTGGCGCGGATGGCGTCCTCGGTCGTGATGCGCGTGCTCACTGCTGCCTCGCGTCCTCGTCCAGGACGTCGAACCAGCGGCCCGCCGTCGCGACGTCCTTGTCGCCGCGCCCGGAGAGCGAGACGAGGAGGGTCGAGCCGGGCTGCTCGCGCGCGAGCCGCAGCGCGCCCGCGACGGCGTGCGCCGACTCGATCGCCGGGATGATGCCCTCGGCGCGCGTGAGCGCCAGGAACGCCTCCATCGCCTCGGCGTCGCTCACGGGCTCGTACTCCGCGCGTCCGATGTCGTGCAGCCACGCGTGCTCGGGACCCACCCCCGGGTAGTCGAGGCCCGCGGAGATCGAGTGGGACTCGAGCGTCTGCCCGTCGTCGTCCTGCAGCATGTAGGTGCGCATCCCATGGAGCAGGCCGGGCTCGCCGCGCCCGATCGAGAGCGCGTGGCGCTCTGTGCCGGCGCCGTCGCCCGCCGCCTCGAGCCCGATGAGCCGCACGTCGGCGTCGTCGAGGAAGGCGTGGAAGATGCCCATCGCGTTGGAGCCGCCGCCGACGCAGGCGAGCACGGCGTCCGGCAGTCCGCCGGTCAGCGCGATGGTCTGCTCGCGCGCCTCCTCGCCGATGGCGCGGTGGAAGTCGCGCACCATCTCGGGGAACGGGTGCGGGCCGGCGACGGTGCCCATGAGGTAGTGGGTCGAGTCGACGTTCGCGACCCAGTCGCGCAGGCCCTCGTTGATGGCGTCCTTCAGCGTGCGCGAACCGCTCGTGACCGGCACGACGTCGGCGCCGAGCAGCCGCATCCGTGCCACGTTGAGCGCCTGGCGCTCGGTGTCGACCTCGCCCATGTAGATCACGCACTCCATGCCGAACAGCGCCGCTGCCGTCGCGGTCGCGACGCCGTGCTGGCCGGCACCCGTCTCGGCGATGAGCCGCGTCTTGCCGAGCCGCTGCGCGACGAGCGCTTGGCCCAGCACGTTGTTGATCTTGTGGCTGCCGGTGTGGTTGAGGTCCTCGCGCTTCAGCAGGATGCGCGCGCCCGCCTGCTCGCTGAGCCGGGTCGCCTCGGTCAGCATCGACGGCCTGCCGGTGTAGTCGCGCGACAGCCGCGCGAACTCCGCCTGGAACCCGGGGTCGGCCTTGCACGCCTCGTAGCACGCGGCGAGCTCGTCGATCGCGGCCATGAGCGGCTCGGGCATGAAGACGCCGCCGTAGCCGCCGAACCAGGGGCCGCGATGCTCCCGCAGCGGTGCTCCGCGGTCTGCCTGTGCGTTCATGCGGCCCTCCCGAACTCGGCGACGCGCGACTCGGGGTCGCCGTCGGTGACCAGCGCCTCGCCGACCAGCACGGCATCCGCGCCGTCCCTGCGGTAGCGGGCGACATCCTCCGCGTCCCGCACGCCCGACTCGGCGACGGCGACGACGTCGGCCGGGATGCGCGCGCGCAGCTCGGCGAAGCGCTCCGGGTGCATGGTGAACGTCTTGAGGTCGCGCGTGTTGACGCCGAGGATGCGGGCGCCGGCGTCGAGCGCCGCGTCGATCTCGCGCTCGTCGTGCACCTCCACGAGCACCGACAGCTCGAGCCCCGTCGCGAACGCGTGGAGCTGCGCGAGGCGCGCGGGCTCGAGCGAGGCGACGATGAGCAGGGCGAGGTCGGCGCCGAACGCGCGCGCCTCGAGCAGCTGGTACTCGTCTGCGATGAAGTCCTTGCGCAGCACCGGCACCGAGACCGCCGCGCGCACCGCGCGCAGGTCGTCGAGGCTGCCGAGGAAGCGGCGCTCCTCGGTGAGCACGCTGATGGCGCTCGCGCCACCGGCCTGGTAGCGCGCGGCGAGCGAGGCGGGCTCCGGGATGTCGGCGAGCGCGCCCTTCGACGGGCTCGCCCGCTTCACCTCCGCGATGATGTGCGGGCCGTCGGAGTCGGGCTTCGGCGTGCCGAGGATGGCGACGGCGTCGAGGGGTGTCGGCGTCTGGAGCGCGAACGACTCCAGGCGGTCGGCGGGCATCGCCTCGCGCCGCCGAGCAGCATCCTCGAGCGCGCCCGCGGTGAGCGCGTCGAGCACGGCCTAGTGGTCCTTCGGGCCGAGGCCGGTGCGCATCAGGATCGGCCAGAGCACCATCCCGACGAGGAGCAGGCCGGCGCTCGCCCAGACGAGCATCGGCATGTCGAGGAAGAAGAACAGGGTGCCGAGCGCGAACGCCGCGATCATCACGAGCACGCTCGTCCAGGCGGCGCGCGAGTGGCCGTGGCCCGGGTCGCCGAAGCTCGGGTCCTGCTCGGCCATGGTCAGCTCAGCTGCGTGCTGCTCGGTGATGCCGGTGCGTGCGCTCACGATGCTCCTCGGGGTCGGTCTCCGGCGCGCTGGCGCGCCACCCGCCCAGTCTACCGAGTCGGGTCGTCGCCGTCGTCCATGACGTCCCACGCGAGCCCGGAGCCGCTGCGCTCGTAGCGGGCGGCGCGACGCGGTCGCGCGGGCCATCGCCTCGCGGTCGCGAGCACCCACGCGCCGGCCGCCGCCCCGAGCACCCCGGCGGCGATGCCGAGGACGGGCCACGCCGTCGTCGCGGTCGACGCGAGCTCCGCCTGCTGCGCCGACCCCGCGAGTCCCGTCGCATCGGCCACGAGGGCGGCGAGCGCGTCGGCGACCCCGGTGCGGGCGCCGCCCGCGTGCACGGCGAGCAGGGTGCCGAGCAGCAGCGCGAGCGCACCGAGCACGATCCGCCACACCGGGCCGGCGAGCGGCACCACGAGCGCGAGCGCGACGGTGGCGAGCGAGAGGGTCGTCATCCCGCCGGCGACGTCCTGCCCGGCGACGGCGAGCTCGCGGCCGTCCTGCAGCGTCGCGCTCCCCCACGGCTGCGTCGCGGCGAGCAGTCCGAGCGCGCCTGCGGCGAGCAGCCCCAGCACCGCCAGGACGCGCGCGCTCATGCGCGCGCGCGCATCGAGGACGCGACGGCGACGGCCCGCAGCGGTGCCGCGGCCTTGCTGCGCACCTCCTGCAGCTCCGTCTCCGGGTCGCTGTCGGCGACGAGCCCGGCGCCGGACTGCACGTGCGCGACCCCGTCGCGCATCGTCACGGTGCGGATCGCGATCGCGAGGTCCGCGTCGCCCGCGAGGTCGAGCCATCCGACGACGCCGCCGTAGACGCCGCGCTGGGCGGGCTCGAGCTCGTCGATGATGGCGAGCGCCCGCGGCTTCGGCGCGCCGGAGAGCGTGCCGGCCGGGAACGTGGCCCGGAACGCGTCGACGGCGGTGGCGTCGTCGCGCATCGTGCCCTCGACGGTCGAGACGATGTGCATGATGTGGCTGAAGCGCTCGATCGCCATGAGCTCGGTCACGGCGACCGTCCCGGGCACGCACACCTTCGCGAGGTCGTTGCGCGCCAGGTCGACGAGCATGACGTGCTCGCTGCGCTCCTTCGGGTCCGCGAGCAGCTCGTCGGAGAGGGCCCGGTCGGCCGCGGCGTCTGCGCCGCGCGGCCGGCTGCCGGCGATCGGATGCATCGTGGCCGCGCCGTCGTGCACGGTGACGAGCGCCTCGGGGCTCGAGCCGACGACGGCGTAGGGCGCGCCGGCGGCGTCCTCGAGCGACAGCAGGTACAGGTACGGCGACGGGTTGAGCATGCGCAGCACGCGGTAGACCTCGAGCGGGTCCGCCTCGGTCTCGAGGTCGAAGCGCGCGGAGAGCACGACCTGGAAGACGTCGCCGTCGACGATGTGCTGCTTCGAGGTGCCGACCATGGCGCGGAAGTCGTCGGCGCTCACGCGCGGCGTCGGCGCGGGGGTCGCCTCGCGGTCGAGCACGGCGAGCGAGCCCGGCTCAGGGCGCGCGAGCTCGGCCTCGAGCGCGTCGAGCCGCGACTGCGCGTCGCGCCAGAGCGCATCCGCGTCGTCGATGCCGTCGTTGAGCGCGTTCGCCACCAGGTGCGCGGCACCGGTGCGGTGGTCGAGCACGACGAGCGTCGCGACGAGCGACATCGCGATCGCGGGCACGTCGACCTCGCGCGGCGGGGCGTCGGGCAGCCGCTCGAGCTCGCGCACCGCCTCCCAGCCGATGTGGCCGACCAGGCCGCTCGTGAGCCTCGGCAGTCCGTCGATGCGCGGCGTCGCCCAGCGGCGCAGCACGTGCTCGACCGTCTCGAGGCCGGACCGCGACGCGTCGTCGCCGAGCAGCCGCTCGGCCGTGACGACGTCGGAGCGCCAGCGCACCTCGCCGCGGTCGGCGGTGAGCTGCCCGAAGGAGGCGACGCCGACGAACGAGTAGCGGCTCCAGACGCCCTGCTGGGCGGACTCGAGCAGGAACGTGCCGGCGCGGCCGGCCGCGACGCGCCGGTAGACGCCCACCGGCGTCTCGGCGTCGAGGAACACCTCGCGCACCACGGGCACGACCCGGTGGCCGGGCAGCAGCGCGTCGAAGGCCGCGCGGTCGGTGGTCGTCACGCGTCGCCCCGCTCGGCGGTCGGGATCGGGGTGAAGAAGCACGAGCGCGCGCCGGTGTGGCACGCCGGGCCGGTCTGGTCGACCCGGACGAGCAGCGCGTCGCCGTCGCAGTCGAGCGCGATCGAGCGCGGCACCTGGATGTTGCCCGAGGTGTCGCCCTTCCGCCAGTACTCCTGGCGCGAGCGCGACCAGAACGTCACCCGCCCCTCGGTCGCGGTGCGACGCAGGGCCTCCTCGTCCATGTACCCGACCATGAGCACGTCGCCGGTCGCGTCGTCCTGGATGACGGCGGCGACGAGGCCGTCGGCGTCGAGCTTGAGCTCGGGCAGCCGCAGGTCGCTCATCGGACCGTCACCCCGGCCTCGCGCATCGCCGACTTCACGTCGCCGATCGTGCACTGGCCGCTGTGGAAGATGCTCGCGGCGAGCACGGCGTCGGCGCCGGCCGCCACCGCGGGCGCGAAGTGCGCGGGACCGCCGGCGCCGCCCGACGCGATCACCGGCGTCGTCGCGACCGCCCGCACCGCCGCGAGCAGCTCGAGGTCGAACCCCTGCTTCGTGCCGTCCGCGTCGATGGAGTTGACGAGCAGCTCGCCGACGCCCCGTGCCACGGCCTCGCTCGCCCAGGCGACCGCGTCGAGGCCGGCGCCGCGGCTGCCGCCGTGCGTCGTGACCTCGAAGCCGGACGGCTGCGTCGTCGAGCGCCGCACGTCGAGCGACAGCACGAGCACCTGCGAGCCGAAGTCCGCGACGATGCGGTCGATGAGCTCGGGATCGCGGATCGCCGCCGAGTTCACGCCCACCTTGTCGGCGCCGTGCGCGAGCAGCCGCGCCACGTCGTCGCGGCTGCGGACGCCGCCCCCGACCGTGAGCGGGATGAAGATCTGCTCCGCCGTGCGCTCGACGACCTCGAGCATCGTGCCGGCGTCGTCGACCGTCGCCTTCACGTCGAGGAAGGTGAGCTCGTCCGCCCCCTGCGCGGCGTAGCGCGCCGCCAGCTCGACCGGGTCGCCCTGGTCGGTGAGCCCCTGGAACCGCACGCCCTTCACGACGCGCCCGTGCGCGACGTCGAGGCACGGGATGACCCGGGTGGCGAGCGTCGACGTGCCGGTCATCAGCTGCTCCGGCATCAGATGCGCGCGGCGTGGATGCGCGTGACGATGATGGCGCGCGCGCCGACGTCGGCGAGCGCATCCATGACCGCGTTCGTCTCGGCGCGGCGCACCATGACCCGGACGGCGGCCCATTCGGGGTCGTGGAGCGAGCTCACGGTGGCGCTCTCGAGGCCCGACGCGACGGCGATCGCGGCGTCGAGCCGCGACCGCTCGATGTCGTAGTCGACGAGCACGTAGTCGCGGGCGACGATGACCCCGTCGAGCCGGCGCTTGAGCGTCGCGAGCCCCGGCGCCTCGCGCCCGTTCGAGATGAGCACCGCCTCGCTCGACAGGATCGGGTCGCCGAAGACCTCGAGGCCCTGGGCGCGCAGCGTCGCGCCCGTCTCGACGACGTCGGCGACCGCATCCGCGACCCCGAGCCGCACGGCCGACTCGACGGCGCCGTCGAGCCGCACGAGCGTGGCCTCCACCCCGAGCGAGGCCAGGTGCTGCTCGACGAGCACGGTGTACGACGATGCGACGCGGGCGCCCGCGAGCTCCTGCACCGACCCGAAGCGGCCGGCGGTGCCTGCGAAGCGGAACGTGGAGCGCGCGAAGCCGAGCCCCTGCACCTCCGTCGCGGGCGACCCGGAGTCGAGCAGCAGGTCGCGGCCGGTGATGCCGACGTCGAGCGCGCCCGAGCCGACGTAGGTGGCGATGTCGCGTGGGCGGAGGTAGAAGAACTCCACCTCGTTGCGGGCGTCGACGGAGATGAGCTCCTTCGCGTCGCGGCGGCCGCGGTAGCCGGCCTCCTCGAGCATCCAGGCGGCCGTCTCGGCGAGCGAGCCCTTGTTGGGCACGGCGATCTTCAGCATGGCTTCCTCAGGTCACTGACGGGTATCGGGCAGCGCGTCAGAGATGTCGGTAGACGTCCTGCAGGGTGATGCCCTTCGCCAGCATGAGCACCTGGAGGTGGTACAGCAGCTGCGAGATCTCGAGCGCGGCGTCCTCGTCGGTCTCGTGCTCGGCGGCCATCCAGACCTCGGCCGCCTCCTCGACGATCTTCTTGCCGATCGCGTGCACGCCGGCGTCGACCGCTGCGACGGTGCCGGATCCCTCGCGGCGCTCGGCGAGGGTGCGCTCGAGCTCCGCGTACAGCTCGTCGAAGGTCTTCACCGCTCCAGGCTACCGGGCTGCGGCATGCCGGCCTGCCGCAGCGCGTCGATGCGCGCGGCCGGGTCGGCGTGGCCGTAGACGGCCGAGCCGGCGACGAAGACGTCGGCGCCCGCGGCCGCCGCGATGGGCAGGGTGTCGTCGGTGATGCCGCCGTCGACCTGCAGCGCGAGCTCGATGCCGAGCTCGTCGGCCCGATCGCGGAGCCGCCGCAGCTTGGGCATCATGTCGGCCATGAAGGCCTGGCCGCCGAAGCCGGGCTCGACGGTCATGACGAGCACCATGTCGAACTCCGGCAGGTGCTCGAGCACCCGGTCGACGAGCGTGCCGGGCTTGACGGCGATGGCCGCGCGCGTGCCGCGGGCCCGCAGCTCGCGCGCGATCGCGACCGCGTCGCGGGTGGCCTCGGCGTGGAACGTGACGGAGTCGACCCCGTCGATGGCGTACTGGTGCGCCCAGGTGTCCGGGTCGTCGATCATCAGGTGCACGTCGAGCGGCAGCCGGGTCACCTCGGCGATGCGCTGCACCATGGGCAGGCCGAACGTGAGGTTCGGGACGAAGTGCGCGTCCATGATGTCGACGTGCACGCCGTCGGCGGTCGCGATCTTCTCGAGGTCGCGCTCGAGGTTCACGAAGTCGGCCGAGAGGATGCTGGGGTGGATCCTGACCATGGGTCCAGCCTAGCCGCGGCGGCTCGCGCCGCCCGCCGTCGTGAGCAGCTGCACGAACATCGCGTCGGTGCCGTTCCGGTGCGGCCACAGCTGCACCGCGTCCCCGGTCTCGCCGAGCTCGATCCCGGGCGACAGCTCGCGCACCACCGCCCGGGTGTCGACCGGCTCGAGGCCGAGCGCCGCCGCGCGGTCGACGACGGCGCGCGTCTCCGCGAGGTGCGGCGAGCACGTCACGTACGCGACGAGGCCGCCGGGCGCGACCGCGCGGGACGCCGCCTCGAGCAGCTCCGCCTGCAGGGCCGCGAGCTCGGGCACGTCGGTCGGCTGCTTGCGCCAGCGCGCCTCCGGGCGCCGGCGCAGCGCGCCGAGGCCGGTGCAGGGGGCGTCGAGCAGGACGCGGTCGAACGCGCCGGCCGTCTCGCCGCGGCCGTAGCGGCGCCCGTCGCCGGTCACCACGTCCGGGCGCGGCTGGATGCCCCGCACGGCGTCGCGCACGAGCCGGGCGCGGTGCGGCAGCAGCTCGTTCGCCTCGAGCGTGGCGCCGGCCGCCGCGGCCTCCGCCGCCATCAGCGCGGCCTTGCCGCCCGGTCCCGCGCACAGGTCGAGCCACCGCTCCCCCGGCCGCACGGGGCGCGCGCGGGTGAGCGCGAGCGCAGCGAGCTGGGAGCCGGCGTCCTGCACGCGCCAGCTGCCATCCGCGACCTGCGCGAGGCGCGCCGGGTCCCCGGGAGGCGCGACACGGCCGATGGGGCTCGCGGTGCGGGCGCCGTCGACGGCATCCGGGTCGCCGATGCCGGGCAGCGCCACGAGCTGCACGGCGGGCGGGTCGTTGTCGGCGGCGAGCAGCGCGCCGAGCTCGTCGGCGGCGCCCTCCCGGTCGAGCGTGCGCCGCAGCGCCCGCAGCACCCAGGCCGGATGCGCCGTCTCGAGCGCGAGCCGGTCGTCGTCGGAGGCGTCGGCCGTGATGCGCGCGAGGCGCTCCTCGGCCGGCACCTCCGCGAGGCGGCGCAGCACCGCGTTCGCGAAGCCCGCCCGTCCGCGGTGCGCGCCCAGCAGCGCGACCGTCTCGTGCACGGCCGCGTGCACGGGCGTCCGCATCCGGCTGAGCTGGTGCGACCCGATCCGCAGCGTCGCGAGCGTCGTCGGGTCGATCGCGTCGACCGACCGGCCGGCCGCGTCGGCGATGAGCACGTCGTGCTGCCCCTGCCACCGCAGCGTGCCGTACGCGAGCTCCGTCGCGAAGGCTGCGTCGGCGGGGCTGATCCGCGCTTCGCGGATGCGCGCGGGCAGCAGCAGGTTCGCGTAGGCGTCGTCGCGGGCGACGGCGAGCACGACGTCGCGCGCGACCTCGCGCGCGGTCGCGGCGCTCACGCCGCCGCTCCGGTGCGGAAGGCCGCGCTGCCGCCTCGTCCGCGCAGCCAGTCGGCGCCCGCCATCGGGCGCTTGCCCGCGGGCTGCACCTCGATGAGCTCGAGCGGCGCGCTGCCGGTGCCCACGATCGCCGTGCGACCGGCGAGCAGCGCGCGCCCGGCGGGGATCGGCTCGGCGCCCGAGCGGGCGAGCGCGAGCAGCTTCACGCGCTCGCCCCCGCCCTGCGCGTCCAGCACCGTCGCGTGGGCGCCGGGCTCCGGCGTGACGCCGCGCCAGCGCGCGAGCACCGACGGTGCGGTCGCGGCGAGGTCCAGGGCGCCGTCGGCGAGCGCGAGCTTCGGGGCGAAGCTCGGCGCGCCGGTCTGCGGCTCGAACGCGGCCGTGCCGTCCTCGATCGCGTCGACGGCGGCCACGAGCTCGTGCGCGCCGAGCTCGGCGAGCTGCTCGAGCAGGGTGCCCGCCGTCGCGCCCTCCGGGATCACCGCCTCTCGCATCCGCACGACGGGCCCCGCGTCGAGCTCCGCGACCAGCCGGAAGACGCTGACGCCGGTGGTGCCGCGCCCGTCGATGAGCGCCCGCTGGACCGGTGCGGCGCCGCGGTAGTCGGGCAGCAGCGAGAAGTGCAGGTTGATCCAGCCGTGCGGCGGCGCCGACAGCAGCGGCTCGCGCACCAGGCCGCCGTAGGCGACGACGACGGCGAGCTCCGGCTCGAGCGCCGTGATCGCCGCGGTCGCGTCGGCGTCGAGCCGGTTCGCCTCGAGCACCGGGATCCCGAGCTCGGTCGCGGCCTCCGCGACGGGCGTCGGCGTGAGGGTGCGCCTGCGGCCCTGCGGCGATGCGGCGCGCGTGACGACGGCGGCCACCTCGTGGGCGCGGGCGAGCGCCTCGAGGCTCGGGACGGCGGCGGCGGGGCTGCCGGCGAAGACGATGCGCATGGTTCCTCTCGGAGGGCGGGGCGGGGTCTGGCTGCTCAGAGCCCGTCGAAGGGCTCGGGATCATCCAACCGGATGCGGAGCCGAGCGGGGGCGCCAGGGCGCCGCGGCCGCGACGCGGCGGCGAGCACGCGGGCGCGCACGACGCCCGCGACGCGCGCGCCGTCGTTGTACGGGAAGCGCACGATCGCGCGGTGCGCCTCCTCGCCGGGCCGTGCGTCGTCGCCGGCGACGGGCACGGGTCCGAGCACATCGAGGTGGTCGGCGCTCCCGAGCGCCTCGAGCGCCTCGGCGACCGCGTCGGGGGTGCCGACGACGGATGCGGTGCGCACGGCGGGCGGGAAGCGCAGCTGCCGCCGCTCGGCGAGCTCCGCCTTGGCGAAGGGCACGGTCGTGGGCCCGGTGAGGGCGGCCGCCGCGGGCCCGACGACGCCGGCGAGCACGACCGGCGCGCCCTCGGCGGCGAGCGCGCGCGCCCCCGCCCACTGCCGCACGGCCTCCTCGGCCACGCGCAGCCCCTCGTGGGCGAGCAGCGCATCCCCGTCGAGCAGCACCACGGCGCCGTACCCGCCGTCCGCGACCGGCTCGGCGCCGCGCGTCGCCACGACGATGCGGGGGCGCGCGTCGACGGCGAGCCGCTCGTGGTCCCCGTCGGCGACGACCACGGGCACGCCGGGGATCGCGCGGCCCAGCTCCTCGGCGATGCGGCTGGAGCCGCGCCCGACGGGGACGAGCCGACGGCCGTCGCACGAGGGGCAGCGCCAGCCCGCGGCGAGCCGCCCGCACAGCCGGCAGGCGGGGGCGGCACCGCGCGATCGCTGGCCGAGCGGGCCGCCGCACGCCGCGCAGCGGCCGCGGCTGCCGCAGTCCGCGCAGCGCAGGCCGGGCGCGTGGCCCGGGCGGCCCACCTGCACGAGCACGGGCTTCGACGCGAGCGCGTCGCGCGCGGCCGCGAAGGCCGCGGCGGGCACGCGCCGGCCGTCGTCGGCGAGCGCGGCGGGCAGCACGCGCACCCGATGCGTCCCCACGCGCTCGTGCTCGAGGTGGCCGAGCTCGACGAGCCGCTCCGCGTCGGTCGAGCGCGCGTGCCCGGCGATCACGAGCGCGCAGCCGGACTGCCCCTGGCGCACGAGCGCGGCGTCGCGGGCGTGCACCCACGGCGAGAGCGGCTCGGCGAGCAGCGGGTCGCCGTCCTCCCAGACCACCAGCAGCCCGAGCCGGGCCGCCGGGGCGTAGACCGCGGAGCGCGGACCGATGATGGCGACCGGCTCGTCGTCGAGGCAGCGCAGGAAGCCGCGGTAGCGCTCGGGGTTCTTCTGCCGCGCGTCGAGCTCCACGACGCGCTCGACGCCGACGGCGGCCTCGAGCGCGAGCCGCAGCTGGCGCTGCTCCCGGTGGTCCGGGACGACGAGGATCGCCTGCTCCCCCCGCTCGAGCGCCTGCCGCGCCAGCGCGGCCAGCGCGATCGCCCAGCGCCCGATCCAGGCGGTGCCATCGGCCGTCTCGACGGCGGCCACCCCGCCCGCGCACTCGAGCGCGATGCGACGCCGCGCCTCGACAAGGCCCGGCAGCACCGGCGCCCGCTCGGGGACGTCGGGCAGCGGCGGCAGCGGCGCGGCCTCCGACCCGGTTCGCTCGAGCCAGGCCTTCTCGACCCGCGCCTGCCGGCCGGGGATCGCGACGCGCAGCACGTCGGCCGCGCCGCCCGCCGCGCGGTCGGCGACGGCGCGGGCGAGCGCCCATACCTCCGGGCGCAGCACGGGCACGGGCGAGACGAGCTTCTCGACGTCGGCGACCTCGCCCTCCCACGCCCGCGCGTCCGCGACCTCGACGACGTAGCCCGAGGTCATGCGGTCGCCGCGCAGCGGCACGCGCACGCGCACGCCGGGCTCGACGCCCTCGACCCCGGGCGGCACGCGGTACTCGAACAGCCGGTCGAGCTGCGGCAGGCGCGAGTCGACGACGACCCGCGCGTACCGATCGGCCACCGGCGCCGCGGGCAACGGCGTCAGAGCCCCGCGGCGGCGCGCAGGTCGTCGACGCGGTCGAGCCGCTCCCAGGTGAAGTCGGGCAGCTCGCGGCCGAAGTGGCCGTAGGCCGCGGTCTGCCGGTACTTGGGCTTGCGGAGGTCGAGGTCGCGCACGATCGCCCCGGGGCGCAGGTCGAACACGTCCTGGATGGCCGCGCGGAGCGTCGCGTCGTCGACGGTGCCGGTGCCGAACGTCTCGACGTAGAGGCCGACGGGCTGCGCCATGCCGATGGCGTAGGCGGCCTGCACCTCGATGCGCGCGGCGAGCCCCGCGGCGACGGCGTTCTTCGCCACCCAGCGGAGCGCGTAGGCGGCCGAGCGGTCGACCTTCGACGGGTCCTTGCCGCTGAACGCCCCGCCCCCGTGGCGGGCGGCGCCGCCGTAGGTGTCGACGATGATCTTGCGGCCGGTGAGGCCCGCGTCCCCCTTCGGGCCGCCGGTGAGGAACGAGCCGGAGGGGTTCACGATCGCGCGCATCCCGCTGGCGTCGAGGCCCAGCTGCCCGACGACCGGGTCGATCACGTGCTCGATCACGGCGGCGCGGATCTCGGCGTCGGTCACGCCGGGCGCGTGCTGGGTCGAGACGAGCACGGTGTCGACGCTCACGGGGCGGAACCCGTCGTAGCCGATCGTCACCTGCGTCTTGCCGTCGGGCCGCAGCCACGGGATCTCGCCGCTGCGGCGCACGGCGGCGAGCCGCTCGGCGAGCCGGTGCGCGGCCCACGCCGTCGCCGGCATGAGCGTGGGCGTCTCATCGGTCGCGAAGCCGAACATGATGCCCTGGTCGCCGGCGCCGTCGCGGTCGAGCGGGTCGACGGAGCCGCCGCGGGCCTCGACCGCCGTGTCGACGCCGGTGGCGATCTCGGGCGACTGCTCGCCGATCGAGACCGTGACGCCGCAGGAGTGGCCGTCGAACGACACCTCGCTCGAGTCGTACCCGATGTCGACGATCACCTTGCGCGCGACCGACGCGATGTCGACGTAGCCGGTCGTGCGCACCTCGCCCGCGACGTGCACGAGCCCCGTGGTGACGAGGGTCTCGACGGCGACGCGCGCCTCCGCGTCCTGCGCGAGCATGGCGTCGAGCACGGCGTCGGAGATCTGGTCGGAGATCTTGTCGGGGTGCCCCTCGGTGACGGACTCGGACGTGAACAGCCGCAGGCTCACTGGTGCTCCTCGGATGGGGATGCTGGGGTGCTGGATGCGGTTCGCCCGGCGAGGTGCGCGGCGACCGCGTCGATGATCGCGCGCGCCACTGACGCCTTGCTGCCGCTCGCGTCGGCGACGACGCCGGACGCGTCCAGCACGCGCACGCGCGTGTCGACGCGACCGAAGCCCTCGGCGTGGCCGACCCTGTTGACGACGAGCAGGTCGGCGCCCTTGCGGGCGAGCTTGTCGCGGCCGCGCTGCACGAGCTCGTCGTCGTCCGCCTCGGTCTCGGCGGCGAAGCCGACGACGAGGCTCGAGCGATCCCGGTGCGCGAGCTCGGCGAGGATGTCGGGGTTGAGCGCGAGGGTCAGCGTCGGCCGGTCGCCCCACGACTCCTTCGTCCGCTTCGCGTCGGGCACGTCGTCGACGCGGTAGTCGGCGACGGCGGCAGCCATCACGACGATGTCCGCGTCCGCGTGCTCGAGCATCCGGTCGCGCAGCTGCGCGGTCGTCTCCACCGCGAGCGTCGCGACGCCGCGCGGCGCCGGCACGTCGAGGTTCGCGCCGACGAGGGTGACCGTCGCGCCCGCATCCCGGGCGGCCTCCGCGATCGCGACGCCCATCGCGCCGCTCGAGCGGTTGCCGAGGAAGCGCACCGGGTCGATCGGCTCGCGGGTGCCGCCCGCCGAGACGACGAGCGTGCGGCCGGCGAGCGTCCCGGTGCCCGCCACGCGCGCGAGCGCGGCGGCGACGACCTCCGAGGGCTCGGCCATCCGGCCGAGGCCCGTGTCGCCGCCCGTCAGCTCGCCCGCGACCGGGCCGACGACGGTCACGCCGCGCTCGGTGAGCGTGCGCACGTTCGCCTGGGTGGACGGCTGCTCCCACATCTCCGTGTGCATCGCGGGCGCGACCACGAGCGGCGCGCGCGAGGCGAGCACCGTGGTCCCGAGCAGGTCGTCGGCGAGGCCGGTCGCCAGCTTCGCGAGCGTGTTCGCGGTCGCCGGCAGCACCACGATGAGGTCGGCCGACTGGCCGAGCGCCACGTGCCGCACGGCGGCGACGTCGTCGAACACCTCGTCCGAGACCGGGTTGCGGCTCAGCGCCTCGAGCGTGGGACGGCCGATGAAGCGCAGGGCCGACGCGGTCGGGACGACGTGCACGTCATGACCGGCCTGCACGAGCTCCCGGATCGCGAGCGCTGCCTTGTATGCGGCGATACCGCCGGAGACCCCGACGACGACGCGCATCAGGCCTCGGCGACCTCGTCGTGGGTGAGGGTCAGCTTGTCCGCGTGGATCTCGTGCAGCGCGACCGAGAGCGGCTTGTCCTCGATGGTCGCGTCGACGAGCGGGCCGACGTTGTCGAACATCGAGCCCTCGTGGATGTCGGTGTAGTAGTCGTTGATCTGGCGCGCGCGCTTCGACGCGAAGATGACCAGCTGGTACTTCGAGTCGACCTTGT
>JAPSJX010000121.1 GCA_031178105.1 Agrococcus sp. | reverse complement strand
CCCGGCATCGGCGGCGCGGCAGCTGACGCCCGGTGTCCTCCGGGAGCACTTCGCGCTGATCACGCCTGGACGTGTGATCGCCTCCGCGGTCCTGCTGCTCGTCGTGCTGGGCGTGAAGGCTGCTGCGATCGCGCTCGCGGCCATGGCGCACCCGGTCTTCTGGGCGTTCGAGGCGACGATCGCGAGCGGTGCTGCTGTGGTCATCCTGTATCTCGTGCGCTACCGAGAGGCAGCCCGTTCCTGCGCCGGTGAGCAGCTTGCACACCCGGCTGAGCACCGGCCCGGCTGAGCAGGGGAGTGTCATGAGGACCGGGCATCCGTCGTCGCAAGGGGTTCGCCCTTCGTTCGACTGGACCATCGTCTGTCGCATCGCCGCTCTCGACGCCCTCCCATACAGGTGCCATACCGTGCGGAGCATGATGCGATCGACGAAGGACAACTCCATGCGGCGCTCTCCCTCCAGGACGTTGGCGACGCTGTGCGCAGGCCTCGGCATCGCAGCGACAGTCGCGTTCGCCGGCGTCGCGCCGGCGAACGCCGCTCGACCCCCGGCGACGTACTACGTCTACGCCAGCAGCTGGTCCTCGTGCTCGATGCAGACGGCGGCGATGGCTGTGCAACGGCCCCCTGAGTACCGGAGGACGAGCACCACACCCTGCAGGCAGCAGATGGACGGAAGCTGGCGCGGGTCGTACACCTACTACAACTGATCCCGGTACCCCTCGGCGAGACCGCGCCGCGATCATCGGATCGCAGCAGGCTCAGGTTGCTCGAGGGCACGTGATCGCCGCGTGTGCCGCCTATCGGTCGCCCAGCGCCGAGTACGGTCATGGTGTGTCGTTGGCGTTCAACCTCCTGCAACCAGGCGACCCCGACCCACGGGGTGGTACGCGGACCCGGTCGATCGCCAGCATCGCGGCGGTGGTGGCCGCCGTCGCCCTCGTCGTCGCCGCGATCGCGCTCGCCCCGGCGGCGGCCTCGGCCGCGAACGTGCTGATGATCGCGGCGGGGGTCACCGCGCTCGTCGCCACGGTCCTCCTCACCGCGGCGGCACCGGCCTGGCTCGTGCGGCTTCGCGCTCTCGAGGCGGACTCGAGGCTCATCGGGCTCTCCCTCTGGGCGATCCCGCTCACTGCGACCGTGCTCGCGGCGGCCGGGGCGATCCGCCTGTTCGACGAAGCCATGCTCGCGTCCGCCCATGCCGACCCTCAGTCGTTCATCCTCGGCAGCGCAGGGATCCTCGCCCTCGCGCTGTACGCGGGCGTCGCGTCGACCCTGTGGGGTCTGCGACTGTCGATCGAGCGCTCGCTCCGCAGACGCGGCTGGCGACCGCGTCGCGAGATCGGTCACGAGATGGAGGATGCGCGTCGTCGTGCCATCGTCGACGACCTGAACGCGCGGATCGACCGGAACCTGGCTGCGTCGCAGCAGCGCCCGAACGAGCGGTTCTTGTTCGAGGTCATCGACGACGTGCCCGGTGGTGTGCGCCACCAGCTCGCGGTGACGGATCAACGACTCTTCGTCAGAGGCGAGGAGCCCGCGCACCGTGAGCACAGCGACCTCGTGAGCGTGGCACGGGGCGAGGACGGCTCGCTGACCATCTCGCATGTCGGGCGGGAGCCGCTCGTGCTCTCGGGGAGCGCCACGAACGTCCGCCGGCTCGCCAGGCTGCTCGAGCGGTCGCTCCCGCGCCGCTGACGTCCGGTCAGCGGAGGCGGCCTGATGCGCAGGAGCACCGG
>JAPSJX010000074.1 GCA_031178105.1 Agrococcus sp. | reverse complement strand
GGGTCGCGCTGCTCGGCATGGCGGTCGGCACCGCGCTCGTCGTCTTCGTCGTCGGGCTCATCCCGCTCGTCGGCACCGCGCTCGGCCTCGTCACGGGCGCGCTGCTCGGCGGCCGGGCGCTCGCGAGGGAGCTCACGGGCATCGCGGGCGACGCGCGCGGGATGACGCTCGCCGACCGCCGCGCGCTGCTCGCCGCGCACCGCTGGCGCTCGCTCGGGTTCGGCATCGTCGCGTACCTGCTGCTGCTCGTGCCGGGGCTCTCCGTCGTCGCGACCCCCGCGGCGATCGTGGGCGGGACCCTGCTGGTGCGCGACCTGCGCGGCGAGCCGACGACCGCCCCGGAGACCGCGCCGTAGGCTGGACCCCGCCCGTCCGACCGAGAGGTTCCATGCCAGCTCCAGCTGCCGTCCGACGCGCGTCCCCCGACGAGATCGCCGACTGGGATGCGCGGATCCTGGCCAACCCCGACGGCGGGCACATGGTGCAGTCGTCGGCGTTCGCCGAGACGAAGCGCTTCGACGGCCTCGAGCCCGTCTTCCTCGTCATCGACGCCCCCACCGCCGACGGCACCGAGCGCATCCACGCGCTCGCGCTCGAGGGCAGGGTGTCGCTCGGCCGCTACTGGTACCTGCCGATGGGCCCGACCGCCACCGAGATGGGTCCCGTCGTCGAGGGCCTGCGCGCGTTCGCGCGGCAGCAGCCCGGGCTGCTCGTCGTCAAGATCGAGCCGCATCTCGAGCGGAGCCCGGCGCGCATCGACGAGCTGCTCGCGCTCGGGCTGGAGCAGAGCCGCGACATGCAGGTCATGACGCACACGGTCGTGCTCGACCTCGCCCAGGGCGAGGAGGCGCTGTTCGCCTCGTTCTCGCAGATGATCCGCCGCCAGGTGCGCGGCGCCGTCAAGAAGGGGTACCGCGTCGAGCGGCCCGAGGCGACGCAGGCGACCTTCGACCGCATGCACGCGATGATGCTCACGGTGCAGGGCGGCAAGGGCATGGCCGGCATGCGCGAGCGCGCCTACTACGACCGGTTCTGGAGCGCCTTCGCCGAGGCCGGCACTGGCCGCTTCTACTTCGGCTACGACGACGACGGCGACGAGCCGCAGGCCGGCATCTTCGTCACCACCGCTGGCCGCACCGCGGTCTACAAGGACGGCGGCTCGCGACCCGACCGCAAGATCAACGGCGGCTCCGCGCTGCTGCTGTGGACGGCGATGCAGGACGCCATCGAGGACGGGGCGCTCGCGTTCGACCTCGCCGGCACGCCGCCGGCCGACCGCGCCGACGACGAGACGCATCCGTTCCACGGGCTGGCGCAGTTCAAGCTGCGCTTCGGGCCGATCACCGACTTCCTGCCCTCGTTCGACCTCGTGCTGCACCCGCTGCGGCACCGGCTCTGGGAGCGCGTCGTGCGCCGCGTCGAGTGGCGCATCCGCAAGGGCCCGGACACGCTGCGATGACCGACATGCGACTGCGCCCCGCGACGCCCGCGGAGCTGCGCGACTGGGATGCGCTGGTGCTCACGAACCCGGACGGCGGGCAGTTCACCCAGACGCTCGCGTTCGCCGAGCTGAAGCGCTGGGACGGCTTCCGCACCCACCACCTGGTCTTCGACGCCGAGACGCCCGTCTACGCGCTCGCGCTCGAGCGGAACGGCTGGATCGGGCGCTTCTGGTACTTCCCGTGCGCCCCGCTCCACCCCGACATGCGGGCGGTCGTCGGCGCCATCCGCGACCACGTGCGCCGTGAGCACCCGCACCTCATCTCGGTGAAGCTCGAGCCGCGCGTGCCGCGCACCCCCGAGGCGCTCGCCATGCTCGCGGACGCGGGCCTCACGCAGGCCGAGGACGTGCAGCTGCACACGCACACGGTGGTCATCGACCTCGAGCGCACCGAGGAGGAGATCCTCGGATCGTTCTCGAAGACGGCCCGCAAGCTCATCCGGCGTGCCGAGCGCGACGGCTTCACGATCGAGCGCGTCGAGGGCGACGAGGCGCTGTTCGACCTCGCCTGGCAGCGGATGCAGACGATCCGCGGCGGCCAGGGGCTCGCCGGCATGCGCGGTGAGGACTACTACAAGACGATCTGGCGCGCGTTCACGAGCCGCGGCCAGGCCGACTGGTGGCTCGGCCAGGACGGCGGCGACGGCCCGCAGACGGTGACGTTCACGATCCCGTTCGGCCGCACCGTCATCGACAAGGACGAGGGCTCGCGGCCCGACCGCCTCATCGAGGGCGGCGCGCACCTCGGGCGATGGACCCGCGTGCGGCACTACCGTGAGCGCGGCTTCACGGGCCTCGACATGATGGGCGCCCCGCCGACGTGGGCGAAGGACGACCCGGACCACTGGATGGCCGGGCTCGCCCGCTTCAAGCAGCAGTTCGGCGAGATCACCGACTTCGCACCGAGCCACGACGTGCTGCTGCGCCCCGGCGCGCAGCGCGTGTGGCGGAGGGCCGTGCGGCCGGTCGAGTGGCGCGTGAAGCGCCGGTACACGGGCCTGTGGTGAGCGGGCCCGTGGCGACGACGATGGACGGAGATGGAGCGGTGAGCATGGCGAACGCACGCTGGACGCTGCGGGACGCGACCGCCGCGGAGGTCGCCGACTGGGATGCGCTGGTGCAGCGGAACCCGGACGGCGGGCAGTGGACCCAGAGCTCGGCCTACGCGACCCTCAAGCGCACCGAGCGGCTGCATCCGCGCCACCTCGTGCTCGAGGGCCCGGAGACGGTGCACGCGCTCGCGCTCGAGCACCGCTCGCTCGCCGGCCGCTTCTGGTACTTCGCGACCGGCCCCGGCGCCTCGTTCGAGCAGCTCGGCGGCATCGCGGACGCGTTCCGCGCGGCTCGGAGCGGCGCGGCCAAGGGCGTCTACGCGGTCAAGGTGGAGCCCTTCGTCGTCGACACGCCCGAGCACCGCGAGGCGCTCGCGACGGCCGGCTACCGGGCGGCGAACGCGATCCAGCAGAACACGCACACCGTGCTCGTCGACCTCACGCCCGACGTCGACACGATCTTCGCCGGCTTCAAGAAGAGCCTGCGCAACCACATCCGGTACGCGGAGCGCAACGGCTACCGGGTCGAGAAGGTGGAGCCCGGTGAGGAGACGTACCGCACGATGCACCAGCTCATGCAGACCGTCTCCGGCGGCAAGGGCGTCGAGGGCATGAAGCCCTACGCGTACTACCGCACGCTCTGGAGCGCCGCCGTCGCGCAGGGGAGCGGCCACTTCTGGTTCGGCTACGACGGCGCGCACGACGGGCCGCAGGCATCCGCCTTCATGATCCGCTTCGGCCGCTACGCGCTCGCGAAGGACGGCGGCTCGGTGCCCGACCGCGCGATCCGCGGCGGGGCGCACCTCATCCGCTGGCGCGCGATGCAGTGGTTCAAGGAGCAGGGCGCCGAGGTCTACGACGCCTACGCGACGCCGCCGTCGTGGCTCGCGGACGACCCGTCGCACCGGCTGCACGGGCCCGGCGTGTTCAAGCGGGTCTTCGGCCCGATCGTCGACCACCTGCCGAGCCACGACCTCGTGCTCGACGAGCGCCGCTACCGGCTGTTCCTCCGGCTGCTGCTGCCCGTCGAGCGCCGCGTGCGGCGGCGACCGTTCGGCATCTGGTAGCCGCGGCTCAGGTGACGGCGCGTCCGCAGATCTCGTCGAGGCTCGTGCCGAGCAGCTCCGCGCTGTCCCGGTAGAGCGCGACGAGCCGCTCCCTCGTCGCCTTCGACGGCAGCCGGTCGAGCCGCCACTGCAGCGCGTTGTCGCGCAGGTCGGCGATCTTCACCGTGCTCGCGAGGTCGCTCGCCCGCACCCGCTCGATGTGCTCGGCGAGCGACTGGCCCTCGCGCTTCGTGAGGGCGTCGACCGCGTCGACGACCCGCTTCGGGAGCTTCGCGCTCACGAACTCGCGCAGCGGCAGCTGGCCCCACTCGAACACGTCGTGCAGCACGGCGACGGCCCGCTCGTCGTCGGTGTCGACGTCGAGCATGACCCGGATCGCGTGGGCGATGTAGGGGTCGCCCTGGCGATCGACCCGACCGTCGAACGCTCGCGCTGCGAGCGCGATGGCACGCTGGAGGTCGTGGTCTGCCATGACGCGAGGGTATCGGGTGGCTATCCTGAACGCATGTCACGCGTCGCAGACCCCGCCGAGCTGGCGCGGCTGCTGCGGGGGACCTGGGCGATCCGGGCGACGACCTTCCCGTACTGGACGCACCCGCAGCGCAAGAACCCGCGCCTGACCTTCGAGCTCGCCCGCAGCTCGCCGCTGCAGCTGCGCGAGGTGTACGAGTACCACCGTCCCGACAAGGGCGACCGCGAGGTCATCGCCGAGGCCGCGTGGGCCGGCAGGCACTTCTCGTGGCGCATGCTCGGCCGGTCGCGGCTGCTGTCGAGCGCCTACGTCGTCTCGGACACGCCCGCGACCCCCGACATCCTCGCCATCCACTACGGCAGATCGGCCGTGCTGCGGCAGAGCGCGGTCTCGATCCTGGCCCGGCCCCACCTCGACCCGGATGCGGTGCGCCGCGCGGTGGCGGTCGACACGCACTCCTTCGAGCTCTCCGCCGACGAGTTCTGGCGCCTGCAGTGGCTGACGCCCTACTCGCCGGCCCCGTCCGCCTCGAGCGACTCGCGCGCCTGACGCACGTCCTCGAGCAGGGCGCCGATGAGCACCCAGTGCGTCGGGTGCGGCCGCGGCACGGCGATCGGCGTCGTGAGCGCCGGTCCCTCGAGCGTCGGCATCGACGTCGTGCGGCCGTCCTCGAGCGCATGCCGGTCGACGAGCATCCGCACCGCGTGCGCGATGCGTCGCGACTCCGCGCCCAGCCGGTGCACGATGGGGTCGTCCGCGACGGACGCGTCGAACCGGTCGGCGACCGTGCGGGACATGCCGATGACGCGGTTCACGAGCACCGTGAGCGTGAGCAGCAGCCGCTCGTCGCGCGCGATCCGCTCGCGCAGCGTCCTGGCGCGCAGGTTGAGCCTCGTCGACTCCTCGAGCGCGTCCATCGCCGATCGCGTGCGCTGGATGTGCTCGCGCAGCGCCCTGGCGTCGGCGAGGAGGCGCGCGCCGTCCACATCGCCCGAGACGAGGGCGCCCGCGACGCGGTCGTAGGCGTCGGCCACCGCGTGCGCCGTCTCGCGCATCGCACGCTCGGCAGGCTCGTGCTGCACCGGCGGCACGACGACGAGGTTGATGAGCAGCGCGCACGCCGCGCCGATGAGCGTCTCCACGACCCGCTCGAAGCCGAACAGGGGCCCGCTGCCCGCGCCGAGCGCGAGCAGGATCATCGCGCTGATCGGCAGCTGGTTCGCCGCCATCGGCGCGAGCCGCAGCAGCCGGGCGGCGAGCACCGCGACGAGCGAGACGGCGAGCACGACGAGCGGTCCTGACGGCAGCGCGAGGCTCGCCAGCCACGCGAGCAGGACGCCGCCCAGCACGCCGGCCGAGCGCTCGAGCCCCTTGCCGATCGACTGGTGCACGCTGGGCGCGACCACCAGCAGCGCGGCGATGGCGGCGAAGATCGGCACCTCGATGCCGAGCAGCAGCCGGCTCGCGACCCACGCGACGACGATCGCGACGAGGGTCTTGCCGACCTGCAGCCACGGCGCCTGCTGCTCGACCGTGAGCCTCCCGAGCCACCGCATGGATCCACGTTATCGCGCGCCTGCGCGGCGACCGGGACGGGGCGGTGTTGTATGGGACGCATGCTCGACAACGCCGCCGCGATCCTCACGCGACTCGTGGCCGAGAGCGGGCGCGAGCTCGTCGACTTCGCGCAGAAGGATGTCGAGCCGGTCAACGAGGGCCTCATCGTCGGCTACTCGTGCGGCGTGCGCACGCGCGACGACACCGTGGAGCGGGTCACGATCTACGTGAACACCTCGCCGAGCGCGCCGATGGACGAGCACACCGTCGAGCTCGTCGACGCATCCGGCCGCCGCCTCACCGCGTGGGCCTACCCGCAGGACCCGGCACTGCCGTCGCTGCCCGCCGTGTCGTACCCGGAGGCCGCGGGGGTGGTGCTCGCGAAGTTCGGCATCGCGGCAGAGGGTGCGAAGCTGCGGATGGAGGCGTACCGGCCCGGCAAGCGGGCGGTGCTGCGCGTCGAGACGGCGACGGACCGCTGGTTCGCGAAGGTCGTGCACCCGTCGCTCGCGTCGTCCATCCACGACCTGCACGAGCGCTTCCGCACCGCGGGCGTGCCGGTGCCCCGTTCGCTCGGCTTCTCCGATGCCGGGCTCGTGCTGCTCGGCGAGCTGCCCGGCGTGCCCGCCATCGACGTCTTCGACCGCATCGACCGCGCCCGCTTCGCGCGCGGCGTCGACGAGCTCACCCGGCACATCGCCTCGGTGCCGGTCGCGATCGGCGCCCGCGAGTCGCTCGCGCGCCGCGTCGACTGGTACGCGGAGCGGATGCAGGAGACGGCGCCGCTGTTCGGGCGCGAGACCGCTCGCCTCGCGCGGCTCGTCACGGAGCGGTACGCGGCCACGGTGCTGCCGCGACCGGTCACCATCCACGGCGACCTGCACCTCGGGCAGATCTTCGTCGACGAGGCCGCGCCGTCGACGATCACCGGCATCCTCGACATCGACACGGCCGGCCTCGGCGACCCGGCGGACGACCGCGGTGCGCTCTTCGGCCACGTCGTGGTCTCGGCGATCGAGCGCACGCCCGTCACCGACGCGGGCGTCGCGCTCGCCGCCTTCGCCGACGAGCTGCAGGCGGGCTGGGCGGGCGATGTGCGCGTCGCCGCGATCGCCGCCACGCACCTCATGGGGCACGCCCTCGCGAACGCCGGCCGCGGCGACGACCGCGGCAGCGCGGCTGCGCAGCAGCTGCTCGAGCGGGCGGCGGCGCTGCTCGGGTAGCGGCCGCGCCGCCGCTCAGCCGCCGAGCAGCGCCCGCACCCGCGGCACGACCTCGGTGCCGAACAGCTCGATCGAGCGCAGGTTGTCCTCGTGCTGCGTCCCGGAGTCGTACTTCAGGTCGAACCGCTCGATGCCGAGCGTCTCGTGCGCCCAGGCGATCTTCTGCGCCACCGTCTCCGGGCTGCCGACGAAGAGCGCCCCGTGCTCCGCGGTGCCGGCGTCGAACTCGCGCTCGGTGCCCTCGCCCCAGCCGCGCTCGCGCCCGAGCCGGTTGCGGTAGACGAGCCACTGCGGCATGAGGATGCGCTTGGCCTCCGCGTCCGTCTCGGCGATGAGGCCGGGCGAGTGCATGCCCACGCGCCCGCCCGGGTGGCCGAACTGCTCCATGGCCTTGCGGTAGAGCCCGCTGAACGGCGCGAACTGCGCGGGGCTGCCGCCGATGATGGCCAGCATCATGTCGAAGCCGTGCCGCGCGGTGCGGATGACCGACTCGGGCGAGCCGCCCACCCCGACCCACACGGGCATCCGACCGCCGTGCTCCGCGGCGTGGGAGCGCGGGTGCACCGATTGCTCGACGAGCGGGGCGCGCAGCTCGCCCGACCACGTGACCGGCTCCTCCCGCACGAGCGCGGCGAGCAGCTCCAGGCGCTCCTCGAAGAGCGCCTGGTAGTCCTCGAGCCGGTAGCCGAACAGCGGGAACGACTCGGTGAACGAGCCGCGGCCCACGATGAGCTCTGCGCGACCGCTCGAGATGCCGTCGAGGGTCGCGAACTGCTCGAAGACCCGCACCGGGTCGTTCGACGAGAGCACGGTCACAGCGGTGCCCAGGCGGATGCGCTCCGTCACCGACGCGAGCGCGCCCAGCACGATCTCGGGGGCGCTGATCGCGAAGTCCGCGCGGTGGTGCTCGCCGGCGCCGAAGAAGGCCAGGCCGGCGCGCTCGGCGGCGATGCCCTCCTGCACGACGTCCCGCAGCACCTGCGCGGGGCTGAGCG
>JAPSJX010000073.1 GCA_031178105.1 Agrococcus sp. | reverse complement strand
CAGAAACAAGGAGAAGACGATGGCAAAGCTGTCGACTGACGAGCTGCTCGAGCAGTTCAAGGAGCTCACCCTCATCGAGCTCAGCGAGTTCGTGAAGGCGTTCGAGGAGACCTTCGAGGTCACCGCTGCCGCTCCGGTTGCTGCCGCTGCTGCCCCCGCAGCCGCTGCTGCCGCCGAGGAGGTCGAGGAGAAGACGGACTTCGACGTCGTCCTCGAGGCTGCCGGCTCGAGCAAGATCCAGGTCATCAAGGTCGTCCGTTCGCTGACGTCCCTCGGCCTCGGCGAGGCCAAGGCGCTCGTCGACGGTGCGCCGGCGACGGTGCTCGAGGGCGCCAAGAAGGAGGACGCCGAGAAGGCGAAGGCTGACCTCGAAGAGGTCGGCGCGACGGTCACCGTCAAGTAGCCTCCCCGCATCGCAGCGAAGGGCCGCATCCGTCAGGGTGCGGCCCTTCGCCGTCCCCCGAGCACCACCGTCGTCGTCGCCCGGGGCTGCGATCGACGGTCTCCGCCCGGCACTACGGTTGACCCGATGAACATGGGCATGGGCGGCGGCCGCGGACGGGTCGCGATGCGCGACGAGACGGCGCAGAAGGCGGCCAACGCCGACGCCCCGCAAGTGCCCGACCTCGGGCGGCGCATCATCGCGCTCTTCGCGCCCCACCGGGCGGCGCTCACGCTCACGATCGCGCTCGTGCTCGTGGTCGCGACGCTCACCGTGTTCCCGCCGCTGCTGACCCAGCGCGTCTTCGACGAGGCGCTGTTCCCGGCAGAGGGCGGCCCCGACCTCGACCTGCTGTGGGTGCTGGTCGGCACGATGGTGGCGCTGCTCGTCGCGTCGAACCTGCTCGGCGTCTGGCAGACCTGGATCACCTCGAGGGTCGGCAACCGGGTGATGGGGGAGCTGCGCAACGCGCTGTTCGAGCGCCTGCAGAGCATGGAGCTCGCGTTCTTCACCCGCACGAAGACGGGCGTCATCCAGTCGCGCCTGCAGAACGACGTGGGCGGCGTCGCGAGCGTGCTCTCGAGCACCGTCTCGTCGGTCGTCGGCAACACCGTCACCGTCATCGCGAGCCTCGTGACGATGCTCATCCTGTCGTGGCCGCTGACGATCGTCGCCGTGCTGCTCACGCCCCTCCTCGTGCTGCTGCAGCGCCGGGTGGGCCAGGTGCGCGCGCGCATCGCGACGAAGACGCAGGAGTCGCTGAGCGACATGACGGCCATCACCCAGGAGTCGCTCTCGGTCTCCGGGATCCTGCTGGCGAAGGCGTTCGGCCGGCAGGCCGACGAGTCCCGCCGCTACCGCGCCGAGAACGACCGGCAGATCGACCTGCAGGTGCGGCTGACGATGAGCGGCCAGACGTTCTTCGCGCTCGTCTCGATCTTCATCTCGGTGCTGCCGGCCGTGGTCTACCTCATCGCCGGCTTCCTCATCGTCGGCGGGGATGCGACCGTGACCGCGGGCACGCTCGTCGCGTTCACGACCGTCCAGGCGCGGCTGCTCATGCCGCTCATGGGCCTGCTGCGCGTCGCGCTCGACCTGCAGACCTCCGGTGCGCTCTTCGCCCGCATCTTCGAGTACCTCGATCTCGTCCCGGCGATCGAGCCGCCCGCGGAGCCGAAGCCGGTCGACCCTGCTCGCCTCGGCGAGGTGGCCTTCGACGACGTCGCCTTCCACTACCCGGACGCGAAGCCGGGGGAGCCCGCGACGCTCGACGGCGTCTCCTTCTCGCTCGAGCCGGGGACCTTCGCCGCCTTCGTCGGACCCTCCGGGGCGGGGAAGACGACGATCGGCTACCTGCTGCCGCGCCTGCACGAGGCGACCTCCGGCTCGGTGCGCTTCGCCGGCGTCGACGTGCGCGAGATCGATCCCGCGGTGCTCACCGAGAACATCGGCATCGTGAGCCAGGAGCCGTACCTGTTCCACGCCTCCATCGCCGAGAACCTGCGCTACGCGAAGCCCGACGCCACCGACGAGGAGCTCGACGCGGCCACCCGAGCGGCGAGCATCTACGACACGATCCACCGCTTCCCCGACGGCTACGACACGGTCGTGGGGGAGCGCGGCTACCGGCTCTCGGGCGGCGAGAAGCAGCGCATCGCGATCGCACGGGTGCTGCTGAAGGACCCGGCCGTGCTCGTGCTCGACGAGGCGACCAGCGCGCTCGACACGGTCTCGGAGCGCCTGGTGCAGGCAGCGCTCGACGAGGCCGCGCGCGGCCGCACGACGCTCGCGATCGCGCACAGGCTGTCGACCATCCGGCACGCCGACGTGATCTTCGTCATCGACGCCGGGCGCATCGTCGAGCAGGGCACGCACGATGCGCTGCTCGAGCGCGGCGGCACCTACGCCACGCTCTTCGCGCAGCAGGCGCGCGGCTGACGCGAGGGGCGAGGCACCTCAGGCGGATGCGTCGTCGGCCACGGCGTCCAGGTGCGGCAGATCGGCGGTCGCCGCGCGCCACTGCCGAGCGAGCGCGTCCCGGTCGGCCGCGAAGTCGGCGTAGCGGCACCCGAGCCCGTTCGGCTTCAGGCGGATGCCCTCCTCATCCCACCGCGGGCGAGCCTCGGCGAGCAGCGCTGCGGGCAGGTCGCCGGAGGCGTTCGTGATGCGCCACCACGGCACGTCGTGGCCGTACGCCTTCATGATCGAGCCGACCTGGCGGGGCCCGACGCCGCAGACCGCGGCGATCGCACCGTAGGAGGCGACACGACCCGGCGGCACCTGCTCGACGCATCGCAGGACCCGCTCGATCACGAGCTCCCGCCTGGCGTCCACTCGCCCATCCTGCCGCCCCTCGACGCGCCTTGCGCTGCACGGCGCGAGCCCGCTCGGTCGCGCGACCGGGCTCGGGCTCGCGTGCGCACCGGGACGGCGGACGCGCGAGGCGCGGGGGTAGGCTCGGGCATCAGTCAGGAGGCACGATGCGCTACGCAGAGTCGATCCTCGAGACCATCGGCGACACCCCGCTCGTCCGGCTCTCGAAGGTCACCGAGGGGGTCGGCGCGACGGTGCTCGCGAAGGTCGAGTTCCTGAACCCCGGCGGCTCGGTGAAGGATCGCATCGCCCAGGCGATGATCGAGGACGCGGAGGAGCGGGGGCTGCTGCGCCCCGGCGGCACGATCGTCGAGCCGACGAGCGGCAACACCGGCGTCGGCCTCGCGCTCGTCGCGCAGCAGAAGGGCTACCGCTGCGTGTTCGTGTGCCCGGACAAGGTGTCGGAGGACAAGCGCGCGACGCTGCGCGCCTACGGCGCCGAGGTGGTCGTCACGCCCACGTCGGTCGCGCCCGACAGCCCGGAGTCGTACTACGGCGTCGCAGACCGCCTCACCGCCGAGATCGAGGGCGCCTTCCAGCCGAACCAGTTCTTCAACCCCGCGGCGCCCGCGGCCCACGAGGCGACCACGGGGCCCGAGATCTGGCGCGACACCGACGGCAGGGTGACGCACTTCGTCACCGGCGTCGGCACCGGCGGGACGATCACGGGCACCGCGCGCTTCCTCAAGCGCGCATCGGAGGGCCGCGTCACGGTCATCGGTGCCGATCCGGAGGGCTCGATCTACTCCGGAGGCACCGGCCGGCCCT
Source organism: Agrococcus sp. (assembly GCA_031178105.1). Classification (GTDB taxonomy): domain Bacteria; phylum Actinomycetota; class Actinomycetes; order Actinomycetales; family Microbacteriaceae; genus Agrococcus. The sequence continues at coordinate 4,449 of JAPSJX010000073.1, read as the reverse complement.
ACCTCGTCGAGGGCGTCGGGGAGGACATGTGGCCGGGCAACTACGACCCGAGCGTCGTGGATCGGGTCATCGCCGTCGACGATGCTGCGTCGTTCGCGATGACGCGCCGGCTCGCGCGCGAGGAGGGGCTGCTCGTCGGCGGCTCGAGCGGGATGGCGGTCGTCGCGGCGCTGCGCGTCGCCCGTGAGCTGCCCGCCGACGCCGTGCTCGTCGTGCTGCTGCCCGACTCCGGCCGCGGCTACCTGCAGAAGGTCTACTCCGACGCCTGGATGCGCTCCTACGGCTTCGCCGCGCCCGTCGAGGGCACGACGGTGCGCGACGTGCTCGCCGGCAAGGGCGGCGCACCCGGCGGCGCCGTCCCCGCCCTCGTGCACGCGCATCCGAGCGACACCGTGCACGACGCGATCGAGATCATGCGGGAGTACGGGGTGAGCCAGCTGCCCGTGCTCACCGCCGAGCCGCCGGTGGTCGTCGGCGAGGTCGCCGGCGCTGTCGACGAGCGCTCGCTGCTCGACGCCGTGTTCGCCGAGCGCGCGCAGCTCGCCGACCCGATCGCCGATCACGTCGGACCGCGCCTGCCGCAGATCGGCATCTCCGAGTCGGTCGACGCCCTGCGCGCCGCGCTCAAGGACGCCGACGCGCTGCTCGTGCTCGACGAGGCCAAGCCCGCGGGCGTCATCACCCGCACCGACCTGCTCAGCTACCTCGCCAAGGAGGCATGACCGTGACCGATGCACCGAAGCGCGGCTTCTCGACCCGCGCGATCCACGACGGGCAGGCGTTCGAGCCGCGCACCGGCGCCGTCATCCCGCCGATCTACATGACCTCGACGTTCGTGCAGGACGGCGTCGGCGGCTTCCGCGACGGCTACGAGTACTCCCGCGGCGGCAACCCGAGCCGGGACGGGCTGCAGCAGCAGCTCGCGAGCCTCGAGGCCGGCACGCACGCCTACGCCTTCGGCTCCGGGCTGGCCGCCGAGGACGCGATCCTGCGCGCCGTGCTGCAGCCGGGCGACCACGTGCTGATGGGCAACGACGTCTACGGCGGCACGCACCGGCTGGTCTCGCAGATCCACGCCCGCTGGGGCGTCGAGATCACCACCGCGGACGCATCCGACCTCGACGCGGTGCGCGCCGCGATGCGCCCGACCACGCGGATCCTGTGGGTCGAGACGCCCTCCAACCCGCTCATGAAGGTCGCCGACATCCCGGGGCTCGTCGAGATCGGCCGCGCCGCCGGTGCCGTGGTGGTCGCCGACAACACCTTCGCGACGCCCTACCTGCAGCAGCCGCTCACGCTCGGCGCCGACGTCGTGATCCACTCGACGACGAAGTACATCGGCGGGCACTCCGACCTCGTCGGGGGCGCCGTCGTGACGTCGGACGCCGACCTCGCGGAGCGGATCGCCTTCCAGCAGTTCGCGGTCGGCGCGGTCAACAGCCCGTTCGACGCGTGGCTCACGTCGCGGTCGCTCAAGACGCTCGGCGTGCGCGTGGAGCGGCACTGCTCGAACGCGCAGGCGGTGGCCGAGTCGCTCGTCGGCCACCCCGCCCTCACAGCCGTGCACTACCCGGGCCTCCCCGACCACCCGCAGCACGAGCTCGCCTCGCGGCAGATGCGCGGGTTCGGCGGCATGGTGTCGATGCAGCTCGCCGGCGGCAGGGAGGCGGCGCTCGCGCTCGTCCAGCGCACGAGGCTCTTCCAGCTCGCGGAATCGCTCGGCGGCATCGAGTCGCTCGTCTGCTACCCGACCGAGATGACGCACGCGTCGGTGCAGGGCACCGAGCTCGCCGTGCCCGACGACCTGCTGCGCCTGTCGGTCGGGCTCGAGGACGCGGACGACCTGGTGGCGGACCTGCGCCAGGCGCTCGACTCCCTCTAGCGTCGCCGGCGGATGCGGGGCGGCACGCCCCGCTGGTGCAGGATGGTCGGCGTGACCGCCATCCGTCAGACCTCCGCGCTGCTCGCCGACGGGCGGGAGATCGTCTACTTCGACGACGCGGGCGCCCCCGCGCGGGAGCGGCGCGCCGACAGCCGCGCCCTGGACCCGCGCCCGGCGACGCCGACGATGCGCTTCGACGCGCTGAGCGCGGAGTGGGTGACCGTCGCGACCGCGCGGCAGGGCCGGGTGCACCTGCCGCCGGCCGAGTTCGACCCCCTCGCGCCGCAGTCGCCCACGAACCCGAGCGAGATCCCCGACGACTACGACGTCGCCGTCTTCGAGAACCGGTCGCCGTCGTTCGGACCGGGCACCGCATCCGATGGCCCGCAGGGCCCCGCCGTCGAGCCGATCGCGATCGGCGCGTCGCGGCCTGCGATCGGACGGTGCGAGGTCGTGTGCTTCAGCCCCGACCACGAGGGCTCGTTCGGCACCCAGCCGACCCTGCGCGCGCGCACCGTCGTCGAGGCGTGGGCGGAGCGCACGCGCGCCCTCTCGACCGTGCCGGGCATCGCGCAGGTCTTCCCGTTCGAGAACCGCGGCGTCGAGATCGGTGTCACGCTGCACCACCCGCACGGCCAGATCTACGGGTACCCGTACGTGCCGCAGCGGATCCGGCGCATCTGCGCGTCCGTCGAGCAGTACGGGCAGGGGCTCTTCGCCGACATCCTCGACAGCGAGGCGACCGGCGCGCGGGTGCTCCTCGCCGGCGAGCACTTCACCGCCTTCGTGCCGTTCGCGGCGCGCTGGCCCGTGGAGGTGCAGGTCATGGCGCACCGCCAGGTGCCCGACCTCGCGGGGACCACCGACGCCGAGCGCGACGAGCTCGCCACGCTGACGCTGCGGCTCGCCCGCGGGCTCGACGCCCTCTACGACGCGCCGCTGCCCTACATCGCCGGCTGGGTGCAGGCGCCCGTCGGCCGGCACCGCGACGACGTGCGGCTCACCTGGCACGTGACGAGCCCGCGGCGCGCGGCCGACAAGCTGAAGTTCCTCGCCGGATCCGAGGCCGCCATGGGCGCATGGGTGGGCGACATCAGCCCCGAGGACGGCGCCGCCCGGCTGCGCGACGCGATCGCGAAGGCCGACGAGTCCCGCCCGGTCGAACCGCTCACCGCATCCGTCAGCGCCACCGATGCGTGAGGCGTTCGCTGCCGCGTTCGGCGCCGAGCCCGACGGCATCTGGTCGGCGCCCGGGCGCGTGAACCTGATCGGCGAGCACACCGACTACAACGGGGGGCTCGCGCTCCCCTTCGGCATCGACCGGCGCACGCGCGTGGCGGTGCGGCTGCGCGACGACGACGTCGTGCGGGTCGCGACCGACTCGGCGCAGGCTCAGGGTGACGAGGGCCGCGTCGTGACGGCGACCCTCGCGACGGCCGGTCGGGCGACCGGCTGGAGCCGCTACGTCCTGGGCGTCGTCCACGTGCTGCGGCGCGAGCTCGCGGTGGAGGGCTCCGGCTTCGACGCGCTGGTCTCGAGCGACGTGCCCGTCGGCGTCGGCGTCTCGTCGTCGGCCGCGCTCGAGTCGGCGGTGCTCGTCGCGCTCGACGAGCTCTGGGAGCTCGGCATCGCGCGGCGCGAGATGGTGCGGCTCGGCCAGCTGGTCGAGAACGAGGTGGTGGGCGCCCCGACCGGAACCCTCGACCAGTCGGCGGTGCTGCTCGCGGAGCGGGATCACGCGGTGCTGCTCGACTTCCGCGCCGACACCGCCGAGCAGGTGCCACTCGGCTTCGAGGCCGCGGGGCTCGAGATCCTCGTCATCGACTCGCTCGTGCGCCACGATCACGCGACGGGCGGCTACGGCGAGCGCCGCCGGGAGTGCGAGGAGGCCGCGCGGATCGCCGGCGTCACGACGCTGCGCGAGGTCGCGGTGGAGGATGTCGCCTCGTGGGCAGACCGGATGCCAGCGCACGTGCACCGCCGGATGCGCCACATCGTCACCGACACCGACCGGGCGGCCCGCGTCGCCGCGCTCGTGCGGGGCGGCAGGCCGCGCGAGATCGGTCCCATCCTCACCGACGGGCATGTCTCGCAGCGCGACGACTTCGAGGACTCGGTGCCCGCGATCGACGCCGCCGTCGAGGCCGCGGTCGCGGCGGGGGCCCTCGGCGCCCGCCTGACCGGCGGGGGGTTCGGCGGCGCGGCGATCGCGCTCGTCGATGCCGCAGCGTCGGCGCGGATCGGTGCCGAGGTCGCGGATGCGGTCGAGCGGGCCGGCCACGCGCGCCCGGTCGTGTTCTCGGTGCGCGCGTCGCAGGGCGCCCGCCGAGACCCCGACGACTGACCCGCGGACCCGGCCGCACAGGCGCGACCAGCCGCGCGGTCGCGCAGGGTGGTCACGACACGCCGTCCGGTCCCGCAGGGTGGTCACGACACGCCGTCCGGAGCCAGGCGGGGGGGGCGCCCCCGCGCCCGGGGCCGCCCCCCCGCGGGCCGCGGGGGGCACCCCCCCGCGCGGGGGGGGGGGCCCCGCGCGCGGGGGGGGGGGGGCGCCCCCCCCCCCCCCC
>JAPSJX010000072.1 GCA_031178105.1 Agrococcus sp. | reverse complement strand
CGGCCGGCGCGTTCGGCGCGCAGGGCGTCATCGTGCCGCAGCGCCGCTCGGTCGGCGTGACGGCGAGCGCGTGGAAGACGAGCGCGGGCGCCGCGGCGCGCGTGCCGGTGGCGATGGCCTCCAACCTGACGGCGACGCTCAAGGAGCTGAAGTCCGAGGGATGCTTCGTGATCGGCCTGGACGGCGACGGCGACGTGTCGCTCCACGAGCTCGAGCTCGCCGCGGGTCCGCTCGTGATCGTGGTCGGCAGCGAGGGCAAGGGCCTGTCGCGCCTCGTGGCCGAGACGTGCGACGCGATCGTCTCGATCCCGATCGGCGCGGCGACCGAGTCGCTGAACGCCGGCATCGCGGCGTCGATCACGCTCTACGAGGTGGCGAAGCTGCGCTCCTCGCGCTGATCGCGCGGCTCGGCGGGCGCGGCCTACACCTTGTCGCGCCAGTCCGGATCGTCGTCCTCGTCGTCCAGCGGGATCGCCCCGGTCTCGATCGGCACGACGGAGATCGCGGTCGTGACCGGTACGCCGAGCAGCGCCGCCTCGTCACGTCGGAACGACAGCTGCGTCTCGATGTAGCTCGCCGCGGCCTCCTCGAGCGGCACCTCGCACTGCCGCTGCTCCGACAGGTACCAGCGGTGCTCCAGCACCTCGTGGAACACCTCGGGCCCCTCGAGCTTGCCGCGCAGCTCGAGCGGCACCGACTCGACGATGGGCTCGAACACCCGCTCGAGCCACTCGTTCGCGAGCGCCTCGTCGCCGACGTTCGGTCGCAGGTCGTGCTGCAGCGCGACGTACTGATCGAGGTCGTTGAGCATGCGCCGCGCCTGGTTCTCCTGGGCGTCGATGCCGGTGAGGCCCTGCAGGCGCCGATGGTGGTGGCCGGGGTCGACGACCTTCGGCTGGATGCGCACGGTCGTGCCGCCGTCGCCGGTGCGGATCGCGAGCTCCTCGATGTCGTACCCGAGCGCGTTGAGCCGCTCGATGCGCGCGCCGATGCGCCACCGCTCGGACGCGTCGATCACCTCGTCGTCCGTGAGCTCGTGCCAGAGCGAGCGGTACTGCTCGACGATCGACGCGGCGACCGCGACCGGGTCGATCGACTCGTCGAGGCGGGAGCCTGCCGCGAGGTCGAGCAGCTCGCCCGCGATGTTGACGCGCGCGACCTCGAGGTCGTCCTCGCGGCGGCCGGTGGAGAGCCCGTTGGGCTCGATCGTGCCGGTCTCGGCGTCGACGAGGTAGGCGGCGAAGGCGCCGGCGTCGCGGCGGAAGAGCGTGTTCGAGAGCGACACGTCGCCCCAGTAGAAGCCCACGAGGTGCAGCCGCACGAGCAGGCCGGCGAGCGCATCGACCAGGCGCTGCGCGGTGTCGCGCTTCATCGACGTCGAGTACAGCGCGCGATAGGGGAGCGAGAAGCGCAGGTGCCGCGTGACGAGCACCGCGTCGAGCTGCTCGCCGTCGACGCCGGTGCGGCCGGAGATGACGGCGAGCGGCTCGACGCACGGCACATCGAGCCGTTGCAGGCGCCGCAGCATCCCGTACTCGCGCGAGGCCATCTCCTCGGTCGTCTCCTTGATGGCGACGACGCGGCCGCCGAGGCGCGCGAAGCGCACGAGGTGCCGCGAGATGCCCTTCGGCAGCTGGACGACGTCCTCCTCCGTCCACGCCTCGAGCGGCACCTCCCACGGCAGGTCGAGCAGGGTCGCATCCATCACCGCAGAGGTGATGCGCAGATCGGAGCGCATACCGCCATGCTAGGCCGAAGGGCCCCCGCCGTCAGCGGGGGCCCTTCGGTCGGCACGCAGCCCGCGCTCGGGGGAGCCCCGGGTGGTCACGACACGCCGCTCCCGCCCGCCCGGGTGGTCACGACCCGCCGCAGCCGACTCCGTCGGCGCGGCGTGTCGCGACCACCCGCCGCCAGGTCAGACGCGCAGACCCGAGGCCTTGTCGAAGACGTGCAGGTGGTCGGCGTTCGGCGTGATGTAGACGGTGTCGCCGAGCGACGCGTGCGTGCGCCCGTCGACGCGCGCGACGATGTCGACCCGCTTCCCCTCGACATCCGCGTGGCCGTAGAGGTAGCCGTCGGCACCGAGCTCCTCGACGAGGTCGACGATCACCGGCAGTCCATCGCCCTGCTCCGATACCGAGATGTCCTCGGGGCGCACGCCCACGGTGAGCTCGGCACCGGCCGACGCGAGCTGCTGGCGCGGGATCGGCACGAGGTGGTTGCCGAAGTGCACGCCCTGGTCGCTCGTGTGCAGCTCCATGAGGTTCATGGCGGGGCTGCCGATGAAGCCGGCGACGAACACGTTGGCCGGGTTGCCGTAGAGCTCGCGCGGCGTGCCGACCTGCTGCAGGATGCCGTCCTTGAGCACCGCGATGCGGTCGCCCATCGTGAGCGCCTCCGTCTGGTCGTGCGTGACGTAGACGGTCGTGACGCCGAGGCGGCGCTGGAGCGACGCGATCTGCGTGCGCGTCTGCACGCGCAGCTTCGCGTCGAGGTTGGACAGCGGCTCATCCATGAGGAACACCTGCGGCTGGCGCACGATCGCGCGGCCCATGGCGACGCGCTGGCGCTGACCGCCCGAGAGCGCCTTCGGCTTGCGGCCGAGGTACGGCTCGAGGTCGAGCAGCTTCGCCGCCTCCTCGACGCGCTTCGCGCGCTCGTCCTTCGCGACGCCGGCGATCTTGAGCGCGAAGCCCATGTTCTCGGCCACCGTCATGTGCGGGTAGAGCGCGTAGTTCTGGAACACCATCGCGATGTCGCGGTCCTTCGGCGGCATGTCGGTGACGTCGCGGTCACCGATCAGGATCTTGCCGTCGTTGACCTCCTCGAGGCCCGCGAGCATGCGCAGGGTGGTCGATTTGCCGCAGCCCGAGGGGCCGACGAGCACGAGGAACTCGCCATCGGCGATGTCGAGGTCGATCGAGTCGACCGCTGGCTTGGTGCTCCCCGGGTAGAGGCGGGTCGCCTTGTCGAACGTCACAGACGCCATCGTCGTCTTCCTTCCACCGGCAGGTACGTGCCGGACGATCCGTAGTGGTCGGGCGCGGGCAGCACTGCCCGCGGGGACATCCTGGCACGCCGAGTGCCCGGTATCCTAGGCACCGGCGTGTGCTCGCATCGCGCCACCGGGATCCCGGTCGAGCAGGACAGGAACGCATGAGCGACAAGCTGACCAAGAACGAGCGCCGCGCACAGGCGCGCGAGCAGGCACGCGCGATGCAGGAGCAGCGCCGTCGCAGGGAGCGGATGCGCCGCGGCCTGACGATCGGCGGCATCATCCTCGCCGCCGTGGCGATCGTGGCGATCGTCGCGGTCGTGATCGTGAACAGCATCCGTCCCGCGGGCCCCGGCCCCGAGAACATGGCCAGCAACGGCATCGTCGTGGGGCAGGACTTCGTCGCCGAGCGCACCGCCGCGACGCCCGCGGAGGGAGAGCCGACGCCCACCGCGCCGCGGCAGGACATCATCCAGATCGAGATCTACCAGGACTACATGTGCCCGGTCTGCGGCGCCTTCGACGAGGCGAACCGCGCCACGCTCGAGCAGCTGCTGACGACCGGCGCCGCGACCGTCGAGGTGCACCCGATCGCGATCCTCGACCGGCTCTCGCTCGGCACGAAGTTCTCGACCCGCTCCGCGTCGGCCGCGGCCTGCGTCGCCGAGTTCGCCCCGGACCAGTTCTGGGACTTCAACTCCGCCATGTACGACAACCAGCCGGCCGAGCAGACCGCCGGTCTCACGAACGACGAGATGGTCGGCATCGCCGAGGGCGCGGGCATCGACACCACCACCGGCGTCGCCGAGTGCATCCGCGAGGGCCGCTTCATGAGCTGGGCGGAGGACGCCACGATCCGGGCCGGCTCGCAGCCGCTGCCGGGCACCGACGGCGTCGTCGCGGACCGCACCCCGACGGTGCTCGTCAACGGGCAGAAGTACGAGGGGTCGCCCGCCGACGCCGCCGGCTTCCAGGCCTTCGTCACGGCGACCGCCGGCCAGCTGACCGGTGAGTCCGAGACGCCGGCGCCGACGGAGACGCCCGCAGCGACCGAGACGCCCGCGCCGAGCGAGGGCTGATGCGCCGGCGCGCCTGGCCGGCAGGGCTCGCGATCGCCGCGATCGCCGTGCTGGCCGGGTGCGCCGCCACTCCGCCCGCCCCGATCACCACGATCGGCGAGCTGGGCGCCGCCTACCTCGAGGCGGGCGGGGCGTGCAGCGACCTCGTCGAGCAGTACCGCGCGGCCGACACGGATCCGGTGGTCGCCACGTGCGGCGCCGACACCGAGCTCGTGCTCGCGGCTGACGCGGGCGAGGCGCAGGCGATCGCGACCGAGCGCCAGCTGCAGGAGCAGACGGTGCTCGTCGCGGACCGCTGGGTGATCCGCGATCCCGCGCTCGAGACCATCCAGCAGTCGCTCGGCGGCCAGATCGTGCGGCTCGCGCCCGCCGACGGGCCGGCGAACATGGCCGACGCGATCGCGTTCGACGCCGACGGCGTGGTCGAGGCCGACCCGGTGCTCGCCGAGGGCGAGCCGGTCCCTGCGGAGCCCGCCACGGGCATGCACGACATCCTCGTCGTCGTCGACCCGCGCTGCGACTACTGTGCGCGGGCCCTGGCCGCGAGCGGGGAGCAGCTCGAGCGGCTCGCGGACGAGGGGCAGGCGCGCGTCGCCTACCTGCCGGTGTCGCTGGGCGACGAGATCGGCAACGGCTACGCGTCGACGCTCGGCGCGAACGCGCTCGCGTGCGTGGCCGACGGTGCGCCCGACGCCTATCGCCCGTTCCAGTCCGCGCTGCTCGTGCACCTCCAGTCGGACCGCTTCGACGCGTCGGAGGTGACGGCGCTCGCGTCCGAGCACGGCGCGGAGGTCGGCGACTGCATCGGGTCGGCGGAGTTCGCGTGGTGGGTGCGCCAGGCGACCGTGCGGGCGATCGAGGAGCCGCTGCAGGGCGTCGAGCCGCTGCGCGGCGTGCCGACGATCCTCGTCGACGGCGTCACCTTCGGGGGCGACGTGAGCGATGCGGATGCGCTGGCCGCGTTCATCGCGGCGCAGACCCCGCGCGCGTAGACCGGCTCGACGCGCAGGGCCGCGCCGAGCAGGAGCTCAGTCGCTCGCTCGCCGAGCGCGCGCGTCGAGCTGGGGGCGATCGCCGGGCAGCGGTGACGCCGCTGATCGCAGGAGTCGCGGTGCTGCCTGGAGCCCCCTGTCAGGATCGAACTGACGACCTACGCTTTACAAGAGCGTTGCTCTACCACTGAGCTAAGGAGGCGCGGCCCGGTTCGTCCGGGGCCGACAGTCATTCTAGGCTTGCCCGGTGAGTCGCCTACGTCCCTCGAGCCCCGCCGCCGACCTCCGTCAGCGGCACCCCGCATGACCGGCTTCCTCTGGCTGCTCGCCTCGATCGGGGCGGGCACAGGCCTCGCCCTGCAGAGCCGTGTGAACGGCGAGCTCGGTGCGCGTCTCGAGCACGGCACGCTTGCCGCGCTCATCTCGTTCGGGGTCGGCACGGCGGTGCTCGCCGTCCTGCTCGTGGTGTGGCCGGCCGCGCGGGCGGGTGTGCGTCGGCTGGTGGGCGTCATCCGTGACGGCTCGATGCCGTGGTGGTACGCGACCACCGGCCTGCTCGGCGCGTTCCTCGTCGCGACGCAGGGGATCGCGGTCGGCACGCTCGGGGTCGCCCTCTACACGGTCGGCGTCGTCGCGGGCCAGACGATGAGCGGGCTCGCGGTCGACAGGATGGGGCTGGGCGGTCTCGCGAAGAAGGCGATCACCCCGCCCCGCGTCGTCGGCGCGGTGCTCGCGCTCGTCGCCGTCGGCCTCGCGCTCGTGGGCACGGGCGAGCTCGAGGGCGCGTGGCTCATCCTGCTGCCGTTCCTCGCCGGACTGCTGCAGTCGCTGCAGCAGGCGATGGGCGGGCTCGTGCAGCGGCACGCGCGATCGGCGATCGCGCAGACGGTCTCGAACTTCGTCGTCGGCACGGTCGCGCTCGCGCTGTTCGTGCTCGCCCAGACGCTCGTCGGCGTGCGCGCGGCGCCACTGCCGACGGAGCCGTGGCTCTACATCGGCGGCGTGCTCGGCATCGTCTTCATCGCGCTCATGTCGGTGGCCGTGCACCACCTCGGCGTGCTCACGATGGGCCTCGGCGTCATCTGCGGCCAGGTCGTGACGTCCGTGCTGCTCGACCTGATCCTCCCCGCGGGGCATCCAGTCACGACCTGGTCGCTGCTCGGCGCGGCGCTGACGATGGTCGCGGTCGCCGTCTCGGCCATCCGCCGCCCGGCACGCGTGCGAGTGCCATCGGCCTGAGCGCGGCGCCGGCGGCCGGTGCCGCCTGGGCCGGCGCTCACGCCGATCGAGGTCGCGCGATCCCGCGACCGACGGGTCAGGACTCGGGCGTGAAGCTCATCGCGAGCGAGTTCATGCAGAAGCGGTCGCCCGTGGGCGTCTGCGGCGCGTCCTTGAAGACGTGGCCCAGGTGGCTGCCGCACTTCGCGCAGCGCACCTCCGTGCGCACCATGCCGAGCGAGCGGTCCTCGATGAGCTCCACCGCGTCGTCGCGCGCGTCGAAGAAGCTCGGCCAGCCGCAGCCGGAGTCGAACTTCGTCTCGTCGTCGAAGAGCTCGTTGCCGCAGGCGCCGCACGCGTAGACGCCCTGGCGCTGCTCGTCGAGCAGCGCACCCGTCCACGGCCGCTCGGTGCCGGCCTCGCGCAGCACGCGGTAGGCGTCGGGGGAGAGGGCCTCGCGCCACTCGGAGTCGGAGCGTTCGATTCGATCGGTCATGCCTCGATGCTACGCCGCGTCGCCATGCGTTTCGCGGCGGGCAGAACGCGCCCCCGCGCCTAGGATCGACTCCATGTCGACCGAGCCGCGCCCCCGCTCGAAGGGCACCGCCGACGAGGCGGCCGCCCTCGCCTTCGCGGCTTCCGATGCGGCAGGGCTCGAGCACGCGAGCGTCCACCGGGCGGATGCGGTCGTGGTCGGTGGCGCGGAGGATGCTGCCCGCGGCGCCGACGACCTCGCGCGGGCGCGCGAGGAGCGCATCCGAACGGTGCTCGACTTCGAGGGACGCTGGGCGACCCACGGCGGCGCGAAGGCGCGCGCGATCCGCGCCGAGTTCGGCTGGTCGACGACGCGCTACTACCAGGTGCTCGACGCGGCGATCGAGACGCCGCAGGCGCTGCATCACGACCCGATGCTCGTGCGTCGGCTGCTCCGACTGCGCGACGGCGCATGAGGGCCGGGCACCGCGCCAGCACGCAGCGCGTCGGCGCCCACCGGAGCACCGGCGACAGCCGCTGGCCGCGCTGGGCGATCCTGCTCGCCGCGCTCGCGGTGGCGGTCGTGCTCACCGCCGTCGGGCTCTTCCTGCTCGATCGCCTGCGCATCGAGCCGGTGCCGGAGCCGGTCGCGACGCAGGAGGCCGAGGTGATCACCGATCCGTCGCAGATCGACCCCGGGCTCGAAGCATCCATCACCGTGCTCGACGGCACGGGGGAGCGGGCGGTCGCCGCAGGCACCGGTCAGGCGCTCTCGGATGCTGGCTGGACGGTCGTGGCGACCGCGTCGGCCACCGAGGTGGTCGACCGGACCGTCGTCTGGTTCGACGACCCCGCGCTGGAGCCGATCGCGCGCGGCCTGGTGCAGCAGCTGGGCGTCGGGCAGGCGCTGCAGTCCGACGGCCGCATCTCGGGCTCCCCGATCACCATCGTGCTCGGCACGGATGCGCCCGGCACCGTACCGAGCGCCGCCCCGAGCGACGACGGGGACGTCGAGCACTCGCCGACGCCGTCGGCTCCCTAGCCGGGGCGGTCCTGGCCGCCGCCGATGCTCGGGGCCCCGTCCGCTTGGCTTGGCTTGCACTCTCAGGTGCCGAGTGCCAGACTTGGGCCTTGGCACTCCCATCGTTGGAGTGCCAGTTGAACGTCCACAGCGTCCAGGAGGGACGAGACTGCAATGGCAAAGATGATCGCATTCAACGAGGAGGCCCGCCGCGGGCTGGAGCGTGGACTCAACACGCTCGCCGACGCGGTGAAGGTGACCCTCGGACCGCTGAGCCTGAACTCGACC